>DKJA01000163.1 GCA_002454505.1 Oxalobacteraceae bacterium UBA6704
GCGATGCGCTTGATCAGGCGCGTGCCGTCCTTCGGCGACGAGAACGTGACGACGTCGCCCCGCTGCGGATCGCCGGTGCGGCCCAGCGACACGTCCGTCAGCGGGATCTTCACGTCGTAAGCCAGCCGGTTGACGAACACCACGTCGCCTTCCAGCAGGTTCGGCCGCATCGAACCGGACGGGATCGGGTTCCAGTCCGCCACGGCGGTGCGGAAGATCCCGAACAGCAGCAGGAAGGCGAAGAAGCCCTTGTTGGCGCGGAACCAGTTTTTCATCGTGTTCTCCGAAGGGTGAGGTGGTGGAAAAGCCATCATCCGGAGGCATTCTTAATCCGTGCTTATTTACGGCGCGAGCGGCTCGTCGAGGATGCCGAACGTGGCCAGCATGCGACGCCGGCCCCGTGCCGGTACCGCCAGCGCGCGGCTGTCGAGATCCTGTTCCACCCAGCCTTTCTGCAATGCGAGGCGCAGCAACGCCGCACCCAGCGCGCCGCCCAGGTGCGGCTTGCGTTCGCTCCAGTCCAGGCAGGGACAGGCGAAGCGGCGCCGCAGCTTGCGCAGCGGCGGCACGTCGATGCCCGCCGCGGCCAGCGCGGCTTCGCCTTCGTTCGACAGCGCATAGTCGCCGTCCGCCTCGACCAGCCAGCCGGCCGCGGTGAAGCGATCGTGCAGCGCGACGGCCACCGTGCCGGCCATGTGGTCGTAGCAGGTGCGGGCGTGGCGCAGCCGGTCCGGCGTGTTCGACCTGAAGGGCGCGCGCGGCACGCCGGCAACGACGAGCAGCGCTTCCAGTGCCGCCGCCACGTCCGGTCCCGCCAGGCTGTAGTAGCGGTGCTTGCCTTGCGCATGCTGCAGCAGCAGGCCATCGTCCTTCAGCCGCGCCAGGTGGGCGCTGGCCGTGGACGGGCTCACGTCCGCCACCACCGACAGCTCGGTGCTCGTGCGCGCATGGCCGTCCAGCAGGCTGCACAGCATGCGCGCGCGGGCCGGTTCGGCGATGGCGCCGGCAAGGCGGGCCAGGTTCATGTCTGCATCCATGGTTCGATCGGGGGCGAATTGTGATTGACGGCCTTTCAGCATACTGCACGCCATCGCATCACGCAAAAAGGAAAACGCCATGCACGACCTCACCTGGCCCGCCGATCCGCTGGCGGCCGTCACCCACGCCGATCCTTATCCCTACTATGCGGCGCTGGCTGCCCGGCCCACGCTCGACTACGACGAGCGCCTGCAGCTGTGGGTGGCTGCCCCTCCCGCGCTGGTGCGGGAAGTGTTCGCGCATGCCGATTGTCATGTGCGGCCCGTGCACGAACCGGTGCCGGCTGCCATTGCGGGCAGTGCCGGCAATGTGTTCGGCGCGCTGGTGCGGATGAACGATGGCGAACGTCATGCGGCACCGAAGGCGGCGCTGCAACGGGCGCTGGCCGCGCTGCCGCAAGAGGTCGTGGCCGCGCGTGCCGCGCGGGTGGCTGCATCGATGGCTGCGGCACGCATCGGAGATGCGCGGGGCATGAACGACTTCGTGTCCGGCGTGCCGGTCCGCACGATGGCGAGCCTGCTGGGCTTCAGCGATCTGCAACTAACCGGGATTGCGCGCGCGACGGGGAAGTTCGTGGCGTGCCTGTCGCCGCTGGCCACCGCGGCGCAGATCGCCGCGGCGCATCGGGCGGCTGACGAACTGCTCGTGGCACTGGACGACGTCGAGCCAGGGCCGCTGCTGGCAGGGGAGTGGGACGATCCGCAGGTCAGGCGCGCCAACCTGCTTGGCCTGCTGTCGCAGACCTATGAAGCGACGGCCGGCCTGCTGGGAAACAGTATCGTGGCGTTGCTGCGCGGTGCGGACAGGGCAGGTGTCGTGCAGCGTACGATGCGCGCCGATCCTTCAATCCACAACACGCGGCGCTTCGCTGCATGCGACTTGTCCCTCGGCGGTGCGCACGTGAAGCAAGGGCAGGGCATCCTGCTGGTCCTGGCGCCGCTGGGGGCCGCGCATGGCTTCGGCCATGGCGGCCATGCCTGCCCCGGCCGGACGCTGGCCGAGACGATCGTGACGCAAGCAATCGGAGCCTTGCCAGGGCATTTGCAAACGATGGACTGGCGCTACCGCCCGTCGCTCAATGCACGGCTGCCGGAATTCGTGGAGGTGATGAAATGATTGCCGTGATCTTCGAAGTGCTGCCGCACGCGGCAGGACGCCAGCGTTACCTGGACATCGCCGCCGCGCTGCGGCCGTTGCTGGATCAGATCGACGGCTTCGTGTCGATCGAACGTTTCCAGAGCCTCGGCGATCCGGACAAGGTGCTGTCGCTGTCGTTCTTCCGCGACGAAGCGGCGATCGCGCAGTGGCGCCAGCTGGAAGCGCACCGCGCGGCGCAGGTGGCCGGCCGCGGCGAACTGTTCGCCGGCTACCGGCTGCGCATCGCGCACGTGGTACGCGACTACGGGCTGCACGAGCGGGAGGAAGCCCCGCCCGACAGCCGCGAACGCAATGGCTGATGGTTCAGCCGATTAATACTTCCAGTTCAGCGTCACGCTGGCATTGCGCGGCGCCGCGTAGTACGCCTGGCTCCAGTACAGGCTGGTGAGGTACTTCTTGTCCGTCACGTTGTAGGCGTTGACGGCCAGGCTGACCTGCTTGCTGATGTCGTAGCGCGCCATCAGTCCCACCGTCGCGTACGACGCCTGCCGGATCACGGCGCCGTCGGCCTCGTTGCGGTAGATGTCGTCCTGCCAGTTGGCGTTCGCGCCGATCTTCAGCTGCGGCAGCATCGGCAGCGTGTAGGTGGCGGCCACGTGCGCCGTGCGGCGCGGCATGTATGTCTTGGCCGCGTTGCCCTGTTCGTCCTCGAGGTTCATCACCGTGAACCCGCCGCTGGCCTGCAGGCCGCGCGCCACTTCGCCGGACAGGTCCAGCTCGATGCCTTTCGATTCCGCATCCACGCCGCGGTAGTAGGCCTTGATGCCGTTCATGCCGGCCTGCTCGGCGGTGCCCAGCTGCTTGGTCTTGTACACGGCGGCGGACGCATTCAGTTTGCCGCCGAACCATTCGCCCTTGATGCCCGCCTCGGTCGTCTTGCCTTCCATCGGCGCCAGCGTCTGGCCGTCGATGTCGGTCTCGCTTTGCGGGCTGAAGATCTCGGTGTAGCTGGCGTAGGTCGTCAGCGCCGGCGTCAGGTCGTAGGTCACGCCGGCATACGGCGTCGTCTTCGTGGCGGACTTGAAGGAGCTGATGCCGTAGGCTTGGCCGTTGCTGTCCGCCTTGGTGTGCGTGACGCCGGTGATCAGGTGCAGCGCGTCGGCCAGGCTCCAGCGCGCCGCGATGAATACGGACTTGCGCTTGTCCACGTAGGCGCTGCCGTCGGTGGCCGCGTCGAACGTTGGCTCGGGGTAGCTGCCGTTCCACTGGTCCAGCGCCGGCAGTGCGGTGCCGATGCCCTGGCCATACAGCGATACGTCGTCCAGCGTCGAACGGGACCAGCTGCCGCCGAACGTCAGGTCGTGCTGCCGGCCGCCCAGCGTGAACCGGCCGGTGGCCGATGCATCGAACAGCGTCTGCTTGTTGTCCGACGCGTATTTCGACGGATAGGAATACAGGCCCAGGCCCGTTTCGCGGTCCGGCGTGCCGTACGTGTAGAACAGCTTGCCGTCCGACTTGACGACGTTGCGGGCCAGCGTGGCCTGCGCGTGCCAGCCGTTGTCGAACTTGTGCACCAGTTCGGCGAAGGTGCGCTGGTCTTCCACGTGGTTGCGGGCCCAGTCGGTGGAGGTCGAGTAGCCGGTCGGCAGGTCGGTCGGCGTCAGGTCGGTGTAGTACAGCGGCAGCGCGCCCCACATGCCGCCCTTGGTATCCACTTCCTGGTTGCTGTGGCCCAGCGTGAAGGTGGTGGCGGGGTCCAGCTTCGCTTCCACCACGCCGTAGAACACCTTGCGCTTCTGCGAGTAGCGGTCGATGTACGAATCGCCGTCCTGGTAGGCGCCGACGATGCGGCCGGTCACCGTGCCCGCCTCGTTCAGCGCGCCGGACAGGTCGCCCTCGGCGCGGTACTTGCCCCACGTGCCGTAGGTGGCCGATGCGGATGCGCGCAGGTCGGCGGTCGGGCGCTTGCGGATGAAGTTGACGGTGGCCGACGGATTGCCGGTGGCGGACATCAGGCCGTTCGCACCGCGGACGACATCGACGCGCTCGAACGTCACGGTGTCCAGGTCGCCCGTGACGAGGCCGGACGAGAACGGGATGCCGATGCCGTCGTACTGGAAATTGGTGATGTCGAAACCGCGCGCCGTGTAGTAGGTGCGGTCGTTCTCGACGCGCTCGACGCCCACGCCGGTGGTCATGCCCAGCATGTCGTTGACGGAGTCCAGCTTGAAGTCGTCCAGCTGGGCGCGGGTGATCACGGACACCGATTGCGGCGTTTCGCGCAGCGACAGGTCCAGCCGCGCCGAGCCCTTGCTGGCGGGCGCCGTGTAGCTGCGCGGATCCGCTTCACCCTGCACGACGACCGTCTGCATCTGCTGGGGCGACGCCTGCGGATCGTCCGGCACGGCATCGTCCGGGGCGGCATGGGCGGCACCGCACAGCAGGGCCGCGGCGAGGGCGGCAGGGGTCAGTCGGAGGGAAAAGAGGGGCGTTGCCATGATGTCCTTTTATTATGGGAATAAATTAAATGAATGAGAATCATTCTCATTTTAAAAGGAATGGCGGGGGATGCCAAGTCAGCCGAATGGGCGAGGAAAGTAAAAGCAGGTAAAGGTGCGGGCGAAAACCGGTGACAGGCCGCCGCGACGTACCGACCATTTTTCTGGAAACATTGCCAGAAAAATGGTGCCTGTCACCGGTTTATCGCGAGGGAATGAGGGCGGAAAAGCTCTGTCACTCGAGGTTGTTGAAGCCGGAAGTTCAGTGCGCCGTCTTCTGCACCAGCGCGCTGCCGGTACCGTGGCGGTGGCCTTCGCTGACGGCCGTCACGGTGCCGTCCGGGTTGAACACGAGCGCGTTGGCGGCGCCGATTTCCTCGGGCTGGGCGGACCAGCGCTGGCCGTGGCCGGCCAGTGCCCGGGCCTGCGCACTGTCCGCGAATCCAGGCTCCACGTCGGTGGCGGCGCCGTTGCGTTCGGACAGGCGGGGCGCATCGACGGCCTGGTCCATCCGCATGCCCAGGTCGACGTAGTTGACGATCGTCTGCAGCACCGTCGTGATGATCGTCGCGCCGCCCGGGCTGCCGATCGAGAAGGCGGGCTTGCCGTCCTTCAGCGCGATGGTCGGCGCCATGCTGCTGCGCGGGCGCTTGCCTGCTTCCGGCACGTTCGGATGGGGGCCGCTGAAATCGAAGTCCGTCATCTCGTTATTGAGCAGGAAGCCGTAACCGGGAACCACGATGCCGCTGCCGCCCCACGATTCGATCGTGAACGTGTACGAGACGATGTTGCCGTCCTTGTCGGACACCGTTAAATGGGTGGTGTGCGCGCCTTCCTGCAGCAGCTTGCGCGGCGCAGGGCGCAGCGGGTAGCTGGCGTCCTGCTGGAACGGGTACGGGTCGCCTGCGGCAACGGGCGCCGATGCGGCAAGCTGCTGGTCGATCAGCGCGCGGCGCTGCGCGGCGTAGGGCTTGCTGAGCAAGCCGGCGACGGGCGCTTCCACGTATTCCGGATCGGCCAGGTAGGCGTTGCGGTCGGCGAACGCGAGGCGGCTCGCTTCCAGGTACAGGTGTTCCGCCTGCGGACGGGGCAGCGCTTTCAGGTCGTAGCCTTCGAGGATGTTCAGCGCCTCGAACACGGCCACGCCGCCGCTGCTGGGCAGCGGCATGCCGTACAGGTCGTAGCCGCGGTAGGTGCTGTGCACCGGCTGCCGCAGGCGCGCTTCGTAGTTGGCCATGTCGGCCATGGTCATGGTACCGCCCCGCACCGTCACGCCCGGCGCGGTGGCGGGCCGGTTGACGGCGCCGACGACCGCGCGTGCCAGCGGGCCTTCGTAGAACGCCTTCACGCCGCCGGTGCCCAGCGTGCGGTAGGTTTTCGCCAGATCGGGATTGCGCAGCAATGTGCCGGCAGGGATCGCCTTGCCGTCGCGCAGGTACAGCGCGGCGGTGGCGGGAAAGCGGCTGAACTTGGCCGTGTTCTGGTCCACCAGGTGGGCGAAGTTGGCGTTGACAGTGAAGCCCTTGTCGGCAACGGCAATGGCCGGCGCCAGCACCTGCCTGAACGACATCGTGCCGTAGCGCTGCAGCGCCTCGTGCCAGCCGCGCACGGTGCCGGGCACGCCGACGGACAGGCCGCTGGCCACCACCGTCTCGAAATCCATTTCCTTGCCGTTGGCCGTGAATACCGTGGGTGTGTAGGAGGCGGGTGCCGTTTCGCGGTGGTCGATGGTGATGACGCGCTTGTCCCTGGCCAGGTAGACGACCATGAAGCCGCCGCCGCCGATGCCGCAGCTGAACGGATCCGTGACGCCCAGCGTGGCGGCGGCCGCGACGGCGGCATCGATGGCGTTGCCGCCCTGATTGAGGATGGTCAGCGCCGCCTGCGAGGCATTCTCGCTGATGGTGGCGACGGCACCGCCGGTACCGGTGGCAACGGGTGTCTTGGCGTGGACGGCCGTGGCGGCCAGCGTGACGACGAGTACAACGGCGAGGCGATGGCGCATGGGCTGGCGGGTTCCTGGATGATCGGTTGGTTTATGTGGCGGCGGGCGGGGCGATGGTGACCCGCAAGCTTACCCGATAATCCGGCACGGCCGCGTCGACTGCCGGCGGCTCGGGCGGTTCCAGTTTTTCCAGCGCAAACGTCAGGCCGTTCTGCGTGACCATCGGCGCCGCATTCGGCATGTTTTCGGCCAGCACGATATTGCGCTTGCCCTGCGGGCCGGCGAGGGCGAAGGTGTAGCTGATATAGCCGGCCCAGACGCACACGGCGCCTTTCTTGCAGCGGCTGTCGTTGATACGCTCCAGCGTCAGCGTGGTACCCGGCGCGAGCGTGACGGTTTCCCCCTGGCGCAGCGCGTAGCTGGCGCTGGTGCGTCCGGCCTTCGCCGCGCCGGCCGTTTCGGTCGGCACGCTGCAGGCGGCAATGATGCCGAACGTCAGCGCAAACACGATGACGCCGATGATCCTGGATCGCATGATTTCTCCAAAAGACTGTGGCTGAGGCAATAGATCTTATATAAAAGTTATCGGGAGTGTCGCACGGCTGAGTTGATGGGATGGGGCAATGGGGACTGTCCCCAACGGGGCCTGTCCCCGGGGTTGTTTTTGACTTCCTCGACATACGGCGATAGAGGCAACCCCGGGGACAGGCCCCTGCGGGGACAGTCCCCAGCCGCGGGAAATAAAAAACCGGGCGCGAGGCCCGGTTTTTGGTGGAGCGTGGGCAGCTTACACGTAAGCGGCCAGCGCGCCTTTCATCTTCTTCAGCGCGGCGGACTCGATCTGGCGGATCCGCTCGGCGGAAACGCCGAACTCGTTGGCCAGCGTGTGCAGCGTGGCGCCGGAGCCGTCGTCGTTGGCCAGCCAGCGCGATTCGATGATGCGGCGCGAGCGGGCGTCCAGCTTGCCGAGGGCCGTTTCCAGGCCTTCCGACTGCAGGCGCGTCACCTGTTCCGCTTCCAGCACGCGGGTCGGCTCCGTCGTGTCCGACGACAGGTAGGCGATCGGCGAGAACTTGTCGTCTTCGTCGTCGGTCGGCGCTTCCAGCGCGATGTCGCGGCCGGACAGGCGGGTTTCCATCTCGATCACTTCCTCGCGCTTCACGTCCAGCGTTTTCGCCAGCTGGTCAATTTGCGCCGGCGTCATCGCGTCCAGGCCCGTTTTATGGCTGCGCAGGTTGAAGAACAGCTTGCGCTGCGCCTTCGTCGTCGCCACTTTGACGAGGCGCCAGTTCTTCAGGATGTACTCGTGCATCTCGGCCTTGATCCAGTGCATCGCGTACGACACGAGGCGCACGTTCTGGTCCGGATCGAAGCGTTTCACGGCCTTCATCAGGCCGATATTGCCTTCCTGGATCAGGTCGGCGTGCGGCAGGCCGTAGCCCAGGTAGCCGCGGGCGATCGACACCACCAGGCGCAGGTGCGACAGCACGAGTTTCTCGGCGGCCTGCAGGTCGTTGTCGTCCTTCAGGCGGCGGCCCAGGCGGACTTCTTCCTCGTGGGTCAGCATCGGCAGGCGGTTGACGGCGGAAATGTAGGCATCCAGGTTACCCAGGTTGCCACTGAACCCGAGGCCCAATGCACTGCTGCCGGCTGGAACCAGGGCGGAAGGTGCGGACATCATAGTCATTTTCATTCCTCGCTCGAAATCTTGCGTGGTGCCGCGCGGGATTGCGGCGGCACTGACGGATACAGCATGCCGGGTGGAACTTAGGTAAAACTTAGGTACAGTTTTCACCATTGGTAGCGCTGCCCGTTGCATTTGATCATATATTAGCACTCTCACCCGACGAGTGCCAATCATGACATTTCAATGACGCCGATAGCCAAAACGCTATCGGACCACTGAGGACATTAGTAAGCTGCGCCAGCCCGGCCATGCCGGCAAGGGCAGGGGGCTTGCGATACATCCAAGGCGTGACGTCAGGTTAGCGTGTCGGCCACGGCGCTCTCTGTGCGAGAACGCACGCTGCCAGCGGGGGGCGTGTAAGACGGGAGCCAGCGTTACTGTAAGCCGTGAGGCGGCTTGCGCGCATGACCCTTAAGAGATGGGGCCGCGCCGCACCAATGCAAGTGCAGCGCGGAAAACATATTCTTTGTACTATTTACAACAGTCGCGACAACTGGCGGCGTACCGACAGCGCCGCGCCGATCAGCCCCAGCCCGGCGGACAGCGCCAGCAGCAGCCCCATCGCCAGCGGCTCGAGCGGCGCCAGCTGGAATTCGGATGCATACAGTCGGGCAAACTCGGCGATGGCTTCGTTCAGCGGATGCAGCGACAGCGCCACGGCGCCCAGCGCCACCGCACCGGCGCACAACCCGAGCAACGCGCCCGTGTAATAGAAAGGCCGCTGGATATACGTATCGGTGGCGCCGATCAGCCGCGACACGAGGATTTCCTCGCGCTGCGTCAGCACCTGCAAGCGGATCGTGTTGAACACCACCGCCACCACCACGGTGCCCAGCGTCGCGGCCAGCAGCAGCAGGCCCACGCGCATCACGCGCAGCAGCGCGGCCAGCCGTTTCACCCATTCCGAATCGACCTGCACGGATTCCACGCCGGGCACGGCACGCAACTCCTCGGCAATGCGGTCCACGTCGGCACTCTGTTCCACCGTCTGGAACGCGTTCAGCCGCACGACGTAGCTGTCCGGCAGCGGATTGCCGCCCAGCGTGTCGATGACACCGGCCACGCCGTTCTTGTCCTGCAGGTCGGCCAGCGCCGTTTCGCGCGGCACGAAGACGATCTTCGCGTCCTTCGCGACGGCGCGCAGCGAACCGGCCATGCCCTGCGCATGTTCGCGCGGCAGGTCGTCCTTCAGGAACACGGACAGTTCGGGATCGACGGACATCTGCTGCGACATCGGCCGCACATTGTCCAGCACCGTGACGCCGGCAAACGGCAGCGCCAGCGCGATCGCCACGACAAGAATATTGAACAGGAACGAGCCGGGCGAACGGCGCAGATGCACCAGCGCCGATCCCAGCGCGTAACCATGCTGCCTCAGCCAGGCGCTCATGGCGTGCCCTCCTGCAACTGGCCCTGCTGCAGATAGATGACGCGGCTGGCGCTGTCCAGCACCTGCTCGTCGTGCGTCGAGATCAGGCATGTCACGCCGGCCTTCTGGAACGCGCGCAGCGCATCGAATACTTTATTGGCGCTGGCCCGGTCCAGGTTGGCCGTCGGTTCGTCGGCCAGGATGATCTGCGGCCGGTTGACGATCGCGCGGGCGATCGACACGCGCTGCTGCTCGCCGCCGGACAGCGCCAGCGGCTGGGCGGACGCGCGGTCCAGCAGGCCCACGCGGTCCAGCGCGGCGCGGGCCCGTTCCTCGGACTGCGCGCGGGGCAGGCCCGTCACCAGCATCGGCATCATCACATTGGCCAGCACGGAGCGGTCCGTCAGCAGCCGCTGCTGCTGGAAGATCAGGCCCAGATTGCGGCGCAGGAAGGGAATGCCGGCATGTTTCAGGCGGCCGATGTCGGTGCCGTTGACGGTCACCGTGCCCGAGCTGGGGCGCTCCATCGCGGCGATCAGTTTCAGCAGCGTGGATTTACCGGCGCCGGACGGGCCGGCCAGGTACACCAGCTCGCCCTTGTTGACGGTCAGCGACACGCCGCGCAGCGCGGTCACGTCGGACGTATATTGTTTGGAAACGTTCTGGAATTCGATCATGGGCCTCAACCGAGCAGTGCTTCGACAAAGTCCGCCGCATTGAACGGTTGCAGGTCTTCGATCTGTTCGCCGATGCCGATGAAGTACACGGGCACCGGCCGCACGCGGGCGATGGCCGCGATGACGCCGCCCTTGGCCGTGCCGTCCAGCTTCGTGATGATCAGGCCGGACAGCTGCAGCGCATCGTCGAACGCCTTCACCTGCGCCAGCGCGTTCTGGCCCGTGTTGCCGTCGATGACCAGCAGCGTCTCGTGCGGCGCGCCGTCCATGCCCTTGCCGATGACGCGCTTGATCTTCTTCAGCTCTTCCATCAGGTGCAGCTGCGTGGGCAGCCGGCCCGCCGTGTCGATCATGACGACATTGGTGCCTTTCGCCTTGCCGGACTGCACCGCGTCGTACGACACGGCGGCCGCGTCGCCCGATTCCTGCGAGATCACGGTGACGTTGTTGCGCTGGCCCCAGATCATCAGCTGTTCGCGGGCGGCGGCGCGGAAGGTGTCGCCGGCGGCCAGCAGCACGGACTGGCCGTGCGCCTGCATGTGCTTGGCCAGCTTGCCGATCGTCGTCGTCTTGCCGGCGCCGTTGACGCCGGAAATCATCATCACGGTCGGCTGGTGGCGGCCCAGTTCGAAGCTTTTTTCCAGCGGCCGCAGCAACTCGGTCATCAGCTCCTTCAGCGCCACCTTGACGGCGGCCGCATCGAGCAGCTTGTCTTCCTTGACCTTGCGCTTCAGCGCGTCGAGCAGGTATTGGGTGGCGTCCATGCCCGCATCGGACATCAGCAGCGCCGCTTCCAGCTCGTCGTACAGGTCGTCGTCGATGCGCGCGCCGACGAACAGCACGGACAGGTTGGCGGACGTCTTCGACAGGCCCGCCTTCAGCCGGCCCATCCATGACGACTTCGATTCCGGCCGGGCGGCCGTTTCCACTTCGAAAGCGAGCGGTGCTTCGGCGACAGGCAGTGGAACCACGGGGGCGGGGGCCGGGACGTGCGCAGGCGCGGCCGGTGCCGGCTCGGGCGTGACGGTTTTTTTCTTGAAGAAGCTGAACATGGTGCTTTACGGGGACTGCGGTGGGCGGGAACGAATGGCAACTATTCTAACAGAGCCCGGGCCGCCTTTTGCCCGTCAGGGTCCCTGCAGCGCGCGCAGCCGCACGCGCCAGTCGGACAGCGCGCCGGCGATGTCGGGCAGCGCCATCACCCGCACGAAGCCGGGCACGCGGCGGCGCAGCGCGGCATTGCCGCCGCCGGCCCAGATCTCGATGGTGTCGGGCAGCCGGGCGCGCAGTTCCTTCAGCGCGTCGACCACGTGGCGGCTGTTCATCGCCGGCGTGAACGACAGCGCGATGATGTCCACTTGCAGCGTGCGGGCCGCATCGACGATGTCCGGCAGCGGCGTCTGCACGCCCAAGGAGATGCAGCTGGCGCCTTCGGCCGCCATCAGCGCTTCCGACATCAGCAGGCCCAGGCCGTGCTTTTCCTGCGGCGGCGTGGTCAGCAGGACGCGGGGGCGCGGCGCCATGCTGGACGGATTGGCCGGCGGCACCGAGAAGATGGCACTGCGCATCACCATCTGCAGCGTTTCGGTAAACAGGTGTTCTTCCCACACATTGAAGTCGCCGCAGGCCCACGAGTCGCCGACGGTGGCAATCAGCGGCGCCATCAGGTCGATGACGAAGTTGCGCAGGCCCATCACCACCATCGCCTGCGACAGCTTGCGGCGCAGCGCTTCGCCCTGGTGGCTGCGGAACAGGTCGATATACGGCTGCAGGTCGGGCGACGTGGTGCGGGGACGGGGGCGGTTGCCGGCGGCGGCCTTTTCCGCCATCGCCTGCAGTTCCGGCGTGGTGAAGCCGATCACCTTGCCGGGCCGGAAGCCCAGGTCGATCAATCGTTTGACGAGACGCAGCTTGAGCACCTGTTCCACCGGATACAGGCGTTCGCCGAACGGGTCGCGTTCGGGTTGCGGGAACGCATAGCGGCGTTCCCAGACGCGCAGCGTTTCCTTGGCCACGCCGGTATCGCGCTCAACGTCGCTGATCGTGCACGGTAATGGCGAGGAAAAGACAAGGGTGTTCATCGGCCTGGAAGACTCCGGCAAAGGGCGATCTGCATTCTACAGTCCTTTTCCCTTGGAAAGATTGTCTTGGTTTTAACAAGTGGGGCGGTAAAACGGTTGATGCCAAGTGTTGTCCACGACATGGGGAGAAGGCAGGCGGCTAGCGGGATGAATCCCGCCATTGTGCGCCGGATGTCGTGGACAAAGCGCTTAAAAATATTTCTTTTAAGGTATTCGCGCCACCGTTGCGCTCACGCCGCCAGCCACGGCAGGAATTGCCGGCTCAGCGGCACGGTGAGCACGGCCAGCAGCGTCTGCAGCGTGATCAGCGACGCCATCAGCCGGGCATCGCCGCCCAGCTGCCGGGCCATGATGTAGGCATTCGGCGCCGTCGGCAGCGCGCAGTAGAAGCAGGCGGCCAGCGCCACCTGCTGCGCCACGTCGAACAGCAGGCACACCTGGGCGGCCAACAGCGGCATCACCAGCAGTTTCAGCACCGACGTCACGGTCAGCGCGGCCGGCCGGACGCCGTCCAGCGTAAACACCAGGCCGCCGCCGACGCACAGCAGGCCCAGCGCCGTGGCCGCCTTGCCGAGGATGTCCAGCGTATTCATCAGTTCGGCCGGCAGGCGGATGGCCAGCACGCTGACGAGCACGCCGGCCAGCGTGGCCAGGATGATCGGGTTCCTGGCCAGCGTCATGCCGACCGTGGCCAGGTTCGGCCTGCTGCCGCTCCACCACGCCAGCGCGACGACGGCCAGCACATTGACCACCGGCAGGCACAGCGCCAGCGCCAGCATCACCAGCGACGCCGTCTTCGGCTCGAACACGAGGGCGGCCACGGCGAGGCCGAAGTAGGTGTTCGGCCGCATCGCGCCCTGCATCACGGACGAGCGGCTGGCGCCCGGCAGCGACGGCAGCAGCAGCAGCGCCACGAAGGTCAGGCCGACGATGGCGAAGGTGGGCACCAGCGTGGCCAGCGCCAGCTCGCCCACCTGGCTGCCCGCGAACGACAGCCTGGCGGTGCCGGCAAACAGCAGCGCGGGAAAGGCGATGTTGTAGGAAAACTTTTCGATGGAAGGGAAAAAATCGGCCGGCATCCACTGGCAGCGGCGCAAGGCCACTCCCAGTAGGATGATCAGGAAGACAGGGATGATCGAAGCCAGCATCGGGTCATTGTATCGGGTTGGGAAAGGCGCATGCCTCAGTCGGCGGCGACGCCGGACGGGCCCACGCGGTGCGCGTTCGGCGTGCTGGAGATGCGGATGCGGATCAGGTGGCGCCCCGGGTCCGTGTACATCGCGCGGCCATGCAGCGTGCGGTGGTTGTCGGCCCACAGCAGCGTATCGTCCGGCAGCTGGCGGACGAAGCGGGGCGCGCGCTGCTCGATGACGTCGTTCAGCAGGCGCAGCGCCGCCACCAGTGCCGGCGTGGCCAGGTCCGGCCGGGCCGCCAGGCCTTTTTCGATCGAATCGTAGCGCCAGCGCATCGCGCGGCCTTCGTTGTGGAACACGGGGGCGAAAAACAGTTCCACGTGCTCGTCGTCGGCCGCATACACGGACGGCACGCGGAACGGCACCTGCGCCTCGCGCAGCAGCCGGTAGGCGGCGCTGCCTTCGGGCGACTTGCATAACTCGGCCACGATGTCTTCCACGTCGATCAGCAGCGATTCGCCGCCGTTGCAGCGGGCCGACGCCACCACGTACAGCATGAACTGCTCCTCGGGCATCGGGTAAAACGAAGAGTCGGTATGCATGTCGGCATTGCCGGTGCGCTCCGAGAAGGTGACGAACTTCGACTGCACGCCGGCGCGGGCGCGGATGTCCCATGCCACGCGCTTCGTGCGCTGGTCGGTCGACGTGGGGAAGCCCTGCGTCAGCGCGATCGCATACAGCACGGCATTGCGGTGCGCTTCCGACAGGCCGCCCAGCCCGAGGCCGGTGATCGCCAGCCCGCGCAGCTTGCGCTGGCCCAGCTGCTGCGAGAAGTTGCGCAGCTTGTCCACCTGCAGCAATTCCTGCTGCAACGCCTCCTCGTCCGGATGCGGGTAGAAGCCGTTGCCGTTGAAATCGTCGAAATGGCGTTCGACGATGCCGATGATGCGGGCGAGATCGTCGCCCCACGCGAAGTTGGTCTTGACGATGGCGATGTTGCCGCTTTGCTCGATCGAAGAAAACATGGGATCCCCCGTGGTGAATTGCCGCATGGCAATAATGGCTGCATTGTGTGTTATAAAACAACATATTTCAAGCGAAATTTGTGCATTGCAACAATGCCAATCATCCGATTGAGTAATTCATCGGCTGTTGCCTCCCCGCCACATCGCCTTTACCTAAAGCACAGTTGTCACTCTGCAATCGGGCGAAAGGAAAAAAACTTATTTAACCGTTCAGATTGCCAAAAGACACATTTTGTAATTCTTTGGCTTGAATTCTCGCGAATTGTCACTGACGGTCAGCAAATCCTGCTGCAATGCGATAGAATATTGCCATGAGGCAATAACCCTAAAACATAAGTCAAGGAACCCAAATGAAATGGCTCATCGAGCGCAAGCTCTCCACCAAGCTGGGGCTGGCATTTGCCGCCGTGCTGCTGCTGACCGCCGTGGTCGGCCTGTTTTCCATCAACCAGCTGGCCAAGGTCAATGCGACGGCCGGCGAGCTGTCGGCGCGCTGGATGCCGGCAATGCGCGTGATCCAGGACATCAAGTCGCAGATCGCCCGCGTGCGCACCCGCGAGCTGCAATACATCATTTCCGACCAGGTCGCCGACCTCGACAAATATGACAAGGTGATCGCCGCCGACCTCGTCGACCTGAAGAAGATGCAGGACGAATACGCGGCGCTGATCGCAACGCCGGAAGAAAAAGCCCTGTACGACGAGTTCCTGGTGTTGTGGGATCGCTACATGGCGGAAGACGCCAAGCTGCGTGCCGCCGTGCGTGCCGAAGACATGGTGCTGGCCAAGCAGCTCATTCGGGGCGAGTCCAATAAACTGATCGTCGCCTTGCGCGGCCAGGTTGACAAACTGGTGCTTTACTATGGCGATGGCGGCAACAACGCAGCGCAATTTGGTGATCAGGTATACAATTCCTCGCGCATGTGGATCGTTGCTTTGCTGGCCGTTTCCGTGGTGCTCGGTTCGCTGTGCGCGCTGCTGATCACCCGGTGGATCGTCCACACGCTGGGCGGCGAACCCCGTTATGCGGTGACGCTGGCCGGCCAGATCGCCGCCGGCCAACTGAACGTGGAAGTGCAGACGCGCGCCGGCGACACCAGCAGCCTGCTGTTCGCGATGAAGTCGATGCGCGACAGCCTGGCCAATATCGTCGGCCAGGTGCGGCAGGCCACGGATACCATCGGCAGCGCATCGCAGCAGGTGGTGGCCGGCAACCTGGACCTGTCGGCCCGCACGGAGGCACAGGCCAGCTCGCTCGAAGAAACGGCGGCATCGATGGAGGAACTCACCACGACGGTGCGCCACAATTCGGACAGCGCGAAGCAGGCCAACGAACTGGCATTGAATGCGTCGGCCATCGCCGAGCAGGGCGGCCAGGTGGTATCGCAGGTCGTCGACAAGATGGGCGCCATCAACGAGTCGGCGAAAAAGATTTCGGACATCATCGGCGTCATCGACGGCATCGCGTTCCAGACCAATATCCTGGCGCTCAATGCCGCGGTGGAAGCAGCCCGGGCAGGCGAGCAGGGCCGCGGTTTTGCCGTGGTGGCATCGGAAGTGCGCAATCTGGCGCAACGCTCCGCCGCGGCGGCCCGCGAGATTAAGGAACTGATCAGCGATTCCGTCGAACAGGTCGATGCGGGCACGAAACTGGTGAACCAGGCCGGCAGCACGATGGAGAACGTGGTGGTCTCGGTACGCCGGGTAACCGACATCATGGGCGAGATTACTGTTGCAGGACAACAACAGAGTGCCGGCATCGTGCAGGTCAACGAAGCCATCGCTCAAATGGACGCTGTCACCCAGCAGAACGCGGCACTCGTGGAAGAAGCCACCGCAGCGTCGCACAGCATGCAGGACCAGGCCACCAGCCTGGCCCAGCTTGTTAGTATTTTTACGCTTGATGGAATGGCAAAGCACCGTTATAGTGCCGGGTCCAGTGCATCACGCACTGAAATGATGCCGACGAGATTGATTCCGTCGCGACAATAAGTGATGATAGCCCATGAGGCTAGCACAGCGACAAGTCGGGGCTTGTCCTCACCAAAAAGCGGCAGCGGGCCCAGAAGGGCCCCCGCAAAAGCCGCAAGAACAAAATTTAAGCGTTGCTTTACTTTTTAATACGCAACACAACTGAAGGAAGTGTAATGAAAAAAACTCTAATCTCCGTCGCAGTCCTTGGCGCCATGAGCAGCGCCGCTTTCGCGCAGTCGAATGTCACGATCTACGGTATCGTCGATGCCGGCATCTCCAATGAGCGTGGTGCCTACAACGGCAACACCACCACCGTTACCAGCGGCGCGATGAACGCAACGCGCGTTGGTTTCCGTGGTACGGAAGACCTGGGTGGCGGCCTGTCCGCGATCTTCACGCTGGAAGCCGGCGCACGCGTCGACACCGGTGCCCTGGACAACACCAACAACACGCTGTTCAATCGTCAAGCCTTCGTCGGCCTGCGTTCGGCAACGGCCGGTACGCTGACGCTGGGTCGTCAATACACCCCTTGGTACAACGCGCTGGTGCAAGTCGGCGACCCGTTCGCTGCAGGCCTGGCCGGTTCCGCAAAGAACCTGTTCCCAGCCAACGGCATCAACGTGCGTAACAGCAACTCCGTGGTCTACCAGACCCCGGTGTTCAACGGTTTCTCCGCTGAAGTCTTCTACGGCGCCGGCGAACAAGTTGGCGACAGCGATGCACAGCGTCAAGTCGGCGGCGCAGTGTCGTACTCGAACGGCCCGCTGAACGCGCGTCTGGCGTACAACAACCGCAACAACGACACCGTTGCTGGTGGCATCACCACCGAGCGCGGCATCGGCCGCAACAGCCTGCTGGCTGTGAACTACGACTTCAAGGTCGCCAAAGCCTTCTTCATGTACGGCCAGAACAAGGGCCTGCAGAGCACCGCCTACGCGAACGGCACCGCCTTCCTGCCAACCACGACGCCACAGATCTCGGCACGTGCTTCGCAAGACAGCCGCGACTACCTGGTCGGCGCAACCGTGCCAGTCAATGTCACCGGCAAGGTCATCGTTTCGTACATCCGTGCCGACGACCGCGAAGTCTTCAACCAGGACGCGTCGCAGTGGGCAGTTGCTTACACGCACGAACTGTCGAAGCGCACGACCGGCTACGTGTCGTATGGCCGTATCAACAACAAGAACGGCGCCAGCTTCACCGTGGGTAACAACTCCGACACCGGTACCGGCGACTCCGCGTTCAACGTGGGTGTGCGTCACTCCTTCTAAGCTTCTGCTTGGTTGAGTCAGAACGGCCGCCTCGTGCGGCCGTTTTTCATTTGCGGCCCGGCCCGCGTTAGAATGGCCCATCTCCACCGAGGTCCGACTGCCCATGAAAACTACACATCGCGTCGCCGCATCGATCCTGCTCGCCGCTTCCTGCGCGGCCCTTGCCGTTGCTGCACCAAAAGAGGGCAAGAAGGCATTGCCGGACAAGAGCGGCATTCCCCGCTTCGGCATGGCCGTCTATTCGGACCTGTGCGTGCACCCGGGCAGCGGCGAATTCGGCGGCCAGCGCATCACGCTGCAGCGCTTTGCCGAAGTCGACACGGTGATCTACGAATACACGGCCGGGGGCCTGTCGTGGCCGCTGGTGGCGAACGACGTCAACATCGACCCGCGCGGCAAGATGATGTACTTCACAGTGCAGCCGCCGGACGAGGCGGAACGCACGATCAGCGGCAGGTTCTCGCCGGACGGCGAGTCGCTGACGCTGGAGGGCGGCTACTGCGGCGAGGAGAGCGGCCAGATGACGCTGGCCAAAGTAAAGGATTTCAGCCAGAAGCCGAAGAGCTGCCGCGCCTGCGCGCAGCCGAAGAAGGCGCCAGCCGACCTGCTGGAAGTGCCGCCGGCGCAAGGCTGATACCGCCGCGAAAAGTTGCCCAGAAAATGGGGACGGACCCCATTTTTCGGGCAACTTTTTCGCGGTGCGTGATTATTTTCCGGCTGCCTCAGCCGCCTTGCGGATCGTCTCCAGCGTCGCGCCCGGCGTGATCAGCTCGCCGTCGTAGCGCAGCTCGATCACGGCCGGCAGGTTCTTTTCCCGCGTAAAAGCCAGTGCGCGCTGCAGCGCCGGGGCGAAGGCCGCCGTCGTTTCCACCACTTCGCCCTGGCCGCCGTAGGCCTGCGCCAGCGCGGCGAAATCGGGATTCTCCAGCGTCGTGCCGGACACCCGGCCCGGGTACTCGCGCTCCTGGTGCATGCGGATCGTGCCGAACATCCGGTTGTTGAACACGATGACGATGACGCCCGCCCCGTACTGCACGGCCGTGGCCAGCTCCTGGCCGTTCATCATGAATTCGCCGTCCCCGGCAAAGGTGATCACCGTGCGCGCCGGATCGACGATCTTGGCGGCCACGCCGGCCGGTACGCTGTAGCCCATCGCACCGCTGGTCGGTGCCAGCTGCGTGCGCTGCGCGCCGTAGCGGTGGAAGCGGTGCGCCCAGGTGGCGTAGTTGCCGGCGCCATTGGTGATGATCGTGTCGTGCGGCGCCAGATTGCCGATGTCCTGCACCACCTGCCACAGGTTCAGCGGCGCGCTGCCGTCCTGGAACACGGGCGGCTGCTGCTGCCACGCCGCCAGTTCCGCCTTGGCCTGCGCCACGCTGTCCTGCCACGCGGAAGAATCCACCGGCGCCATTGCCGCCAGCATCGCCGCCGCCTGCGGCATGCCGCTGGCGATCATCAGTTCGGCCTGGTACACGCTGCCCAGTTCTTCCATGCTGGCGTGGATGTGCACCAGCCGCTGGCGCGGCACGGGCGCCTCGATGATCGAATAGCCGCCCGTGGTCATTTCGCCCAGGCGCGGACCGATGGCGATCAGCACGTCCGCTTCCTTCACGCGCGCGGCCAGCTTCGGGTTGATGCCGATGCCCACGTCGCCCACGTAGTGAGGATGGTCGTTGTCGACCAGGTCCTGGAAGCGGAACGCGCACGCCACCGGCAGTGCATTGGCCTCGGCAAAGCGGACGATGTCGGCACAGGCGGCATCCGTCCAGCCGCTGCCGCCCAGCAGCAGCAGTGGCTTTTTCGCCTCCGTCAACATGCCGCGCAGCGTGTCGATCTGCGCCTGCGCCGGCGCTGCCTGCACGGGCTGGTAGCGGCGTGTGTCGGCCACCGCGGCCTGCGTGACGAGCATGTCTTCCGGCAGGGCCAGCACGACGGGGCCCTGGCGGCCGCTGGTGGCCACCTGGAAGGCGCGCGCGATGTATTCCGGGATCCGCTCGGCGCGGTCGATCTGCGCCACCCACTTGGCCATCTGGCCGTACATGCGCCGGTAGTCCACTTCCTGGAACGCTTCGCGGTCGACGAAGTCGCCGCCCACCTGGCCGATGAACAGGATCATCGGCGTGGAATCCTGGAACGCCGTGTGCACGCCGATCGACGCATTCGTCGCACCGGGCCCGCGCGTGACGAAGCAGATGCCCGGCTTGCCCGTCATCTTGCCGTAGGCGTCGGCCATGAACGCGGCACCGCCTTCCTGGCGGTTGACGACGAAGCGGATGCCGGAATCGTGCAGCGCGTCGAGCACGTCGAGATAGCTCTCGCCGGGCACGCCGAAGGCGGTGTCGACACCGTGGATGTGCAGCGCGTCGACGAGGATCTGGCCGCCGGAACGGGAAGGAAGGGTCATGGTGGTCTCGTGAGATGGGATGAGGCATTCTAGAGTGGCGGCCCGGCCGCGGCTTTTGAAATGGCGACATCGTTTTCCGGATTCGTCCCGGCGCCGGCGTGGCGATGCGGTACAATACCGCCCGAAGCAAGCCAGACAGCCGCTGGCCGGTGCAGCAATGCACGGGCGGGAGGAAGGTCCGGACTCCACAGAGCGGGGTGACGGTTAACGGCCGTCCGTCGAAAGCCTTCGGGTATAAGGCGAGGAACAGGGCCACAGAGACGAGCGTATTAAGTTACGGTGAAACGCGGTAACCTCCACCTGGTGCAATTTCAAATAGGCACGCGATGATGCTGCTCGCGGAGCGTGCGGGTAGAAAGCTTGAGCGGTGGAGTAATTCACCGCCTAGAGGAATGGCTGTCATAGCGCTTCGGCGCCGTAACAAAATCCGGCCTATCGGCTTGCTTCACTGAATATTTCAACGATCCCTGGCCCCGATGAAGCACTACATCCTGGCGCTGGACCAGGGCACCACCAGCTCCCGCGCCATCCTGTTCGACCATGCCGGCCGCATCGCCGGCTGCGCCGCGCAGGAATTTCCCCAGCATTTCCCCCATCCCGGCTGGGTCGAACACGACCCGGACGCTATCTGGACGTCGCAACTGGCCGTGGCGCGCCAGGTGCTGCGCGAGACGGGTGTCACGCCGCAGCAGGTGCGGGCGATCGGCATCGCCAACCAGCGCGAGACGACGGTGCTGTGGGAGCGCGCCACCGGCCGCGCCGTGGCGCCGGCCATCGTCTGGCAGGACCGCCGCACGGCCGACCAGTGCGATGCGCTGCGCGCCGCCGGCCACGCCACGCTGATCCGCGACTGCACCGGCCTCGAACTGGACGCCTACTTCTCCGCCACCAAGCTGGCCTGGCTGCTCGATCACGTGCCGGGCGCCCGCGCGCGTGCCGAAGCGGGCGAGCTGTGCTTCGGCACCGTCGACAGCTGGCTGGCTTATAAACTGTGCGGCCAGCACGTGACGGACGTCTCCAATGCGTCGCGCACGATGCTGTTCAACATCCATCTGATGCGCTGGGACGCCGACCTGCTGGCGCTGTTCCGCATACCCGAGGCGGTGCTGCCGGACGTCGTGTCGTCCAGCGGCGAGATCGGCGCCACGCATGCCGACCTGTTCGGCGTGCCGATTCCGCTGGCCGGCATCGCCGGCGACCAGCAGGCCGCCACGTTCGGCCAGGCCTGCCACCAGCCGGGCATGGTGAAGAACACCTATGGCACCGGTTGCTTCATGCTGATGCATGCCGGCAGCCAGCCGGCCGTGTCGCACCAGCGGCTGCTGTCCACCGTGGGCTGGCGGATCCACGAGCAGCCGTGCTACCTGCTCGAAGGCAGCGTGTTCATGGGCGGCGCCACCGTGCAGTGGCTGCGCGACGGCCTGGGCATCATCCGCACGTCCGCCGACGTGGAGCCGCTGGCCGCTTCCGTGCCGGACAGCGACGGCGTGCTGCTGGTGCCGGCCTTCGTCGGCCTCGGCGCGCCGCACTGGGACCCGTATGCGCGCGGCACGATCGTCGGCCTGACGCGGGGCAGCACGGCGGCGCACATCGCCCGCGCCGCCGTCGAGGCGATCGCCTATCAGAGTGCCGAACTGCTGGCGGCGATGCAGCGCGATGCGGCGCAACCCGTGGTGGAAGTGCGTGCGGACGGCGGCGCGGCCCGCAACGACCTGCTGATGCAGTTCCAGGCCGACCTGCTGGGCGTGCCTGTGCTGCGCCCCCGCGTGACGGAAACCACGGCCCTCGGTGCCGCCTACCTGGCCGGCCTGGCCGTGCGGTTCTGGGCATCGCCGGAGGAGATCGCGGCGCAGTGGCAGTGCGAGCGGCGCTTCGAGCCGGCGATGGACGCGGGGCGCCGCGGCGAGCTGCTGGCCCGCTGGGGACGCGCCGTCGAACGGGCGCGCGGCTGGGAGGCGCCGCTGTAGCAGCGGGTGTAAACTAAGTGCCCGCTCCGCTTGCGGGGCGCGCCGTTGCTGGCTCCCGATGAGATGCATCGAATCATGTCAGTGGCCACTCCGGCGCCGTTGGACAGGGTAAAATCCCGCATAATTTGTCTATACAACTTGTTTCTTTCTGGAATTTTTCGTATCCGCAATTACCTTCTGCCACCGAGCTCTGCCATACGCCGCCGGCGGCGCATCGATAGCGCTTACTGCGCGCCCGACGCCCGGATTACCGCGTCCATTCCACCCCGAAAGCGACCGCCGGCGCAGCGATGACAAGTCACTGGCAGCGTTGCCGGACCGCGACGGATTCGTTGTCTTCTGGCAACCTTACTCTTTTGATTTGCTTTTATTTCTTGCCATTTTTCCGTTCGCGATGGTGCGGTGCAGATGAGGTAGCACCTTCAATAACTTTCCTAGGTGCCTGATTTCTCGACGTTTTCTCGTTTGAGGCTGCTTCAAGGAATGCCGCTAAGTCCTTAATTTCATTAGTAAAAATCGCTTTTTCCAATTGGAAACCGCTTGACCACTATCTAGCCTTACACTAAAGTGGGCATCTGTGTGAAAAAGTGTCATTTTGTGGGAAATTTTGGCGGGTCCCAGCCGGGCACGCTTCACACGAAGATAACCATCAATTGCCAAACCAGGTTCTGAAGAGAAAGTACAGCCGTGTTCCAGGGCGCGTCCGCAATCACCCTCGATGCGAAAGGCAGGATGGCCATTCCGGCCAAGCATCGCGACGCACTGTCGATCCAGTGCGAGGGACGACTCACGCTGACGAAACACCCTGATGGCTGCCTGCTGATGTACCCACGGCAAGTTTGGGAAGCCAAGCGCGACCAGATCGCCGGCTGGCCGATGGCCGCCCGCGGCTGGCAGCGCATCCTGCTGGGCAATGCCAGCGACGTGGAAATGGATTCCGCCGGCCGGATTCTCGTGGCGCCGGAACTGCGCGCCGCCGTCGGCCTGGGCCGCGACGTCGTGCTGTCCGGCATGCTGACCCACTTCGAGATCTGGGACCCGGTCAAGCGCGCCGAGAACGAGCAGGCCACGATCGACGTCGGCATGCCCGACACCCTGTCCGACTTCTCTTTTTGAGGCCCGCCATATGACGAACACAGCGGTGCCAGAATTCCAGCATCGTACGGTGCTGCTAGACGAAGCGGTCGATGCGCTGGCGATTGCCGGCGTGCGCGCCGACGGCACCTACATCGACGGCACCTTCGGCCGCGGCGGCCACAGCCGCCTGCTGCTGTCCCGGCTCGGGCCGAACGGCCGGCTGATCGCGTTCGACAAGGACCCGCAGGCCATCGCCACCGCGCAGCAGATAACCGACCCGCGCTTCACCATCGTGCACGACAGCTTCGCCACGATGACGCAGGCCCTTGCCGAACGGGGCATCGACAAGGTGGACGGCGTGCTGCTCGACCTGGGCATCTCGTCGCCGCAGGTGGACGACGCCGCCCGCGGCTTCTCGTTCCGCAACGACGGCCCCCTCGACATGCGCATGGATACCACGCGCGGCATCTCTGCGGCCGAATGGCTGGCCACGGAATCCGTAGAAACTCTGGAAAAGGTGATCAGGAATTATGGGGAAGAACGGTTTGCTTTTCAGATTGCAAAGGCGATTGCTGCTCGCCGGGCAGTCGAGCCAATTTCAACCACACGACAGCTTGCCGGCATCGTGGCAGGCGCGGTCAAAACCCGGGAGAAGGGCAAGGATCCGGCCACAAGGACCTTTCAGGCTGTCCGGATTTTCGTCAATCAGGAGCTTGAGGACCTCGAAGCCGGATTGAAGCAGGCCTACGACGCGCTGGCCCCCGGCGGCATCATGGCGGTGATCAGCTTCCACTCGCTGGAAGACCGCATCGTCAAGCAGTTCTTTGCCGCCCGCGTCAACGTGCCGCAGCCGGACCGCCGGCTGCCGATCCGCGCCGTCGACCTGCCGCAGCCGGAAATGAAGCTGCTGGCGAAAATGAAGCCGTCCGATGCCGAAGTGGACGCGAATCCCCGTGCCCGTTCGGCCGTGATGCGGGTGGCCGTCCGGTTGCCGCTGCCCGGGAAGACTGCATGAGCAGCAAGTTCAACATGGTTCTGGCCGCGTTCCTCGTGGGGTGCGCGCTGTTCCTCGTTAACACGCAATACCAGGCGCGCCACCTGTTCGTCGAACTGGAGCGGGCGCAGGCCCAGGCGCGCCAGCTGGACATCGAATGGGCGCAGCTGCAGCTGGACCAGTCCACGTTGGGCAAGCATGCCCGCATCGAGGAAATCGCCCACCGCGACGTGGGCATGACGCAGCTGACGCCGGCGCGCACGCAGTACCTGACGGAGGACGGCCATGAGCCGCGCTAGCAACCGGGGCGCCGCCGCCGGCTCGCGCGTGGCCGCGTCGAAAGGCGTGTCGTTCTCGAAGAGCCCCGTGCTGGCCGTGCGCCTGCCCACGTGGCGTTCGCGCGTGGTGCTGTTCGTGCTGTTCGGCGCCTTTGCCGCGCTGGGCATCCGCGCCGTGTGGCTGCAGGGCGTGTCCACGCAGTTCCTGCAGAAGCAGGGCGAGATCCGCTACGCGCGCACGCTCGAACTGCCCGCCACGCGCGGCAAGATCATGGACCGCAATGGCCAGGTGCTGGCGTCGTCGGTGCCGGTGAAAGCCATCTGGGCGATCCCGGACGACGTGCTGCAGGCCCCGCCCGAGAAAATCCGCGAACTGGCCCGCCTGCTGGACATGAGCGAGGCCGAGCTGCGCAAGAAGCTCGACTCGGACCGCAACTTCGTCTACCTGAAACGGCAGGTGGAGCAGGACGTGGCCGACCAGATCGTCAAGCTGAAGATCGACGGCATCGACACCCGCAAGGAATACAAGCGCTTCTACCCGCAGGGCGAAGTGATGACGCACGTCGTTGGCTTCACCAACGTGGAAGACGTGGGCCAGGAATCGATGGAGCTGGCGCACCAGAAGACGCTGGTGGGCATTCCCGGCACGCGCCGCGTGATCAAGGACCGGCTGGGCCACATCGTCGAGGACATCGGCGCCAAGCACGAACCGCACGACGGCAAGGACCTCGTGCTGTCGGTCGATTCGAAGATCCAGTACATCGCCTTCACGCAGCTGAAGGGCGCCGTCGAACAGTTCAAGGCCAAGGCCGGCGCGGCCGTCGTGCTGGACGTGCACACGGGCGAAGTGCTGGCGCTGGCCAACTATCCCAGCTACGACCCGAACAACCGCCGCACGCTGACCGGCGCGCAGCTGCGCAACCGCGTGATGACCGACTCGTTCGAGCCCGGCTCCACGCTGAAACCCATCACCGTCTCGCTGGCCGTCGACAAGGGCCGCGTGTCGCCGCACACCACCGTCGACACGGGCAACGGCCGCTACACGATCCTCGACCGCACCATCACCGACACGCATGCCCATGGCGTGATCTCGGTGCAGCAGGTGATCGAGATGTCGTCCAATATCGGCTCGTCGAAGATCGCGCTGTCGATGCCGGCGCAGGACATGTGGGAGATGTTTACCAAGGTGGGCTTCGGCCAGCAGCCGAAATGGGGCTTCCCCGGCGCCGTCGCGGGCCGCGTGCGCCCATACAAATCGTGGCGCCCCGTGGAACAGGCCACGATGAGCTACGGGAACGGCATCTCCGTGTCGCTGATCCAGCTGGCGCGCGCCTACATGATGTTTGCCCGCAATGGCGACACGATCCCGCTGACGTTCCAGAAGTCCGCCGAACTGCCGGTGGGCCAGCAGATCATCAAGCCGGACACGGCGCGCGAAATGCGCGAGATGCTGGAGATGGTCGTCTCCGGCAAGAACGGCAGCGCCAAGCGGGCGCAGATTCCCGGCTACCGCGTGGGCGGCAAGACGGGCACCGCCTACAAGGTCGAGAACGGCCGCTACGCGATGCCGCGCAAGTACATCGGCTCGTTTGTCGGCATCGTGCCGCTGTCGGCGCCCCGCTTCATCATCGCCGTGATGATCGACGAACCGACGCAGGGCGGCCACTACGGCGGCCAGGTCGCCGCGCCCACCTTTGCCAAGGTGGCCGAAAACGCACTGCGTGCAATGAACGTGCCTCCCGACTCCGCGGTGACGGAGATCGTGGCGCCCACCGATATGGGACCGGAGGCCATGTAATGACGGACATGAACAACGAGAACAAACTGAGCGATATCAGCAGCTGGATCAGGCAGGCGGCCCCGCACGGGCAGCTTGCTTCCGACTCGCGCCGCGTGCGGCCGGGCGACGTGTTCTTTGCCTATCCGGGGGACGCCGGGGATGGCCGCAACTTCATCGAGGCCGCCATCGAGCAGGGCGCCGCGGCCATCGTCTACGACCCGGCCGGTTTCGACTGGCGCAGCGAATGGACGACGGCCCGCCTGGCCGTGGAAAACCTGAAACAGCAGGCCGGTCCGATCGCGCACGCCGTGTACGGCATGCCGGATGCGGCCATGTTCACCGTGGGGATCACGGGCACCAACGGCAAGACGTCGTCGGCCGTGTGGCTGGGCCACGCGCTGGCGCGGGCCGGCGACACGGCGGCCGTCATCGGCACGCTGGGCGTGGGCCTGTTCCACGGCCGCGCCGAGCCGGAATTCACGCCGACGGGCTACACGACGCCGGACCAGGTCCTGCTGGCCCGCACGCTGGACGAATGCCGCGCCGCCGGCGCCCGCGCGCTGGCGATCGAAGTGTCGTCGATCGGCCTGGAGCAGGGCCGCGTGGCCGGCATGCACTTCGACGTCGCGCTGTTCACGAACCTGACCCGCGACCATCTGGACTTCCATGGCGACATGGCGTCCTACGAGGCGGCCAAGCAGAAACTGTTTACGTGGCCTGGCCTGAAGACGGCTGTCGTCAACCTCGACGATCCGGCCGGCGCGCGGCTCACGTCCGTCGTGCCGGGTGCACAGGTCATCGGCTACACCTTGCAGGCCGGTGCCGACCTGCCGGGCGTGACGACCTTGCGCGCCAGCCAGGTGAAAAGCCGCAGCGCCGGCACCGAGTTCCACCTCGACTCGCCGTTCGGCAGCGCGCAGGTGAAGACGCAGCTGGTCGGCGCGTTCAACGTCAGCAATGCGCTGGGCGTGCTGGGCGTGCTGCTGGCGAAGGGCATGCCGCTGCGCGCCGCCGTCGAGGCGATCGAAGCGCTGGCGCCGGCCCCGGGCCGCATGCAGCTGGTCGGCGGCAACGAGACGCCGATGGTCGTCATCGATTACGCGCACACGCCGGACGCGCTGGAAAAAACACTGGAAGCCTTGCGCTCCGTGGCGACGGACCGCAACGGCCAGCTGTGGTGCGTGTTCGGCTGCGGCGGCGACCGCGATCCGGGCAAGCGCCCGCAGATGGGCCGCATCGCGCAGGTGGCCGACCACGTGCTGGTCACCAGCGACAACCCGCGCAGCGAAGACCCGAACGCGATCATCGAACAGATCGTCGCCGGCATGGATGCGCAGCGACCGGCGCAGACGGTGGAAGACCGCGCCGCCGCCATCCTGTCCGCGGTGAAGCATGCGGCGAAGCAGGACGTCATCCTCGTGGCCGGCAAGGGCCATGAGGCCTACCAGGAAATCAAGGGCAAGAAGCTGCCGTTCTCGGACTTCGACCATGCCCAGCTGGCGCTGACGGCGCGCCTGACGATGATGAGGCCCGGCTGATGCGCGCGACCCTGAAGGACATCATCAACGCGATTCCCGGCGCCCGCCTGGCCGGCGAGTCCGTCGCGTTCGACAGCGTGTCGACCGACAGCCGCACCGTGGCGCCGGGCGCGCTGTTCGTCGCGCTGCGCGGCGAAACGTTCGACGCCCACGCCTTCCTGCCGCAGGTGGCGCAGCATGCCGCCGCGGTCGTCGTCGAGCAGCTGCCGGAAGGATGGACGCTGCCTGCCATCGTCGTGCCCGATACGCTGGCCGCCCTCGGCGCGATCGCGCACTGGTGGCGCAGCCAGTTCGACGTGCCGCTGATCGGCGTCACCGGCAGCAACGGCAAGACGACCGTCAAGGAAATGATCGCCGCGATCCTGGCCGCCGCCCATGGCGAGGAAGACCGGCTGGCCACGCGCGGCAACCTGAATAACGAGATCGGCGTGCCGCTGACGCTGTTTCGGCTGGCCCCGCACCATGCGGCCGCCGTCATCGAACTGGGCATGAACCATCCGGGCGAAATCGGCCGGCTGGCGCAGATCGCCGCACCGACGATCGCCATGGTCAACAACGCACAACGGGAACACCAGGAATTCATGCACACCGTCGAGGCGGTGGCACGCGAGAACGGCGCCGCGCTGGCAGCATTGCCGGCCGATGGCATCGCCGTGTTCCCCGCCAGCGACGAGTTCACGCCGATCTGGCGCGAACTGGCCGGCGCGCGCAAGGTCGTCACCTTCGGCCTGACCAAGGATGCCGATGTCAGCTGCACGTTCCGCCCGGCCGATTTCGGCAACGAGATCTTCGTCACGATCAGGCGCGACGCAGGCGCACCGGAACAGTTCTACGTTGGCCTGCAGGCAGCCGGCGAACACAATGTGCGCAATGCGCTGGCCGCCGTCGCCTGCACGTATGCGGCCGGCGTGCCGGTCGAGCGCATCAAGGAAGGGCTGGATTATTTCGCGCCCGTCAGCGGCCGGCTGCAGAAGAAGCAGGCGAGCAATGGCGCCGTCGTCATCGACGACACGTACAACGCGAACCCGGACTCGGTGCGCGCCGCCATCGACGTGCTGGCCGGCGCCGCCGCACCGCGCGTGCTGGTGCTGGGCGACATGGGCGAAGTGGGCACCCAGGGCCGCGAGTTCCACGAAGAGATTGCCGCTTACGCGGCGCAGAAGGGCATCGAACAGGTGCTCGTGACGGGCGACCTGGCGCAGCACATGGCCAGCCACGCACGTCATTTCGAACAGTTCGACGCACTGCTGGCGGCGGTAACCGCTGCAGTGACGCCGGCAACCACGGTGTTGATCAAGGGCTCCCGCTTCATGAAGATGGAACGGGTCGTGCAGCATTTGATTGGATCGCAACAAGCTAACAAGGACCACTGATCATGCTGCTCTGGCTCGCACAATATCTGCAGGACGACATCGGCGCCTTCCGCGTCTTCAACTTCATCACGTTCCGCGCCGTGTTCGCGACGATCACGGCGCTGGTGATCGGCCTCGTCGCCGGCCCCGCCGTGATCCGCAAGCTGCAGGCGATGAAGTACGGCCAGGCCGTGCGCACCGACGGTCCGCAGACGCACCTGAAAAAACACGGCACGCCGACGATGGGCGGCGTGCTGATCCTGATCGCGATCGGCACCGCCACGCTGCTGTGGTGCGACTGGTCGAACCGGCTGATCTGGCCGGTCATCGTCGTCACGCTGGGCTTCGGCGCCGTCGGCTGGGTCGACGACTACCGCAAGGTGGTGCGCCAGGATCCGGAAGGCATGCGTTCGGCCGAAAAATACTTCTGGCAGTCGCTGGTCGGCGTGGCCGCCGCGCTGTACCTGGCGTTCTCCGTGTCGGCGCCGACGCCGGCCGAAGTGTTCCACCTGTTCTTCGCGTGGGTGCAGTCCGGCTTCTCGATGGACCTGCCGCCGAAGGCCGACCTGATCGTCCCGTTCTTCAAGACGGTCAGCTATCCGCTGGGCGTGTGGGGTTTCATTGCGCTGACCTACTGCGTGATCGTGGGCTCGTCCAATGCCGTCAATTTCACCGATGGCCTGGATGGCCTGGCGATCATGCCGACCGTGATGGTCGGTTCCGCACTGGGCCTGTTCGCCTACCTGACCGGCAGCGCCACGTACTCGAAATACCTGTTCATCCCGCACATCCCCGGCGCGGGCGAGTTGATCATTTTCGTCGGCGCGATGGCCGGCGCCGGCCTGGCCTTCCTCTGGTATAACACGCACCCCGCGCAGGTGTTCATGGGGGACGTGGGTGCGCTGGCGCTGGGCGGCGCGCTGGGGACGATTGCCGTCATCGTGCGCCAGGAGATCGTGCTGTTCATCATGGGCGGCATCTTTGTCGCCGAGACGGTGTCCGTGATCATCCAGGTGGGCTGGTTCAAGTACACGAAGAAGCGCTATGGCGTGGGCCGCCGCGTGTTCCTGATGGCGCCGCTGCACCACCACTTCGAACAGAAGGGGTGGAAGGAAACGCAGGTGGTCGTGCGCTTCTGGATCATCACGATGATGCTGGTGCTGGTCGGCCTTTCTACACTCAAGCTGCGTTGATACGAAGATGATCTACAACGGCAAAATCGCGCTGGTACTGGGGCTCGGGGAATCGGGCCTGGCGATGGCGCAGTGGCTGGCCCGCTGCGGCGCGCTGCTGCGCGTTGCCGATACGCGCGGCGTGCCGGAACGCCTGCCGGTGCTGCGCGAAACGCTGCCGGGCACGCAGTTCATCGCCGGTCCGTTCAATGCCGCATTGCTGGACGGCGTGGACTTCGTCGCCGTCAGCCCCGGCCTCGCGCCGAACCGCGAGCTGGCCGACCTGCTGCCTGCCGCGGCGGAAAAGAATATCCCGGTCTGGGGTGAGATCGAAATCTTCGCCCAGGCGCTGGCGTGGCTGAAGGCGGACCGCGCCTACGCGCCGAAAGTCATCGCCATCACGGGCACCAACGGCAAGACCACCGTCACCACGCTGACGGGCCAGCTGTGCGAGCGCGCCGGCCTGTCGACGAAGGTGGCCGGCAATATCAGTCCTGCCGCGCTGGACGTGCTGCGCGAGGCGCTGGATACGGCTCAGTTGGAACATTCGCTTCCGCAGGCCTGGGTGCTGGAGCTGTCCAGCTTCCAGCTGCACACCACGTACTCGCTGCAGGCCGATGCGGCCACGGTGCTGAACGTCACGCAGGATCACCTGGACTGGCACGGCACGATGCAGGCCTATGCGGACGACAAAGCGCGCATCTTCGGCGAAAACACCGTGCGCGTATTGAACCGCGACGACCAGTACACGATGCGGATGGCCAATCCTGTCGGCACCAACATCACGTTCGGTACCGGAGAACCCGATACGGCCCACGGCTTCGGCCTGGTCGACGAGCGGGGCATCTGGTGGCTGGCCACGGCCGAGCCGGTGGACGATGCCGAGCCGCCGAAGCGCCGCAAGAAAAACGATCCGCCGCCGCCGCCGGTGGAGGTGTACGTGAAAAAGCTGATGCCGGCCGATGCGCTGCAGATCCGCGGCACGCACAATGCGGCGAACGCGCTGGCCGCGCTGGCGCTGTGCCGCGCCATCGGGCTGCCGTTCGCGCCGCTGCTGCACGGCCTGCGCGAATACAAGGGCCAGCCGCATCGCGTGGAGCTGGTGGCCGCCGTCAATGGCGTCGAGTTCTACGACGACAGCAAGGGCACCAATGTCGGCGCCACGGTGGCTGCCATCGATGGCCTGGGCAAGAGCTATACGTCCGACAGCCAGAAAATCGTGCTGATCGCCGGCGGCGACGGCAAGGGCCAGGAATTCGAACCACTGGCCGGCCCGGTGTCGCGCTATGTGCGCGCCGTGGTGCTGATCGGCCGCGATGCGCCGGCGATCCGCGCCGCGCTGGAGGGCGCCGGCGTGCGGATGGAAGATTTCGCCACGCTGGAAGAAGCGACGAAGCGCGCATCCGCACTTGCCCATGTCGGCGATGCGGTGCTGCTGTCGCCCGCCTGCGCCAGCCTGGACATGTTCAAGAATTACGCGCACCGCGCGCAGGTGTTCATCGACACCGTGCGCGACGTGGCGCTCGACGCGGGCCAGGAGATCTGATGGCCTTCCAGATGCCCTTCAAATTTCTCGGCGGCGCGTCGGTGACGCCGATCGACATCCGTGCCCGCCAGTCGCGGATGATGGAATACGACCAGCCGCTGGTGTGGGTCGTCGCGCTGCTGCTGCTGCTGGGCATGGTGATGGTGTATTCGGCGTCGATCGCGCTGCCCGATTCGCCGAAGTTCGCGGCCTACACGCCCACCTATTTCCTGAACCGGCAGGCGATCTTCATCGTGCTGTCCGGCGTGGTGGCCGCCATCGTGTTCCGCGTTCCCGTCGCGACGATGCAGAAGATGGCGCCGTACCTGTTCATCGCCACGCTGGTGCTGCTGGTGCTGGTGCTGATTCCCGGCATCGGCATCGTCGTCAACGGCGGCCGGCGCTGGCTGCCATTCCGGCTCGGCCAGCCGTCCGAAGTGATGAAGCTGATCATGGTGCTGTACGCTGCCGACTACACGGTGCGCAAGCAGGAATACATGCACAAGCTGACCAAGGGTTTCGCGCCGATGGCGCTGGCGGTCAGCTTCGTCGGCCTGCTGCTGCTGCTCGAGCCCGACCTGGGTGCGTTCGGCGTCATCGTCTGCATCGCGATGGGCATCCTGTTCCTGGGTGGCGTCAATGCGATCTGGTTCGGCGGCATCGCCGGCATGCTGGTGACGATCTTCGTGTCCATCATCGCGCTGTCGAAATTCCGGCGCGACCGCTTCTTTGCCTACCTGAACCCGTGGGAAGAAGAAAACGCGCTGAACAAGGCATATCAGTTGACGCACTCGCTGATCGCGTTCGGCCGCGGCGAAATCTTCGGGGTGGGCCTCGGCGGCAGCGTCGAGAAGCTGCACTACCTGCCGGAGGCGCATACCGACTTCCTGCTGGCCGTCATCGGCGAGGAGCTGGGCCTGATCGGCGTGCTGATTGTCATCGGGATGTTCTACTGGATCGTCAAACGCGCTTTCGACATCGGCCGCCAGGCCATTGCCATCGACCAGACCTTCGCCGGCCTCGTCGCGAAAGGCATCGGCATCTGGATCGGCGTACAGACTTTCATCAATATGGGTGTGAACCTGGGGCTGCTGCCCACCAAGGGCCTGACGTTGCCGCTGATGAGCTATGGCGGCTCCGGCGTGATGATCAACTGCGTGGGCCTGGCGATCCTGCTGCGCATCGATTACGAGAACCGGGTTCTCATGCGCGGGGGCCGCCTATGACACCAGCGAAAAAACTGATGATCATGGCGGCCGGCACGGGCGGCCACATCTTCCCCGGCCTGGCGATCGCGCAGACGATGCGCGCGCGCGGCTGGGAAGTCACGTGGCTGGGCACGTCGCACGGCATGGAGCAGGAGTTCGTGCCGAAGAACGGCGTGGCGATGGATGCCATTCACTTCTCCGGCATGCGCGGCAAGGGCCTGGTCCACACGATCTCCGGCGGCTTCAAGATGCTGAAGGCCTTCGCGGACTGCTTCGGCTTTATCGGCCGCCGCAAGCCGGACGTGGTGCTGGGCATGGGTGGCTACGTCACCGTCCCCGGCGGCCTGATGGCGAAGCTGCGCGGCGTGCCGCTGGCCCTGGTCAATGCCGATGCGGCGCTGCTGCTGTCGAACAAGACGCTGGCGCCGGTGGCGTCGCGGGTGTGCTTCGGCTTCCCGGCCGACTTCGGCAGCGCGGCCGGCAAGGCCGTCGTCACGGGCAATCCGGTGCGCAAGGAGATCCTCGACCTGCCGGCGCCGGACGTGCGCTTCGCGGGCCGCGAGGGTGCGCTGCGCATCCTCGTCGTCGGCGGCAGCCTCGGTGCGAAGGCGCTCAACGATGCGCTGCCCGCCGCGCTGGCGCTGCTGCCGGCGGGCGAGCGTCCGCTGGTGACGCACCAGTCGGGCAAGAAGAATATCGATGCGCTGCGCGCGTCCTACACGCAGGCGGGCGTGACGGCCAATGTGGTGGACTTCATCGACGACATGGCGGGCGCCTATGCGCAGGCCGACGTGGTGATCTGCCGCGCCGGCGCGATCACCGTGTCCGAACTGACGGCGGCCGGCGTGGCCAGCGTGCTGGTGCCGCTGGTGGCGTCGACGACGAGCCACCAGCGCGACAACGCGCAGTGGCTGGCGGGACTGAACGGCGCGATCCACATGCCGCAGACGGAACTGACGCCGCAAAGCCTGGCCGCGCTGCTGCAGACGCTGACGCGCACTGCGTGCCGCAGCATGGCCATCGCCGCCCACGCGGCAGGAAAACGCGACGCGAACGACGCGATCGCACAAGTATTGGAACAACTGGCATGAAGCACAAAGTCAAAAACATTCACTTCGTCGGCATTGGCGGCGTCGGCATGAGCGGCATCGCCGAGGTGCTCGTCACGCTGGGCTACAACGTGTCCGGCTCGGACCTGGGCAGCAATGCCGTCACGCAGCGGCTGGCCGGCATGGGCGCGCAGGTGTTCCAGGGCCACGCCGCCGAGTACATCGGCGCGGCCGACGTGCTGGTCACATCCACCGCCGTCGCCGCGGACAACCCGGAAGTGCTGGCCGCCCGCGCCAAAAAAATCCCGATCGTGCCGCGCGCGCTGATGCTGGGTGAGCTGATGCGGCTGAAGCGGGGCATCGCCATCGCCGGCACGCACGGCAAGACGACGACCACGTCGCTGGTCGCGTCCGTGCTGGCCCAGGGCGGGCTGGACCCGACGTTCGTCATCGGCGGCCGGCTGACGGCGGCCGGCGCCAACGCCAAGCTGGGTTCCGGCGAATACCTGGTGGCCGAGGCGGACGAATCGGATGCGTCGTTCCTGAACCTGGCGCCGATGATCGAGGTGATCACGAACATCGATGCCGATCACATGGACACCTACGAGCACGATTTCGAGAAACTGAAGCAGGCCTTCGTGCATTTCACGCACCGGCTGCCGTTCTACGGCCGCGCCATGCTGTGCATCGACGATCCGCACGTGCGCAGCATCCTGCCGCAGGTGACCAAGCCGGTGACGACCTACGGTTTCGCCGAGGACGCCGAAGTGCGCGCCGTGAATGCCCGCGCCGTCGGCACGCAGATGCACTTCACGGTGCTGCAGGAGGGATACCCGGACCTGGACATCGTGCTGAACCAGCCCGGCATGCACAATGTGCAGAACGCCTGCTCGGCGGTGGCCATCGCCCGCGAGATCGGCGTCGAGGACAGCGCCACGCAGGCCGGCCTGGAAAACTTTGCCGGCGTGGGCCGCCGCTTCACGAAGTACGGCGAAGTCGCCATCCCCGGCGGAGGAACGTTCGCGCTGGTGGACGACTACGGCCACCACCCGGTGGAAGCGGAAGTGACGCTGGCCGCCGCGCGCGCCGCGTATCCGGGCCGCCGCCTCGTGCTGGCGTTCCAGCCGCACCGCTACAGCCGCACGCGCGACCTGTTCGAGGACTTCGCCCGCGTGCTGTCGGCGGTCGACCTGCTGGTGCTGGCCGAGGTCTACCCGGCCGGCGAAGCGCCGATCGTCGGCGCCGACGGCCGTGCGCTGGTGCGCGCGATCCGTGCCCGCGGCAAGACCGAGCCGGTGTTTGTCGAGAGCGTGGCGGAGATGCCGGAAACGATCATGAATCTCGTCCGCGACGGCGACGTCGTGATGACGATGGGGGCCGGCGCGATCGGCGGCGTTCCCGCGAAACTGACGAATTACCGGAAGGACCAGGCATGAGCACCGCTGCTACCACCACCATTAACCACCTGAGCGCGGCCGAGGCGCAGGCCTTCGGCAAGGTCGGCGTGCTGCTGGGCGGCCGCTCCGCCGAACGGGACGTGTCGATCATGTCCGGCACCGGCGTGCTGCAGGCGCTGCGCAGCCAGGGCATCGACGCGCATCCGTTCGATCCGGGCCAGCGTTCGCTGGCCGAACTGGCCGCGGAACAGTTTGATCGCGTGTTCATTGCGCTGCATGGCCGCTTCGGCGAAGACGGCACGCTGCAAGGCGCGCTGGAATTGATGGGCATTCCGTACACGGGCAGCGGCGTGATGGCCAGCGCGGTGGCGATGGACAAGATCACCACCAAGATCCTCTGGCTGAAAGTGGGCCTGCCGACGCCGGAATACGCCGTGCTGCACGACGACACGGACCTCGCGGCGGTGGCGGCGCAACTGGGCCTGCCGCTGATCGTCAAGCCGCCGCACGAAGGCTCGTCGATCGGTTTCTCGAAGGTCGAGGCGGTGGCAGAGTTCCAGGCGGCGTACGAAAAATGCGCGCCGCTGGACGACTCCGTGCTGGCCGAATCGTTCGTCGCCGGCCGCGAGTTCACGGTCGCGATCCTCGGCACGGGCGCGGATGCGCGCGCGCTGCCGGTCATCGAGATCGTCGCGCCGAAGGGCAACTACGATTACCAGAACAAGTACTACACGGACGTGACGCAGTACTTCTGCCCGCCGCAACTGGACGAAGCGATCCAGGCCGAGATGCGGCGCATCGCCGTCGAGGCCTACCGCACGTCCGGCTGCGAAGGCTGGGGCCGCGTCGACGTCCTGCTGCGCGAGGAAGACAACCGGCCGTTCCTGCTGGAGGTGAACACGTCGCCCGGCATGACGAGCCATTCGCTGGTGCCGATGGCGGCGCGCGCGGTGGGCATGAGTTACGAGCAGCTGTGCGTGGAGATCCTGCGCGGAGCACGTCTCAAGAGTTCGACCAAATAAGGCACGGGCATGTGGCAAGACGCAAAATCGTTGAACGCAACCGCCAGCGGCATCTTCGCGCTGGTGGTGGGCGTCTGCGTCGCTGCCGGCGTGTGGTGGCTGGCGCACCGGCCCGTGTTCGACCTGCGCGCGATCCGCGTCGAGTCGATGGACCGGGGCGACCTGCGCCACGTGAACCTGCTGACACTGAAGAACAGTACGCAGGGCCGCATCCGCGGCAACTTCTTCACGGCCAACCTGGAGACGGTGCGCCAGGTGTTCGAAGCGGTGCCGTGGGTACGCCGCGCCACCGTGCGGCGCGAATGGCCGGACCAGCTGATCGTCGACGTGGAAGAGCACGAGGCGCTGGGCACGTGGGGCGAGGATGGCCGGCTGCTGTCGGTCAAGGGCGATGTGTTTACCGCCAACCTGGCCGAGGCGGAAGACGATCACGAGCTGCCGCAGTTCTCCGGTCCGGAGGGCAGCGAGAAGGAAGTACTGAGCCGCTACACGGAACTGCGCAAGTGGTTCGCGCCGGCCCGGCTGGTGCCGGAAAGCCTGGCGCTGTCGAGCCGCTACGCGTGGACCGTGACGCTCGATAACGGCATGAGCGTGGCGCTGGGCCGCGAGCAGACGCCGACGATGCTGAAGGAGCGCGTGGCGCGCCTCGTGTCGGTCTGGCCGCAGCTGGCCGCGCGGGTGCAGGACGTCGAGACGATCGACATGCGCTACCAGAACGGGCTGGCGCTGTCGGCGGCGGGATTGAAGATACCGGCTGAAAAGCCCAAGAAGTAATTGCACAAAACACGAACCGTAAAAACTGAGCACGCAAAATGACTAAAGACGCGAAAAACCTGATCGTCGGCCTCGACATCGGCACCTCCAAGGTGGTTGCCGTGGTGGCCGAGGTGATGGGCGATGGCCGCCACGAAGTGATCGGGCTGGGGCAGCACGAATCCCGCGGCCTGAAAAAAGGCGTGGTGGTCAATATCGAGGCGACCGTGGAGTCGATCCAGCGTGCGCTGGAAGAAGCGGAGCTGATGGCCGACTGCAAGATCCGCAATGTCTACGCGGGCATCGCCGGCAGCCATATCCGCAGCTTCAATTCGAGCGGCATGGTGGCCATCAAGGACAAGGAAGTCACGGCGACGGACGTGGCGCGCGTCATTGAAACGGCAAAGGCGGTTAATATCCCGACCGATCAACAGCTGCTGCATACCGTGCCACAGGAATTCATCGTCGACAGCCAGGAAGACGTGCGCGAGCCGATCGGCATGAGCGGCATCCGCCTCGAAGTGAAGGTCCACATCGTCACGGGCGCCGTCAGCGCCGTGCAGAACATCGTCAAGTGCGTACGCCGTTGCGGGCTCGAGGTCTCCGACCTGATCCTGCAGCCGATGGCATCGGCCGACGCCGTGCTGACGCCGGACGAAAAGGAATTGGGTGTAGTGCTGATCGATATCGGCGGCGGCACCACCGACGTTGCAGTGTTCTCGGACGGCGCGATCCGCCATACGGCAGTGATCCCCATCGCCGGCGACCAGATCACCAACGACATCGCAATGGCCTTGCGGACCCCCACGTCGGAAGCGGAAGAAATCAAGATCCGTTACGGCGTGGCCAAGCAGGTGCTGGCGGATCCGGGCGAACACCTGGAAGTGCCGGGCCTGGGCGACCGCGGCCCCCGCAACCTCTCCCGTCAGGCGCTGGCTGCCGTCATCGAGCCGCGCGTCGAAGAGCTGTTCGCCATGGTGCACCAGGTGGTGCGCGAGTCCGGCTACGAGGGCGTGCTCTCGTCCGGCATCGTGCTGACCGGCGGCACGGCGATCATGCCGGGCATGGTGGAGATGGCGGAAGACATCTTCCTGAAACCGGCGCGCCTCGGCACGCCGGACTATCGCGGCCAGCTGGCCGACGTGGTGCGCAGCCCCCGCTACGCCACCGTGCTCGGCCTGCTGCTGGAAGCGAAGAAGCAGTATCTGCGCGGGCATATCGTGACGCGCCAGGATGGATCCGTGAAGGCGGTGTGGCAGCGCATGAAGGAATGGTTTTTAGGGAATTTCTAGGCAGTGCCCGTGTGAGCGGCGAGTGGCGGACAAACGGTTTTTTAACTTTACTTGGTATTTAACGCAGTTTTCAATCTCCAGTTCTCCTACCGATATGAGGACTGGCGCTTGGAAACCGCATCTTTTAGGAGCACATCATGGAGTTCGATATGGTCGATAACGCAGCACTGGGGACCGTGATCAAGGTGGTCGGTGTGGGCGGCGCAGGCGGCAACGCGGTACAGCACATGATCAACAAGGGCATGAGCGGCGTCGAGTTCATCGCCGCCAACACGGATGCCCAGGCACTGTCGGCTTCCCGGGCCAGCAACCTGATCCAGATCGGCGAGACCGGCCTGGGCGCCGGCATGAAGCCGGAAGTGGGCCGCCAGCTGGCCGAGGAATCGCGCGAGCGTATCGAGGATGCGCTGCGCGGCGCGCACATGGTGTTCATCGCGGCCGGCATGGGCGGCGGCACCGGCACGGGCGCGGCACCGATCGTGGCCGAAGTGGCCAAGAAGCTGGGCGCGCTGACGGTGGCCGTCGTGTCGAAGCCGTTCTCGCACGAAGGCCAGAAGTGCATGGACATCGCCGACGAAGGCCTGGAACAGCTGTCGCAGAACGTCGACTCGCTGATCGTGATCCTGAACGAGAAGCTGGAAGAGATCTACGAAGACGAATCCCTGATCGAGTGGCTGCAGCATGCCGACGATGTGCTGAACAACGCGGTGGCCGGCATCGCCGAGATCATCAACGTGCCGGGCCACATCAACGTCGACTTCAACGACGTGAAGACGATCATGGGCGAGCAGGGCAAGGCCATGATGGGTACCGCTTCCGCCTCCGGCGTGGACCGCGCCCGCATCGCTGCGGAGCAGGCCGTCGCTTCGCCGCTGCTGGACGGCGTGGACCTGTCCGGCGCGCGCGGCGTGCTGGTCAACGTCACCGCGTCGCGCGGCCTGAAGGGTAAGGAGATCAAGGAAGTCATGGCTGCCGTGCGCGCGTTCGCCGCACCGGACGCGTCGATCGCGCAGGGTATCGCGTACGACGACGACATGGGCGATTCGATCCGCGTGACCGTCGTGGCGACGGGCCTGGGCAAGGCCAAGAAGCACGTGCAGCTGGTGCCGCAGCAGATGCTGCGCACCGGTACCACCAACGGCCCGCTGCATCCGCAGGCCGCGCTGGGCGGCGGCGCTTCGACGTCCGTGTCGATGGGCACCGGCAGCGCGCAGTCGTTCGAAGGCATGAAGGCCCCGGCCGTATGGCGCCGCGAGTCCGCTTCCGAACAGGTGCGCGCGATGGAAAAGAACGGCATGGAAACCTACGACATCCCGGCCTTCCTGCGCAAGCAGGCGGACTGATGGATCGAAGATACCGGCAGCGGTAAAACCCGCTGCCGCCGCGCCGGCCTTGGTGAGAGGGGCCGGCGCATTGAGCGTACTCGCTCGCCCTCTGGCATACTGCTGCCGGGGCCACGCCGCCTTGCGCGGCGTTTTTTTTGGGGACTGTCCCCGGAGGGGCCTGTCCCCGGGGTTGCTTTTGAATTTGACAATCAACCCCGGGGACAGGCCCTTGCAGGGACAGTCCCCACCCGTCCAACGAGAGATAACAGAGGAGTCCACCATGACCATCAAGATCGGCGACAGGCTGCCCGACGGCACGCTGTCCGAATTCATCGAAGTCGAAACCGAAGCGTGCGCGCTGGGGCCGAACACGTTCAACGTGCAGGACCTCGTCAAGGGCCGCAAGATCGCCATCTTCGGCCTGCCGGGTGCCTACACGCCGACCTGCTCGGCCAAGCACGTGCCGGGCTATGTGCAGCATGCCGACGAGCTGAAGGCCAAGGGCGTCGACGAGATCTGGTGCATCTCCGTCAACGACGCGTTCGTCATGGGCGCCTGGGGCCGCGACCAGAAAGCCACCGGCATCGTCCGCATGATGGGCGACGGTAATGCCGTCTACACGAAGGCGCTGGGCCTGGATGCGGACTTCGCCAAGTTCGGCATGGGCACGCGCTCGCAGCGTTACTCGATGCTGGTCGAGGACGGCGTCGTCACGCAGCTCAATATCGAGCAGGGCGGCAAGTTCGAGGTGTCGAATGCGGAGACGCTGCTGACGCAGGTGTAATCCGAAACACCGGGGCAGCGTCCGCCGCGCCCCGGTCGATGCTTATGCGGCTTTTTTGCGCCGCGCCACAAAGCCCAGCAGCGCCAGCCCGCCGAGCAGCATGCCGTACGTCGTCGGCTCCGGCACGGCCGCGATCGAATGGCCGCCGATGCCGCCTTCGGTGTACAGCGTGGCCATCGAATCGGCCGCCGTCAGGTTGCTGAAGCTGACCGACAGGTCGCCATCCCAGTGCAGGCTCTGGCCCAGCGGATTGCCCAGCGCATCGAACTGGTAGCCGGCGATCAGCTCCTGCCACTGCTCGTCCATCACGTATTCGCCGTTCTCGTCCAGGCCGTCGAGGCCCATCAGGATGTGGCCTTTGGCCAGCTCGTCGAGGCCGCTGGCGCTGTCGTAGCCCAGCGTGGTGGCCACGTCGATGCTGGCATTGAACGTGATGGTCACTTTCGTGTTGGCCGAGATGCCGAAGTTCATCGACGTGTAAGCCGCCGCCAGCCCGCCGTATTCGCCATAGCTGCCGATACCGCTTTGCGCGCTGCCATCCAGCGCCAGCGACGAGTAACCGACGATGGACGACGTGCCGGCAATCGTCGCCGCCGACTGCGCGAACGGCGTGCTGGCCGTGCCGGACAGCGTGCTGCCGGCCTTCGTGCCGAGCGCCGCATAGGCATCGTTCGAATACGACGGGTCGAAGCCGCCGGCGCCGATGTTCAGGTAGGGCTGGCTGCCGTGCATCATGGCGATCCACGGCGTGATGCCGTCGCTGGCGTCGAGGTCGGTCAGCGTGATGGTGACGTTGTTGATGTGCAGCGAGCTGGTGGCGCCGGCGAAGACGGCGGGGGCCGCCGCGGCGAGGCAGGCGGTAACGGCGATGCGTGCGTAAGGTTTCATGTGGTCTCCTTGTGGTCAGGCGCGGCGGCGGCGGGCAACGCAGCCGACGAGGCCGAGCCCGGCCAGCAGCATGGCGCCGGTGGCCGGCTCCGGTACGGCCGACACGGCCGAGTGGCCGAAGGCGCGCGTTTCGGCGGCAAAGCGGCCTTCGGCATCCGCGCCCGTCAGGTTGCTGTAGGTGACATTCAGGATGCCGTCCCATGCGGCCGTGGTGCCGTGTACATTGCCGGCATCGTCCAGCACGTAACTGGCGGTGGCAAAGTGTTCCTCGTCGTCCCAGACCATTTCGCCGTTGGCGCCGATGCCGCCGGCCGTCAGGTAGACGAGCGAGCCGCCCGCTTCATCCCACCCGGTGGACGGATCGCCGCCGGTCGACGTCTCGCCGCGGGCCCAGCCGGCGACGGAGAACTGCACCGCCGTGTTGGCGGACAGCGTGAAGAGCGCCCACGGCGACGTGGCCGTCACGCCGTACGAACCGCGCGCATCGACACCGCTGCCGGCGCTGCCCTGCGTCGTGATGGCGGAAAATCCCGCGCCGGCAATGCCGTTGATGCTGCCGCTGGCGGACGCCATCGGCGTGCTGCCGGCGGCGCCGACGAGCCCCGTCTGCGTGGCGCCGGTGCGGCGGAACTCGCGGAACGCTTCCTCGTCCGCGGTCCACGAGCGGGTTTCGCCGCTGACGGTGCCGCCGGACATGCCGCCCGGATCGGCCGCGAACAGGATCGACGGCGTGATGCCGTCGTTCGGGTCGAGGTCGATCAGCGTGATGGTGATTGCGCCGAGTCCCGCCGAACTGGTCGCGGTGGCCGCCGCCAGCGGTGCCACTGCGGCCAGGACGGCCGCCCCCATGAACTTCAATGCCAGGTCTTTCATTATTTCTTCCTTTTGGTTGACTGGAAGTTAATGATGAGGTGGCCGAATGTGGCGTTGAAGGTTGTAACTGGACAGTTACAAATTTACTAACAGCAATTATGTTCTGGGAGATATGCCCGTATGCGTGGGGAAAGCTTTATGCAACAGGTGCTACAGAAGGGAACGCGGACGCATGCGCCCGCGCGCCCGGTTGCAAATAGAGTCCTTACGGTCGAGCACGAAAACGTTTAACGTTCGTGCTCGGCAGTAACGTTGCGGATCAGCGACAGCGGGCGCTCAGGACGTCACGCATGTGAAGCTGGTTGCGGCGTCGACGTTGCCGCCGTTGTAGCGGGGCCAGGCAGGATAGCGGCACAGCGGCCGCGTGCGGCCGGCCGTTGCGGCGGTGACGTCCGTGGCAATCAGCGTGCCGGGGGCGGTGCCGGTGCGTACCCAGCTGTCCAGCCTGGCCAGCGCATCCCATGACGGCGAGAACGTGCCCACGCTGTGGCCGAAGCCGGGCTGCGTGTAGAAGCGCACGAAGCTGTCGACGGCGGCCTGGCCGTGCTGCGCCACCTGGGCGTCGTAGTAGGCGATGGTGGCGTTCGGGCTGATCACTTCGTCGGCGAGGCCGTGCAAGATGATCAGCTTGCCGCCGCGGGCGCGGAAGGCATCCAGGTCCGGATTGGTGGCGCCCACCGTGGCGGACAGGTCGACCAGGCGCTGCTGCAAGGCGCCGGGGGTGCCCAGGTTGAACGCCAGCGAGTCGTATGCCGCATCCTGCGCAACGAAGTATTTCAGGTAGCCGTCGCCCTGCGAATATAAATAGCCGTTGGCGGCCACCGTCGGCGGCGCGACGGGCGTGGCCGATGTGCCCATCGTATTGGTGAAGTCGGCGCCCTGCAGGATGTTGTAGCCCTGGTGGCGCGTGACGCCGTGGGCCAGCGGGTAGGGCAGCACGAGGTCGTCGGCGATGGCGTGCACGGTGGCCAGCTGCGCATCGGACAGGCACGTGTCGCCTTCGTCCGCGCCGCTTTGGCAGCGCAGCGCGGCGAGGATGGCGGCGCTCCTGGCGCGGCAGGCGGCGACGTCGCTGACGATGCGGTCGGCGGCGCCGTCATCGGCATCGCAGGCGGCCATCACGGTGTCCATCACCAGCAGCTGCTTGGTGCGGTTGACGAAGCCGCCCGGCGTGCCATAAGCCGCCTGGCCCACCTTGACGCCATGCAGCCTCACGCCCGTGAAATTGAGCGCGGGCGCGTTGGCGATGATGCCGTCGTAATCCTGCGGGTAACGCTGCGCCGCCGTCATGCCTTCGCGGCCGCCCGTGGAGCCGCCGGCGAAGTAGGAGCGCGCTGCGGCTCGGCCGTAATGCTGCGCGATCAGCGCGAGGGCGGCGTCGTGCGTTTTCTTGATGTGGGCGTGGCCGAAGTTGTCGATGGCCGCCTCGTTCAGTGCGAACTCGGCCGACGACAGGCTGCCCGTGTGGCCGGAATCCGAACCGTAGGTGGCGTAGCCTTGCGCCAGCGGGGCGATGCCGGGAGCGAACGGGATGGCCGCCGTCGCATCGACGACCGTGCCGTTGTAGCCGGCGCCGCCCATCTGCACGGCCTTGCCGTTCCACGCGAAGGGCAGGTTCAGCTGGAAGCGGATGTCCGGCGTGCCGGCCGCGGCCGTCGCGGCGGGGGCAATCGTGCCGAGCAGCTGGCAGTAGGCGGTGTCGCGGTCGCCGGTGCCGACCAGTGTGGCCGAGGTGACGGTCGCTCCGCCCGTCGGCAGGCCGATGGCAGCGGCGGGCACCGTCTGGCCGGCCATGCCGCCGCAGTCGCGTGGCCGCTGCACCGCCGCCGCGGCGCTTTGCTTCGCTGCCGTGGTCGACGTGGCGGCGTCGTTGCCGTTCCCGCCGCACGCCGCGAGGATTGCCGCGGCGAGGATCATCGTCGTGTATCTCAAGCTGCCAGGTGTTGCCATCTGCGATCTCCTTGTTGTGAAAAGAAAACTATTTCCACACTACAACAAGTTGTCGCATTTGTCGCCTGACATTCAATCGCGCGCGGCCGCGGCGCAACGGATGAGTTCGTGTCCACCATGGTGTCAGACACCGAAGTGGACACGGGCTCATCAGTGTTTTGCGATGCTGGCGGTCGAGCTCGTGTCCAGAAAAAGGGTTGACCCCATGGTTGGACACGGCCTCGGCAGTGCTACCACCAGCTGTCGTCGCCCAGCACGGCCTGCTTGTAGTAATCGAGATTGGCGCGGTAGGCAAAGATCAGCGCCGACATCGCGGTGGCCACGTTGTGGGCGGCAAAGTCGGTCATGCCGGCCAGGCCCAGTATGTAGATCGTCAGCAGCGCCAGCGCGATGGTCAGCAAGGCCAGCGATACGCCGCGCTTCCACATGCCCTTGCATATGTAATAGAGCAGGCCGAACAGCAACGCGAAGATGTTGAAGCGGAGGTGGCAACGGACGGGCAGCGGCAGCCGGGCCAGCGCCGGCAGGCTGGCGCCGCCGGCGCGTTCGATGTTGGCGAATTTTTGCTGCCACACGTATGGCAGTTTTTGCGGTGCCACGCAGTCGGTGGGCGCCGCAGCGGGGGTGGTGCTGGGGCGGCAGCCGGTGCAGAGCGCACTGGTGATGAAGTGCGTGCCGCAGTTCTGACAGATCGACATACATCCTCCGAAGTTGACGACATTGACATGACAAAAGAGCGCCGACTATAACGAGCCGCCGAAATTATCAATATAACAATTGTCAACCCCGTTCCCGCCTTTGCGGAGGACCAAGCTTTCAGGGCATGTTCTAGAGGACCTTGTCGGATTTGCCTGCGCAGGCATTGCGGCCGATCAGCCGGCGCGACGCCGCCCGCTGCTACGCTCGCGCCCCCGCAGGCGGGCCATCGCGTCCGGATGTTGCCTGGAAAACAGGGTGGTACGGCAATCCGGCTGTCCCCGAATTTGCACTACGGCCTTCACCGCAAATATTGCTCGAAAAATGGGGTCTGTCCCTATTTTTCGGGCAACAGTGCCGGCATCAGGCGGCGGCCTTCTTGCCGCGGCTGCGTTTTTTCGGCGCCAGCATGACGCCTGTGCACGATGGTGTGCCGCAATAGCAGGCGAAGGCCTTCTTGACGGCGGCCGTGTGGCGCTCGTCGTAGATCAGGCCGTAGTTGTAGTTCAGCTCTTCGCCTTTTTCGATGTCCTGCAGCGCATGGATGAACACGCGGTCGTCTTCCTCCATCGCTTCGCAGTTCGGCTCGCACGAGTGGTTGATCCACCGTGCCTCGTTGCCGCCGGCGCCGCCGTCGATCAGCAGGCCGTTATTGAGCGTAAAGAAGAAGGTGTGGTTGATGGGGCCGCCCTTTTCCGCGGTGCGGCGGCAGGTTTCATCCCAGTCGACGATCTCGCCGGTGTACTCGATGATGCGTTCGCCGGCGGCGATCTTGCGGCGGGCGAACACGCCGCGGCCATGGATCGGCGATTCGTGGACCTGGAACAGGGGCGGGGATTTCTTGCTGGTGGGCGTCGTCATGCAACCATCATACCGCGCCATTTGTCCGGCACGATGTACTTGATGCCGCGGCTGTCTTAACAGGCCCACAGGTTCTGCGTACAATGACCAACCCGCCATCGCCGAGACCACCACTTGAACGCCAAGGAAAACCTGCACAGCATCTACGCGATGGTCGTGGCCGTCGCGATGTTCTCGTTCATGGACACGACGATGAAGCTCCTCGCCGCCCATTACCCGGCGATGCAGGTGACGGTGCTGCGCTCGTTCTCGTCGATGCCGCTGGTGTGCGCATACATTGCCTGGCGCGGCAAGTTCCGCGGCGTGTTCCGCGTCAACTGGCCGGTGCACCTGCTGCGCGGCGCGCTGGGCATCGGCATGCTGACGATGTTTGCCTTCGGCCTCAAGTCGCTGCCGCTGGCCGAGACGTATTCCGTGTTCTTCATCGCGCCGGCACTGATCACGGCGCTGTCCGTGTTCATCCTGAAGGAGAAGGTGGATGCCGCACAGTGGCTGGCGATCGCCGTCGGCCTGGGCGGCGTGCTGGTGGTGCTGCGGCCGGAAGGTTCGCACTTCATCTCGATCGCCGGCATCGCCATCCTCGGCTCGGCGGCGTGCTACGCCGTGTCGGCCATCGCCAGCCGCATCCTCAGCCGGACGGATGCGAACGAGCACATCATGTTCTGGGTGCTGGCGATGATGGGCATCGGCGCGCTGCCGCTGGCGTGGCCTGGCTGGGTGCCGCTGCGCTGGGAAGACTGGCCCGTCATCGCCGCGCTGGCCGTCACCGGCTTCTTCGGCCAGATCGCCATCACCAAAGCCTTCAGCATGGGCAAGGCGTCGATCGTGGCGCCGTTCGAGTACACGGCACTGGCGTGGGGCGTCGCGATCGACTGGGCCTTGTGGAACACGCTGCCGGACGTGTGGACGCTGGCGGGCGCCGCGATCATCATCGGCAGCGGCATCTACCTGGTGCGCCGCGAGGCGGTGCATGCCGAGGCGGAGCACCCGTAGGCGTCAATGCCGGCGGCGCCGCGCCAGCGCCAGCCCGGCCAGCCCCAGCCCCACCAGCGCCACGGTACCCGGCTCCGGCACCGCCTGGAACTGCGCGTCGATGCCCACGTCGTCCACGCCCATGTTCAGGAAGTTCTGGTTGTCCGTCTCGGCAAAGCGCAGCTGGTACGTGCCGCCGCCGGTCACGAACGGGGTGAGGATCTCCGTGTAATCGATATACGGATTGGGCAGGATGTCGCCGCCGACGCCGAAATAAAACGTGGCGAGCACGCCGGCCCCCGTGTCGAACGCGTCGGCGCTGCCGGTCAGCAGGTCCACGCGGGCGAACTGGCCCGGGCCGAGCGTGTAATCGAGCACGCCGCCGCCGTTGTCGATGAACGGCGCCATCGAATCGACGAACATGCTGAAGTTCA
>DKJA01000086.1:0-10418 GCA_002454505.1 Oxalobacteraceae bacterium UBA6704
GGCACGCGCTGCAGCGATTCGGCCAGGTTCGTGTCGGGGAACTTGCCCATGTCCTCGGCCTTGATGACATCGACGATGCCCATGTCTTCGCGCTTCTTGTTCAGCGCCGATTCCAGCGAGGCGCGCAGGCCCGTGACGACGACGGTGGCGGAAGGTTCCTGCTGCGCTTCCTGCGCCTCGGCGGCGCCGAAGGACAGCAGCGAAACGGAGGTGGCCGCGAAAGTACTGGCAATGTGGCGGGCAAGGGCGTGACGGCGCGGGCGCGCGCGGGCGCCCAGGTGGGTGGTCGGGTGCATCGTGTCTCCTGATATTTTTGTAGTTGCTGTACAGCCGGGACGATGCGGCCTGACTCCGGCTGAACCTGAAGTGAAGCGTGCGGCACCGGCTGATTTGGTCAGGCCGGCCGGTGTATTCTAGGATGGATTTGCTACGATTGGTCAGTCCAAATAACGGAGTTGTTGTTAATTGGTCTGGCCGAAGGGAGGGGTGTTGTTGCGGTGCGACGCTGGCAAATGTGAAGTCGGCCCGGACACCAAAGCTCAGTTGGCTGGGGACTGTCCCTGCAAGGGCGGTCCGACGATTCGGCTGTCCCCGGGGTTGCCTTTGACCGTACATCAAGCAAAATCAAGAACAACCCCGGGGACAGGCCCCGAAAAGCCGGGGACAGTCCCCAACCATCACTTCTGCAACGTGACCTTCACCGGGTGCGCATCCCGCTTCGCGGCATCGGTCACATAAGCCTGCCACTGCGCGGCACTGGTGATCTCGCCGCTGCGTTCCCACGCGCCGCCGGCATAGTAGCGCAGCGCCTGCCCCGATTTGACGGGCGCGTACACCAGGTTGTTCAACTCGTCGTCGGCGAAGTCCTGCGCGGCCGGCAGCACCACCGCGGTGCCGAAGGCGCCTTTCGATTTCTGCTGCACCCACTGCAGCAGCACGCCATTGGCCTTGTCGCGCTGGACGTCCACGACGCCGTTCTCGCCCTTGTCGCTCGGCTTCTTGTTCAGGCCCACGGCGACCGTCAGCGTCGACGGGCCCTGGAACTCGAACGTGCTGTCGATGCGGTCCAGGTAGTGGCCCGCATCCACCGTGAAGCGTTTCACTTCGGTGACGGCGGTGCCGGCGGCATCCCAGCTGTCGAAGCGCAGTTCGAAGATCGAGCGGATCGGACCATTCGCCAGCACCTTCCAGCCGGCGTAGTTGGTGGATACGTGCAGCGTCTTGCCGTCCCAGATGCCGGTGCCGCCGGCGCCGCGGGACTTGCCGACGTTGTACATGTCCATGCCTTCGCCTTCATCCTTGTGGTAATGGTCGTGGCCCTTGTTGTACCAGCGGTCGACGATCGGATACGGCACGCGCTTGAACCACAGGTCCAGGCCGGACGTCTGCAGCACTTCCTTGCCGCTGCCGGCCGGCGCGGGCGCCATCAGCGCGGGGCCGTAGGTGCGGTGGGCGATCTTGTCGTTCTCCCACGCGAAATCGTCGAGGCGCTCAGGGATGTAGCGGGCAAACGACTGCGCCGGGAACACGGGCGCCAGCGCGTCCGTCGTCTCGATCGTGAAGGTGGCGGTCTTCTCGCCGGCCTTGAAGCTGTACTGGAAAATCAGTTCGCCGTAGGCGGCGCCAACGTTCTTCGGATCCTTGGCCAGCGGTGCCACATTGGTCACCTGGTGCGGCACCACTTTGCCGCTCGGGTCCTTGACGGCGAGGCGCTGGATCAGCGCGCCGGGCAGGGCAGCGTTGACGTCGGACCAGGGAATCGTCACGGTCTCGGATGGACGCGCGGTGTCGAGATCCTGGGTCAGCGTCACGCGCAGGCTGGCAGCGTATGCCGATGGCAGCAGCAGCGAAGCGATGACGGCGGCGAGTGCGGAGCGGTTCGGTTTCATCGTGGTCCTCTCAGTGATGTTCGCGGTAGTCGGTCTGGCCGCTGCCTTTCGGCTGGTAGTGGTAGGTGCGCACCTTGTACTCGATGTTCACCTTCGGGTTCTTGATCAGGCGGAGCATCTCGGCGCCGGCCAGCAGCACCGGGCCGTAGCCGTGCAGCGCATGCTCGCTCACCGGACGGTTGTAGTAGTACACCTGGTCGCCGGCCAGCGTGGTGCCCACGCACGTGCCTTCGACCTGGCCCTTGTCGTTGATCTTCGTGGTCAGCGCCGCCCAGCCGGCCTGCGCGACGGAGCCGTAGGCGGTCGGGCTGATCCAGCCCTGGTTGATCGCGTGGGCGATCGTGTAGACGAACATCGCCGACGCGGACGTTTCAAGGTACGAGTCGTTCCGGTCGATCATCTGGTGCCACAGGCCCGAGCCGGACTGCAGTTCCGCGACGCCCTTCAGCGACAGGCGCAGCTGGTTCAGCACCTTGTCGTAGCCGGGATGGTCCTTCGGCAGCACGTCGAGCAGGTCGCTCATCGCCAGCACGGCCCAGCCGTTGGCGCGCGCCCAGTAGAAGCGCGGCGAATCCGGCACGTGCGCGTGCCAGCCATGCGTGTAGATGTTCAGGTCCTTGTTGTACAGGCGCTGCGTCATGCCCATCACGTTGGCGACGGCGAGATCGTAGTACTTGCGCTCGCCCGTCATGCGGCCCATTTCGGCCAGCGCGGGAATGCTCATGTACATATCGTCCGCCCACAGCGACACGGCCTGCGGACGCTTGCGCGCCATCGTGCCGTCTTCGAGCCGGAACTGTTTATTCGCGACCCAGTCGCTGCAGGTGGCGATCATCTGCGACATGTCCGGACCCACCTTGGCGGCGCGGGCGCGCATCAGCGCGGCGCACATCGAGCCGGCATCGTCCAGCGCGCGCGGGTCGAGGAAGCGCGAGAAGCTGTTGCCGCGCTCCAGGTGGAACTTCGCTTCCTGCGCGCGGAAGTACGGCAGCTTGTCGGCGAAGAAGCCGAAGTGGCGCTTGGTCATCGCGGTGAATTTCTCGTCGCCGGTGGCCTGCGCGGCCTGGATCAGGCCCGAATGCACGACGCCCATCTCGTAGACCATGATGCCGTAGTCGCCAGCCGATTCTTCGAAGGCGGCATCCTTGACGGGATTCTTGAAATCGGTGATCGGCTGGCGGGTCTTCTTGTCGATGACGCGGGTCGGCGTGGACGCGTCCATGTAGGCGCGCACGCGGTTCAGCTGCTCCGTGATCTCGGCCGCCACCGGCATCTTGTACGGCACGGGATAGGTGCCTTCGCCGGCATCCTTCAGGTTCTTGTTGTCGGTATTGCGGAAGGGGCCTTCGGCATGGGCGGCGCCCAGCACGGTGCAGCAGGCCAGGGCGGCCAGCAGTTTGGTCGAGTTCTTCACCTTGTCTCCGTTATCGCACTTGGCTGTGCGGGTATTGTGTTCGGGGGTGCTGATTGGTCAGGCCATTCTAGATTGGTCTGGCCAGTTGTGCAAGGTGGGCGACCAGCGGGGAGGGGGACTGTCCCCAACGGGGACTGTCCCCTCGGTTGCTTTTGACGTTTCAGTATTCACGCAGAAAAGCAAAAGAGGGGACAGTCCCCCTGCGGGGACAGTCCCCAACCTCAGCCGCGCGAGAACGTCCGCGTCACGCGCTCGAGGTGCGAGCGCATCGCATGGCGTGCGCCGGCGGGATCGTGGGCGGCGATGGCTTCGAGGATCTTGCGGTGGTCCGGCAAGGTCTGCAGGCGCAGCTCCTCGGTCTGGTAGTGTTCCTTCAGCTTGTGCCACAGCGAGCCGCGGTTGTTCCACAGGCATTCGATGACGCTGACAAAAGCCGTGTTGCCGGTGGCGCGGGCGATCGCCAGGTGGAAGTTGCGGTCGGCGTGTTCGTTGCTGGTGCGGTCTTCGTGGCTGCGTTCCATTTCCTCGACGGCGCGCAGGATCGCATCGACGTGGGCGCCGGTGGCCACCTTGGCGGCGATCGCGGCGATCTCCGATTCGATCAGCCGGCGCGCGGCCAGCACCTCGAACGGGCCGGGGCCAGGTTCCGGCACGTCGGCCGGCAGCGGCTGTTCGCACACATAGACGCCAGAGCCGCCGCGCACTTCCACCACGCCGCCCAGTTCCAGCGCGATCAGCGCTTCGCGCAGCGAGGCGCGGCTGACCGACAGCTTCGCGGCCAGGTCGCGTTCGGCGGGCAGGCGTTCGCCCGGGCCGATCTGCTCGTCCTGGATCATCCGCTGCACGCGCTCCGCAACGACGCGGTACAGGCGCGGCTCGGCAGCAGTGGACGCAGTGGCGGCGGACGTTTTTTTCATGGATGGCTACCCTAGCTGGAACGCTGAAATTATTAGTGTGTTGCGCTCAGTGTAACGCCGGCGCGGCTGGCGCGTCGGCGGCCCTACTACTGCTGCTTCAGTGGGTACGGTCGACGGCGAAGCGGGCCAGCTGCAGCAGCGAGTCCTTGTGGCGGCCGGCCGGCATGTTGGCCAGCGCCGCGATGGCGCGGTCGGCGGCCGCTTCGGCGGCGCGGCGCGTGTAATCCAGTGCGCCGCCGGACGTGATCGCCGACAGCACCGCATCGAAGTGCTGCTCGTCGCCCGTCTCGATGCACGAGCGCACCAGCTGGCGCTGCGCCTCGGTGCCGTGTTCCATCAGGTAGATCAGCGGCAGCGTCGGCTTGCCTTCGCGCAGGTCGTCGCCGACGTTCTTGCCGATCTCGGTGGCGTCGCCCGCGTAATCGAGCACGTCGTCGATCAGCTGGAAGGCGGTGCCCAGCGAACGGCCGTATTCGCCGGCCGCGGCGATCTGCTCCTCGTTCGCGCCGGCGATCAGCGCGCCCAGTTCGGCGGCCGCCTCGAACAGCTTGGCCGTCTTCGAGCGGATCACCTGCGTATAGCTTTCCTCGGTCACGTCCGGGTCGTGCATGTTCAGCAGCTGCAGCACTTCGCCTTCGGCGATCACGTTGGTGGCGTCGGACAGGATGCGCATCACGCGCATATTATCCAGCGAGACCATCATCTGGAACGAGCGCGAGTACAGGAAGTCGCCCACCAGCACGGAAGCGGCATTGCCGAACAGCGCGTTGGCCGTGGCGCGGCCGCGGCGCAGCGACGATTCGTCCACCACGTCGTCATGCAGCAGCGTGGCCGTGTGGATGAATTCAACCACGGCCGCCAGTTCATGATGCGCCGCGCCCTGGTAAGAATAGGCGTTCGCCACCAGCAGCACGAGCACCGGGCGGATGCGTTTGCCGCCGGCGCTGATGATGTATTCCGCGATCTGGTTGACCAGCGCCACGTCCGAATGCAGGCGCTGGCGGATCACGCCGTTGACGGCATCCATGTCGGCGGCGATGGTGCTGATGATGTTGTTCTGGCTGGTTGGTTGGGTGGACAAGGCAAACCTGCATGGGACTGGATAGAGGTGCCGCGATTATACGGCATGCGCGTCTTCAGTTGCCGACATACCACGAGCGTCAGGCTTTGTGAATACTTTTTGACGGGAATTTCCCATCCATGTATAATCGTTGGTTCCCCGCCATCCGTCCTCGTTGTGCTCCGTTTTTGCGTGAGATCCGGGAGGGCTGCGGGCAGGGAACTTTTTTAACATTTGATGAGGTTTCAAATCATGTACGCGGTCATAAAAACCGGTGGCAAGCAATACAAAGTTGTCGCTGGCGAAAAACTCAAAGTAGAACAGATACCTGCTGACATTGGTTCCGAACTCACCATCGATCAAGTCCTCGCCGTCGGCGAGGGTGAAAGCATCAAGTTTGGTGCTCCGCTGGTTGAAGGTGCAACGGTTCTCGTGAAAGTGGTTTCCCAAGGTCGTCACGACAAGGTCAAGATCTTCAAGATGCGCCGTCGTAAGCACTACCAGAAGCACCAGGGCCATCGTCAGAACTACACCGAAATCCAGGTCGTCACGATCAACGGCTAATCGCTGTTCGCAGAAGTTCAGCTCGCATTTTCAGCTAATCAGGAGTAAATAAATGGCACACAAAAAAGGTGGCGGTACTACCCGCAACGGCCGCGATTCCGAATCAAAACGCCTGGGCGTTAAGGTTTACGGCGGTCAAACGATCAATGCTGGCGGCATCATCATTCGTCAACGCGGCACGCCAGTGCGCGCCGGCGAAGGCGTGGGCACCGGCAAGGACCACACCCTGTTCGCTCTGGTGAACGGCGTGGTCAAGTTCGTGACCAAGGGCGCTGGCAACAACAAGTTCGTCACCGTCGTCCCAGCTGCTCAGTAATATCGAAGCAATTTGAGTAAGGCGCAAGCCTTTACCCTCAAAGGCTCTGCCGACGGTAGAGCCTTTTTATTTTCAGGCGGTAATTATGAAGTTCATCGACGAAGCACGTATCGAAGTCATCGCCGGCGACGGCGGCAACGGTTGCGCGTCATTCCGGCGCGAGAAATTCCGCCCGTTCGGCGGTCCCGATGGCGGCGACGGCGGCAAGGGCGGCACCATCTGGGCCGTGGCCGACCGTAACATCAATACGCTCGTCGACTACCGTTTCTCGAAGATGCACCGGGCGTCCAACGGCGAAGCGGGCCGCGGCTCCGACTGCTACGGCAAGGGCGCCGACGACGTGACGCTGCGCGTTCCCGTCGGCACGCTGATCGTCGACGAAGTGTCGGGCGAAATCATCGCCGACATGACGGAACACGGCCAGTCCGAACTGCTCGCCAAGGGCGGCGAAGGCGGCTGGGGCAATATCCACTTCAAGACGTCGACCAACCGCGCACCGCGCCAGAAGACGGAAGGCAAGGAAGGCGAACGCCGCCAGCTGCGCCTGGAGCTGAAGGTGCTGGCCGACGTGGGCCTGCTGGGCATGCCGAATGCCGGCAAGTCCACGTTCATCACGGCCGTGTCGAATGCCCGGCCGAAGATCGCCGACTATCCGTTCACCACGCTGCACCCGAACCTCGGTGTCGTGCGCGTGTCGCACGAGAAGAGTTTTGTGATCGCCGACATTCCCGGCCTGATCGAAGGCGCCGCCGAAGGTGCCGGCCTGGGTCACCAGTTCCTGCGCCACCTGTCGCGCACGGGCCTGCTGCTGCACATCGTGGACCTGGCGCCGTTCGAGGCAACCGTCGATCCGGTGAAGGAAGCCAAGGCGCTGGTCAAGGAACTGGCCAAGTACGACGAGGCGCTGGTGGACAAGCCCCGCTGGCTCGTGCTGAACAAGCTGGACGTGGTGCCGGAAGACGAGCGCGCCAAGCGCGTCAAGGACTTCGTCAAGAAGTTCGGCTTCAAGGGCCCCGTGTTCGAGATCTCTGCGCTGTCGCACGAAGGCACGCAGGAACTGGTCAACGAAATCTACAAGTACCTGGAAACCAAGCGCCACAGCGAGCACCGCGCCGAGGAAACCCAGATGACGGAAGAAGCACGCGGCATCTCGTCGATCGATCCGGACGATCCGCGCTTCAAGATCCTGGACTGAGATCGTCGACTGACAGCCTGCCCGGTTCTCGTTTAGAATCGGGGTAGCCACGACAAGCAAGGGCCGCCACATGCGGCCCTTTGCTCGTCCGCGGCAAAGCAGGGCGAACCGCCCGGCGAATCCACTCATTTTTTGCGAAGAGATTTGCCGCATGAATTCAGTCATCAACAAGGCGGGGCGCGTGATCGTCAAGGTGGGCTCGTCGCTCGTCACCAACGACGGCCGCGGCCTCGATCACGCCGCGATCGCCCGCTGGGCCGCGCAGATCGCCGCGCTGCGCACGCTGGGCAAGCAGGTGGTGCTGGTCAGCTCCGGCGCCGTCGCCGAAGGCATGCTGCGGCTGGGCTTCGAACGCCGCCCCACCGACATCCACCAGTTGCAGGCCTGCGCCGCCGTCGGCCAGATGGGGCTCGCTCAGATCTACGAAACGAGCTTCCGCGCACACGGCATCGGCACCGCGCAGGTGCTGCTGACGCACGCCGACCTGGCCGACCGCGAACGCTACCTGAATGCGCGCTCGACGCTGACGACGTTGCTGGGGCTGGGCGTCGTCCCGATCATCAACGAGAACGACACGGTGGTCACCGACGAGATCAAGTTCGGCGACAACGACACGCTGGGCGCGCTCGTCGCGAACCTGATCGAGGCCGATGCGCTGGTCATCCTGACGGACCAGAAAGGCCTGTTCTCCGCCGACCCGCGCAAGGACCCGGCCGCGTACCTGATCACCAACGCGAACGCGGGCGACCCGCAACTGGAAGCGATGGCCGGCGGCGCCGGTTCGAGCCTGGGCCGCGGCGGCATGCTGACCAAGGTGCTGGCCGCCCGGCGCGCCGCCAAGTCCGGCGCGCACACGGTGATCGCGTTCGGCCGCGAGCCGGACGTGCTGACGCGGCTCGCATCCGGCGAAGCGATCGGCACCGAACTGCTGGCGCAGACGGGGCACCTGACGGCACGCAAGCAGTGGATGGCCGACCACCTGCACACGGCGGGCCAGGTCGTCATCGATGCGGGAGCGGTGGCGAAGGTGTCGCGCGACGGCAAGTCGCTGCTGCCGATCGGCGCGCTGGAAGTGCGCGGCGAATTCGGCCGCGGCGCCGTCATCACGTGCATCAGCGAGGCCGGCGTGCCGATCGCCCGCGGCCTGACCAACTACACGAGCGGCGAAGCGCGCCGCATCCTGCGCAAGCCGTCCGCGGAGATCGAGGGCATCCTCGGCTTCGTCGAAGGCCCCGAACTGATCCACCGCGACAACCTCGTCCTACTGTAGAGCCCGTGTCCACCATGGTGTCAGACACCGACACGACACGAACTCAGCTGCGTCGTACGCTTGAGCTCGTGTCCATGTCGGTGTCTGACACCAGGGTGGTGAAAGTGGACACGGTCTCGGCCGTAACGGGGCTTAGACCACTGCCGGGGCGGGCGTCTTCTGCTTGAACTCGCACAGGTCGACGATCATGCAGTTCCAGCACAGCGGCTTGCGGGCGATGCAGGTGTAGCGGCCGTGGAGGATCAGCCAGTGGTGGGCGTCCTGCAGGAATTCCTTCGGCACGAATTTCAGCAGCTTCTGTTCGACGATGTCGACGTTCTTGCCCGGTGCCAGGCCGGTACGGTTCGAGACGCGGAAGATGTGCGTGTCCACCGCGATCGTCGGGTCGCCGAAGGCCGTGTTCAGCACCACGTTGGCCGTCTTGCGGCCCACGCCGGGCAGCGATTCGAGCGCCTCGCGGTCGTGCGGCACTTCGCCGCCATATTGATCGACGAGGATTTGGCACGTGGCCATCACGTTCTTCGCCTTGGTGCGGAACAGGCCGATGGTCTGGATGTAGGTGGTCAGCTCGTCGATGCCCAGGTCGAGGATGGCCTGCGGCGTGTTCGCTACCGGGTACAGCCTGCGGGTGGCCTTGTTGACGCCCACGTCCGTCGCCTGTGCCGACAGCAGCACGGCGATCAGCAGTTCGAATGGCGTGGTGTATTCCAGTTCCGTGGTGGGATGGGGATTTGCTTCGCGCAGGCGGCGGAAGATTTCAAGACGCTTGGCTGGATTCATTGTTCTGGCTTGTCCTTCTTCGCGGCTTCCGCCTTCAGGTGCGCCCGTTCCATCGCGGCGGCGATGATGGCGCGCTTGCGTTCCTTCTCGGCCTGTTCGGCGTCGTTCTCGGGATTGAGGCGTTCCACCGCTTCCGCCTTGGCGCGGGCCTTGGCGGCCAGGCGCGCATCGTTCTCGTCGCGCTCGCGCTTCAGGCGCGCGTTGCGGAAGTCGTGGCGGTCGCGCGCGGCATCGGCGTCGGGCTGCGTCCACGCGTCCCAGCCGGTGGTTTCGGTGACCGGGTACATGACGATGCAGTCCACCGGGCACGGGTTCACGCACAGGTCGCAGCCCGTGCACAGCTCGGGGATGATCGTGTGCATCTGCTTGGCCGCGCCCATGATCGCATCGACGGGGCAGGCCTGGATGCACAGGGTACAGCCGATACACAGCGCCTCGTCGATGAAGGCGACGGCGCGCGGGCGTTCCAGCCCGTTGACGGGATTGAGCGGGATGACGGGATAGCCCGTCACGGCCGACAGCCGGCGGATGCCCTCGGCGCCGCCCGGCGGACACTGGTTGATCTGCGCCTCGCCCGCGGCGATCGCTTCCGCATACGGGCGGCAGCCGGCATAGCCGCACTTGGTGCATTGCGTCTGCGGTAAAACGTCTTCGACGCGGTCGGCGAGTGTCTTCGGTTCGGTCACGGTAAAGCAGGCGGTCGGTAAAGCGACATTATCCTTCATTCGCGCGGCCAGGGAGCGGATAACCATACCTCCGGCAGGTGTGCTGCCTGCCCCGCCGGCTTTGCCTTCCGTGCCGCTTTGTGGGAGCATGGTTGCATGGACGAACCGGGATACATCGCAACCGAAAGCCGGCCCGCATGAGCCGGCGGCTCCTGCTGGCGCTCATGCTGTGCTGGACGGTGTCCGGCGCGCTGGCGCAGACGCCCCGCACGATCCGCTTTGCCGGCGAGGAGTGGCCGCCGTTCCTGGGCCGCACGCTGCCCGGCGACGGCCTGCACGCCACGCTGC
>DKJA01000086.1:10678-33968 GCA_002454505.1 Oxalobacteraceae bacterium UBA6704
ATCCCCGCTACGCCGGCCTGGTGGCTGTGTGGCGCACGCCGGAGCGCGAGGCCCTGTGCCATTTCTCCGCGCCCGTCGGCAATACGCTGACGGTGCTGGCCTACCTGAAGGACAAGCCTGTCCGCGCCGCCAGCCTGGACGATGTGGCCGGCCAGCGCATCGGCACCGTGGCCGGCTACGCGAACGGCGAGCGTTTCGATGCGATGGTGCGCCAGGGCCGCATCGATGTGGAAGAGGGCGTCAACGACGCCACCAATGTGCGCAAGCTGCTGATCGGCCGCTTCCCCGCCATCCTCGTCGAACGGCGCGTGCTGCGGCACATCCTCGCATCAGGCGAGTTCACGGCCGCCGAACGGGAGCGCATCGGCGTCAACGACAGGCTGTTCCGCGAACGGTCGATTCATGTGTGTTTCAAGCGGACGCCGGCGGGGGAGGTGCAGCAGAGGGCGTTCAACGACGCGGCGCGGCAGGTGGATCTGGAGAGGGTGGAGCGGGAGTACTGGCGGCGCGTGGAGGAGTAGGGGACTGTCCCCGGCTTCATGGGGCCTGTCCCCGGGGTTGATGTTGATATGCAGCTGAAAATCAACCCCGGGGACAGGCCCCTGCGGGGACAGTCCCCACCCATCACGCGTTGTTGCGAATGAACTCCGTGATCTTCGGGCACACCAGCTCGCGCCAGCGGCGGCCGGAGAAGATGCCGTAGTGGCCGGCCTGCGGCACCACGTAGTCTTCCTGCTTGGCGGCGGGGATGCCGGTGCACAGCTCGTGCGCGGCCTGCGTCTGGCCGGCGCCGGAGATGTCGTCCAGCTCGCCTTCGATCGTCAGCAGCGCGACGTTCTCGATATCCTGCGGACGCACCAGCTGGCCGCCGACCTTCCACGTACCCTTCGGCAGGTCGTGGTCCTGGAATACCGTCTTGATCGTGTCCAGGTAGTACTCGGCCGGCATGTCCAGCACGGCGTTGTACTCGTCGTAGAACTTGCGGTGGCTTTCCGCCGGCTCGTCGTCGCCGCGCACCAGGTGCATGTAGAACTCGCGGTGCGACTGGGCGTGGCGGCCCGGGTTCATGGCGATGAAGCCGGCATGCTGCAGGAAGCCAGGGTAGACCTTGCGCCCGAAGCCGGGGTAGTTCGGCGGCACCGGATAGATCACGGTGTTCTCGAACCACGAGAACGGCTTCTCGGTGGCCAGGTTGTTGACGGCCGTCGGCGATTTGCGCGGGTCGATCGGGCCGCCCATCATCGTCATCGTCTTCGGCAGCTTCGGATCCTTGGCGGTGGCCATCAGCGCGATCGCGGCCAGCACGGGCACGGTCGGCTGGCAGACGGAGATCACGTGCACATCCGGGCCCAGGTGGCGGATGAAGTCCTGCACGTAGTACACATAGTCGTCCAGGTGGAACGGGCCGGCGGACAGGGGCACCATGCGGGCATCCGTCCAGTCCGTGACATACACGTCATGCTCGGGCAGCAGGCCGCGCACGGTGTCGCGCAGCAGCGTGGCGTGGTGGCCGGACAGCGGCGCGACCAGCAGCACGACCGGCTGCGCCAGCTTCTGCGCTTCCTTATCGCCGATGTCCTTGCGGAAGTGGATCAGGTTGCAGAACGGCTTGCCGACGGCGATGTGCTCGATGATCGACACGGGCTTGCCGTTGACGGTCGTCGTATCGAGGCCGAAGGCCGGTTTTTCGTAATCCTTGCCGAGGCGGTACAGCAGTTCGTAGCCGGCGGCGATGCGTTGCGAGAACGGCGTGTGGGCGAACGGCGATACGGGATTGCTGAACAGTTTCGAAGACGCTTCCGCCCACTGCATCAGCGGGTTCAGGAAGGTCCGTTGCATCTCGTGGAGTTGGTAAAGCATAGTGATCCCGGTTCGTGTTGCGCCAGCTTAAAATGGTGCGGCGCGGAAATTATCAGGCCATTATAGGCCGTTTATTCTTGAGGTAAAGCATTTTCAAATAGAAGCGAATACGCTGCAGATGAGCTACAGAAAGGGCGGGAAAGCCCGTAGTTACAACGATAATAGTGTTCCGAAAACAAAAAAAGCAGCGTTTCCGCTGCTTTCCTGTAGGAGTGCTCCGAGTCTAGGGTCGGATCAATCAAACACGGGCGACTCGACGCCCAGCACCTTGTGCAGTTTCGGCGACGTGGTCGTGTATTGCATGTGGATCTTCTTGTCCGGGAAGATGTACGGCGCGGCGCCGAACGCGGCCAGCGCGGCTTCGTGGAAGCCGGACAGGATCAGCTTCTTCTTGCCAGGGTAGGTGTTGATGTCGCCCACGGCAAAGATGCCCGGCACGTTCGTCTCGAACTTCTCCGTGTTGACGACCTTCAGCTGCTTGCGCTCGATGTCGAGGCCCCATTCGGCGATCGGGCCCAGCTTCGGCGACAGGCCGTAGAACACCAGCAGCATGTCCAGCGGCACGCGGCGGGTCACGCCGTCGGCACCGGTCACGCGCAGTTCGGCCAGCTTGCCGTCCTTTTCCTCGATGCCGGACACCTGGCCCGTGATCAGCTGCATCTCGTATTCGTCGCACAGCTGCTTCATCTTCGCCACCGAAGCAGGCGCGGCGCGGAAGTCCTCGCGGCGGTGCAGCAGCACGACCGATTCGGCCTTGCCGACGAAGTTCAGTGCCCAGTCCAGCGCGGAGTCGCCGCCGCCGCAGATGACCAGATTCTTGCCGGCGAACTGCGCCGGATCCTTGACGCGGTAGAACACCTGCGAGCCGTCGAACTTCTCGAGGCCGTCCACCTTCATCGTGCGCGGCTGGAACGAACCGACGCCGGCGGCGATGAAGATGGTTTTCGTGATGAACTTCGTGCCCAGGCTCGTCTCGACGTCGAAACGGCCGTCTTCGCGCTTCTGCACGAGGGTCACTTCCTGGCCCAGGTGGAAGGTGGCGCCGAACGGCTCGATCTGCTTCAGCAGGCCGTCCGTCAGTTCCTGGCCCGTGCAGGACGGGATCGCGGGAATATCGTAGATCGGCTTGTCCGGGTACAGTTCCACGCACTGGCCGCCGACGGCGGCGAGCGAGTCGATGACGTGGGCCTTGATTTCCAGCAGGCCCAGTTCGAAGACCTGGAACAGGCCGACCGGGCCGGCGCCGATGATGACGGCATCGGTTTCGTGGAGACCACCGGGAGGGGTGCTGACGATATTCATGACGATTTCTATCCTGTATTTTCAAATGTGGCAGGCCCGGCCTGCGCCGGGATGAAAAACCAATACCGCGCGGGGCGCGGTACGGTTTTCTTCCAACCCTGGAACTGCCTCAGCGCACCAGCAGGTGAGCCTTTTCCTTGACATCCTTGAACTGCTCCGCTTCCGGCAGGGCTGCTTTGGTCTTCGTGATCGAAGGCCAGTTCCGTGACAAGTCCGCGTTGATCTTGATGAATTGTTGCTGGTCGGCCGGCGTATCCTCTTCGGCAAAGATGGCGTTCACCGGGCATTCGGCCACGCAGACGGCGCAGTCGATGCACTCGTCCGGGTCGATCGCCAGGAAATTCGGGCCTTCACGGAAACAATCTACCGGGCAAACATCGACGCAGTCCGTATACCGGCAGGCGATGCAAGATTCGGTGACAACGTGGGTCATAGCAGTCCTATCAATGTTGGTGCGAAGTGGTCGAATAAACAATCCCAACTTCAGCAAAGCACTGTATTTTAGGGCAATTCAGCCGTTCTCACAAATGAGGCTTAGACACAATCCACATAAGCAAATGCGCTGCGCGGTCGGGCAGGCGGGCGTGCGAAAGCGCGCCGCAGGCCTTTTCAGGCGGCGGCGCGCAGGACGGATCGCAAGGGCGCGGGCGGGCTTCAGGCGGCGAGGATACTGTCCAGCAAGCCACGCCAGCGTTGGCTGCCCGGGCTGCCGTCCTCGGCAAACGATACGCTGTGCCGGCGTCCGCCGCTATCGACGGTGATCGTCCACCGCGACAGGTCGGCGCCGATCGCCTCCGGCTCGCCGGCAACGGGCGCGGCGAAGAACTGCGCCGCGGCCAGCGCCGCTTCCAGCGCCGGCCCGGCGGGACTGACGGCCGTGTCCACTTCATGGAAGCGGGTGATGCCGGCGAAGCCGCCGCCGTTCGATGCCGTGATTTTCATGCGTGGTCCTCGTGGTTGATTTGGGCCGGTCGGCGCGGATCGGTGACAGCCGGTGGCAGGCCGCTGCGGCGGATCGCCCATTTTCCGGGAAATATTTCCCGGAAAATGGTGCCTGTCACCGGTTTTTTGGCGCTTGCCGTCAGCCGTGCCCTGCGGCGGTGGCAGGCGCCTGCTGCGTTTGCTGTTGACTCTGCTTTGCTTCCCCCCGCTGGCCACTGTAGCTTTGCTGGCACCACCGCGCCAGCGCCTGCCGCTCCGCCTCCAGCACGCCTTCGAGGTCGAAATACTCGGCGTGGTTCATCGTGCCGCAGCAGGCGCGGCGGTCCTGCATCGCTTCCGGCAGATCGACGACTTTCGGCGCCAGCGTCACGTTGGTCTGCACGTCGTCCGTCAGCGGCACGCCGGGCACGACCACCTGGCGCAACGTGAAGCGGTTGCGGATGAAGTTGCGGTAGTCGACCGGCTTGCCATCGGCCTCGGCGATGCGCAGCATCTGGTTGGCCACGTCGGCATAGGTGGCGGCCGTGTCCGGCGCGGCGACCAGCGCGCGCATCGTCAGGCTGCACAGGTAGGCGCCGACGCGGTGCAGCACGGCGGCATCGTCTTCCAGGCCCGGCTGGCGTTCGTACGAGAAGATGTCGGCCAGGATATCGTAGACGGCGCCGGTGAACACCTGCGAGATCGCGTGCACTTCGTTGCCCGTTTCGGCCAGCGTCATGTCGTTGTCGGCATTGCGCAGCCCGTTCGTGCGGCCCAGCGCGAGGCCGAACTGTTCGGCCATGTCGGCCAGGAAGGTCTTGTCGTGCAGGTCCGCCTTGGTCTGGGCGATGGCCGCTTCCACCTGGTCCATCTGCGACAGCGCCAGGAAGATCGCTGTTAGGTCGCCGAACGATTCGTGCAGCCCGCCCGTCTGCGGCGGCGCGGACGACAGGATCCAGCGCGGTTTCAGCCCGTCCAGTACGGCGTGGCCCGTTTCGTGGGCAACGATGTCGAACGAGCGGCAAGTGTAGATACGGTCCGGAATGCCGCTGGCCATGAAGTCGCCGAATTTCAACGCGCGGTCGGTGCGGCTGTAATACGCGTTCATCACGTTCGGCAGGCCGTGCGGGAACACCTGCAGCGGATCGGTGTTGGTGGCGGTATTCCATGCCCACGGCAGCGGCGCGCCGCTGTCGCCGGCGGCCAGCACGCGCTGGTACATCGTCAGCGTCTGGCGCACCACGGCAAAGGTGTGCACGGCATCGAACTGGTCGGTATTGGGCGACAGGATGAAGTCGCCGAACGCGTTCGGGCTGACCGGTGCGATGCCGGGCTGGCCGGACGCGACGCGGGCATCGCGCGGCCCCTCCAGCACGACACCGGGCAGGAAGGCCTTGCGGGTGCCCATTTCCTCGACGGACGGGTCCTGCTTCCACATCAGCACGCGCGCACCGACGGCCGCCGCCGTGACGCGGGCGGGCACGCCCTCGACGTTTTTCAGCCGCGGCTTGGCGGGCCGGCCCGTCAGGTCGGCGTTCTTGCGGTGCTCGCGGAACGTGGCGGACGGCGTGGGCACGTAGCCCACGGGAAGCACGGCGCATTTGGTCAGCACGGCTTCGACGGGAACGATGACTTTCTGGTCCATTTTGCTTTCTCCCTCTGAGCGGCGGGACAGGATTTTTCCGCGCCAAGCTTTCATCGTCCTCCCCGTACGGCTGCAAAGTTTGATCCATCACAAACTTTGCGGGAGGCGTCATTCTTGCTGACGTACAATTCCCCCTTTCGTCCCCGGAGCAGCGCGTGAACCCCAGCACGATCGACATCGCCGGCGCGGCCCTGTTCGCCATCGCCATCCTGCATACGTTTACCGCCAGGCTGTTCGAGCGGGGCGCGCGGCGCTTCCCGGCCCATGCCGGCATCTGGCACCTGCTCGGTGAAGTGGAAGTGGTGTTCGGCTTCTGGGCGCTGGTGCTGGTGGCCTTCATCGCCGTCACGGCCGGCACGCAGGATGCTGTCGCCTACCTGGACAGCCGCAACTACACGGAACCGCTGTTTGTCTTCGTCATCATGGTGATCGCCGCCACGCGGCCGATCCTGCAGACGATGCAGGCGGCCGTGGCGCTGCTGGCGCGCGCGCTGCCGCTGCCGGGCAGCATGGGCTTCTGCTTCACCGTGCTGGCCGTCGTGCCGCTGCTGGGTTCGTTCATCACGGAGCCGGCCGCGATGACGCTGGCCGCGCTGATCCTGGCCGAGCGGCTGTTCGCGGCCGACATCTCCGAGCGGCTCAAATATGCGGTGCTCGGCGTGCTGTTCGTCAACGTGTCGATCGGCGGCACGCTGACGCCGTATGCGGCGCCGCCCGTGCTGATGGTGGCGGCCAAGTGGGGCTGGGACCTGCCGTTCATGCTGACGCAGATCGGCTGGAAGGCCGCGCTGGCCGTGGCCATCAATGCGCTGGGCGTCACGCTGCTGTTTGCGCGCGAACTGTCGCAGCTGAAACCGGTGCCGGCGTTGCGCGCGGACGCCGTGCCGTTGCCGCTGGTGCTCGTGCACCTGGCGTTCCTGGCCGGCGTGGTCGTGTTCGCGCACCATCCGGCCGTGTTCATGGGCCTGTTCCTGTTCTTCATCGGCGTGGCCCATGCCTATGAACGGTGGCAAGACCGGCTGATCCTGCGCGAAGCGCTGCTGGTGGCGTTCTTCCTGGCCGGGCTCGTCGTGCTGGGCGGGCAGCAGCAGTGGTGGCTGCAGCCGGTGCTGGTGAGCATGAGCAGCGAGGCCGTGTTCTACGGCGCGACGGCGCTGACGGCCGTCACGGACAACGCCGCGCTGACCTATCTGGGCTCGCTGGTGGAGGGGCTGTCGGACGAATTCAAGTACGCGCTGGTGACCGGCGCCGTCACCGGCGGCGGCCTGACGGTGATCGCGAATGCGCCGAATCCGGCCGGCATGTCGATCCTGAAGCAGTACTTCGCATTGCAGACGGTCTCGGCGTTCTACCTGCTGCTGGCCGCGCTGGTGCCGACCGGCGTGGCCGTGCTGGCGTTCCGCTTGCTGTAGCGTTGTGGCATCATGGCGGCTTTTTGCCCGGCATGATCAACATCATTCAACCCCATAACCTGCCGCCGGAAGCGGCCCGCGCCGCGGCGCAGCAGGTGGCCGACAAGCTGGCCCGCGAACTCGACCTCTCCTGCGAATGGCAGGGCGACGTGCTGCGCTTCGCCAGGAGCGGCATCGACGGCACGCTGACGCTGGCCGACAGCCAGGCGCGCATGCAGATCCAGCTGGGCTTCCCGTACGGGATGATGGCGTCCGCCATCCAGAGCAAGGTCGAAGAGAAGATGCGCAAGGTGTTTGCTTCGGCCTGACGTTGTCCTGGCCATGCGTCGCGCGGCCATGAAAAAGGCCGGCGCAAAGGCCGGCCTGCAGCATCGCGCCGTGCGCGCTCAGCCTTTCAGTTCTTCGATCAGGTCGATGTACTGCTGTTTCGCGTCGTCCTGCGACGTGCCCTTCAGCGCATCCCACGCATCGAACTTGGCGCGGTTGACGAAGTCCGTCATGCCCGGCCGCTCGCCGGTGGCATCGCCGCCCGAGCCCTGCTTGTACAGCGCGTAGATCTTCAGCAGCGTCATGTTGTCCGGCCGTTCCGGCAGGTTTTTCGATCCGGCGACGGCCTGGTCGAACTGTTCTTGCAGACTCATGTGTTTCCTCGTTACGGTTGGCAATGCGCCATCATACAAAAAACACGGGCGTTCGCAGGGCGGAAACAGTAGAGGATGGGCTCCAATGAAAACGGCGGTTCAAGACCGCGCGGCGCGCGCGTCTTGAACCGCCGTTCTGGCGGAGAATCCGGGAATTACTTCTTCTTGGCCGGGTTCACTGCGGCTTTCAGCGTGGCGCCAGCCGAGAACTTCGGGGTCTTGGACGCGGCGATCTTGATCGCTTCGCCGGTGGCAGGATTGCGGCCTTTGCGTGCAGCGCGTTTGGCGACGGAGAAGGTGCCGAAGCCGGTGATGCCGACCGTGTCGCCTTTTTTCAGACGCTCGGTAACGATGGCAATCAGGGTGTTCACTGCGTCGTTGGCGGCTGCACCGGACAGTTCGGTACGTTTCGCAAATTCTGCAATCAGTTCGCCTTTTTTCATTACTACCTCCTTGGTTAATAGAGGCCGCAGATTAGCACAATATTTGCGGAAAGTAATGCTTTCCACCGAACTAGCCCATATGCGTGCAGGGCGAAGCGGATTTTTCCCGATTTCGGGAATCGTGCCGTGTGCCGGCGCTTCGTTTGCGCTGCGCCTCGACGACGCCTTGCCGGTGCGAGCGGGGCGCGGCAGCGGTGCATGCCGGTGCTAATATGAAGGTTCACGGAAAGTTGCCAGAAGTTTCAGAATACAGGTGGACCTATCATGAGCTATTCGGACGAAACCCTGATGGCGTATGCCGATGGAGAACTGGACGCTGCTGCCTGCCGCGCGCTGGAACAGGCGTGCGCCAGCGATGCGGCACTGGCCCGCCGCGTGGCGTACTGCAAGGCCCGCCGCACCAATGTGTTCGCCGGCTTCGCAGCGGGCGACGATCGCGGCCACGCGCGGCCGCCCCGTCCGGCCACGGTGGTCAACCTGAACGCGGTGCGCGCCAAACGCGAGGCCACGCAGCAGGCGGCCCGCAAGGCCACCCGCACGCGGCGCTGGTCGTGGCAGCAGTGGGCCTACCTGGGCGGACTGCTGCTGGTCGGCTCGGCCGCGGCGCATTTCGGCATGCAGTTCCTGCGCGCCGACGACACCAGCATCGACATGATCGCCAGCCATGACGGCACGCTCACCGCCCAGGGCCGCCTGGCGACGGCGCTGGAGCAGCAGGCTTCGGTGCCGCCCGGTGCGGCCGGCGTGGCGACCAGCGCGGCGGCGGCATCGGCGGGCGCGGTGCGCATCGCGATGTCGTTCGTGGCGGAGGATGGCAGCTACTGCCGCAGCTTCGCCAGCGGCCTGGGCACGCAGGAGCTGGACGGCCTGGCCTGCAAGACGGGCCAGGACTGGCGTGTGCCGCTGGTGCTGCAGAATCCCCGCCCCACGCTGTCCGGCAGCGGCAAGGCGGCGTCCACCGACCTGCCGCCGCAGGTGCAGGCGGCGATCGAGCAGCGCATTTCCGGCGACCCGCTGGATGCGAAGGCGGAGCAGGTGGCGATGCAGCGGGGCTGGCAGAGATAGGATGGGGACTGTCCCCGGGGTTGCGGTTGATTTACGGGCGATCAGGCAAATTCAAGATCAGCCCCGGGGACAGGCCCCTGCGGGGACAGTCCCCAGCCAGCAATTACTTCTCGTCGTCCGAACCGAGGGCAGCCTTGCCCACATAGACGACGCCTTTGCCGGCCGCGACACCCACGTCGACGGCCGTCGAGGCGACCGTCACGCCGGCGCCGACGACGGCACCGGTGACGGCCACCACGGCGCAGCCGGACAGCGCCGGCAGCAACAGCACGGCCAGCGCGGCCCGGCGCAGCATCAGACGCCCAGCAGTTCGACGTCGAAGATCAGCGTGGCGTTCGGCGGGATCACGCCGCCGGCGCCGCGGGCACCGTAGCCCAGCGCGGCCGGGATGATCAGCTGGCGCGTGCCGCCGACCTTCATGCCCTGCACGCCTTCGTCCCAGCCGCGGATCACCATGCCGGCGCCCAGCGAGAATTCGAACGGGTCGTTGCGGTCCTTGCTCGAGTCGAATTTCGAACCCTTGCTGCCGTCGTCGTTCTGCAGCCAGCCCGTGTAATGCACGGTCACGCTCTGGCCGGCTTTTGCTTCAGCGCCATCGCCGACGGTGACTTCGTCGTACTGCAGGCCGGATGGGGTGGTGATGATGGACATGGTCTTCCTTTGAGATGGTCGTTGAACCGGCGATTGTAGTGCAAGCCCGCGCAAAGCGCCATTTCTGGCCGAAGGGATAACGGTCGTGGCAACGCAGACAAGCAGCCGGTGTTTCGCTTCTGTACAGGACGTTGTTTTGCGGCGAAACGCGCTCTTAAATGCCCCTTAAAAATGGTGGGCATTCCCTGTTGCCCGGGGGTTTGAACGTAAAATAAAGACTTTGCTTCCCTCGGGCGAATTCCCATGTTCCGCAGCATCCGTCGTGCCGTTTTCACCACCTGCCTGCTCGTCGCGGCACAGGCAGCCCAGGTCGCACAAGCCAATGTCGTGGTCGTGCTCAATTCGCGCGACGCCACCGTGCAGCTGCTCGACCAGCTGACCTACAAGAGCCTGCAGACCTTCCCCGTCGGGAAGGAACCGCACCACCTGATGGCCACGCCGGACAATAAATCGCTGATCGTCGCCAGCTCGATCGGCAACGAGCTGGTGTTCCTCGATCCGAAGTCGGGCCAGGTGCAGCGCCACATCAAGGACATCCTCGACCCGTACCAGATCGGCTTCACGCCCGACCAGAAGTATTTCGTCGCCACGTCGCTGCGGCTGGACCGCGTCGACCTGTACAAGTACAACGGCCGCGACTTCACGCTGGCGCGGCGCCTGCCGATGGCCAGGCTGCCGAGCCACATCGCGTTCGATGCGAAGAGCACCACCGCCTTCATCACGCGGCAGGGCAGCGACCAGGTCAGCGCGATCGACCTGGCCACGCAGACGATCAAGTGGACGATGCCCGTCGGCCGCCTGCCCGCCGGCATCGCCATGACGCCGGACGACAAATACCTCCTCGTCGGCATCATGGGCAGCGATTACGTGGAAGTGATCGACTGGCGCACGCAGAAGACCGTCAAGCGCATCAGGACGGGCGCCGGCGCGCACAACTTCCGCGCCCAGGGCGACAACCGCTTCACCTACGTGTCGAACCGCGTGGCCAACTCGATCAACATCATCGACCAGAAGACCTTGCAGAACGTCGGCCAGATCAATGTGCCGGGCGGCCCGGACTGCATGGAGATCACGGCGGACGGCAAGACGATGTGGGTCACGCTGCGCTGGATTAAAAAAGTGGCGGTGATCGACCTGGCCACCCGCAAGGTCACCAAGATGATCCCGGTGGGGCGCTCGCCGCACGGCGTGTTCTTCGCCAATTCGTCGGCGCGCACTTGACAAGGAACGCGCCTCGCCGGTATGTCTCACCGTCCGTTCTCCCTGATTCGCGCCGCCGGTTTCGCGCTGGCGGCGTGCGCCATGCTGCCCGCCGTTGCTGTCCCTGCGGCCGGTGCACCCGCCTGCAAGGGCATCATCTACCTGACGTTCGACACGGGCAGCCAGTCGCAGGCCGAACTGATCGCCGCCACGTTGAAACGCCACGCCATTCGCGCCACCTTCTTCCTCGCCAACGAGAAGACGGTGCGCGGCGACTGGTCGCTCGATCCGTCGTGGTCCGCTTTCTGGAAGGCGCGCGTGGCGGAAGGCCATGCGTTCGGCTCGCACACGTTCGATCACGCGTACTACGTGAAGGACGGCGCCGGCGACGGCATCGTCGTCAGGCCGCAGTTCGGCGCGCAGGGCGGCAAGCAGGCCACGTGGTCGCCGGCGCAGTTCTGCGACGAGATCCGCCGCGTCGATACGCGCTTCCATGAACTGACCGGTGCGCACCTCGATCCGGTCTGGCGCGCGCCGGGCGGCCGCACGTCGCCGCGCACACTGGCTGCCGCCAGGGCCTGCGGCTACGCGCACGTGGGCTGGCCGCCGGCCGGCTTTTCCGGCGACGAGCTGCCGTCGGACCGCTATCCGAATGCGGCGCTGCTGAAGAAATCGCTGGCGAACCTGCGCGATGGCGACATCTTTGTCGCGCACATGGGCATCTGGTCGCGCCGGGATCCGTGGGCGCCGGCCAACCTGGAGCCGCTGATCGCCGGGCTGGAACGCAAGGGCTTCTGCTTCGCCACGCTGCGCGAGCATCCGGACTATACAAAGCACCAACCGAAACCACGATGATTCAACTTCTGACCGACTGGTTCGCGCAGGCGCAGGGCTGGCTGTTCCAGGCCGTGATCGAACCCGTCATGTACTACGCCGGCCTGGGCGACGCCATCGAGGATGCGTTCGAGGGCACCGAGTGGTTCCTGATCGGCGTCTGCGAAGTGGTGCTGATCTTCCTCGTGCTGCGGCCGCTGGAGGCGGCGATCCCGGTCCATGAATTCACCGACAAGCGGGCGCGCTGGAACGATTTCATCTATACCTTCCTGCACCGCCTCGGCCTGTTTCCCGTGCTGGTGTTCTTCACGCTCGATCCGCTGATGGACCACGTGTCCGGCTGGCTGCGGCTGGAGAACGTGCGGCCGTTCAACCTGGAGAACCTGACGACGGACATGCCTCCGCTGGTCAGCTTCCTGATCTATTTCGTCGTGCTGGATTTCTTCGATTACTGGTACCACCGCGCGCAGCACGGCATCGGCTGGTGGTGGGGGCTGCACAGCCTGCACCACAGCCAGCAGGACATGAACCTGTGGAGCGACGACCGCAATCACCTGCTCGACGACCTGCTGCGCGATTTGTATATCGCCCTGATCGCGCTGGCGATCGGCGTGCCGCCGGGCCAGTACGTGCTGCTGGTGTCGCTGTCGCGCATCCTGCAAAGCCTGCAGCATGCCAATGTGCGCATTCACTTCGGCCGCATCGGCGAACGGCTGCTGGTGTCGCCGCGCTACCACCGCATGCATCACGCGGTGGGCATCGGCCACGAATCGAAGGGCAGGGACTCGCTGGGCGGCTGCAATTTCGCCGTGATCCTGCCGGTATGGGACATCCTGTTCCGCACCGCGAACTTCACGCCCGCGTTTGCCCGCACGGGCGTGCGCGACCAGATGCCGCGTACGCGGGCCGATGGCAGCGCTGTGCCGCCGCGCGAATACGGCCGCGGCTTCTGGCGCCAGCAGTGGCTCGGGCTGCAGCGGATGATCGAGTTTGGGCGGCGGCGCCGGTGAAGCGAGGCGCAGCCTGTAGAATTCCGCCTGCACCCTACACACGGAGATCTTACCGATGCAATCCACGATCCACAGCGGCGGACCCCACTGATGCGCAGTGTCCTGAATGCCTACTGGCGTGCCGTACAGTCCCAGTTGCACGGCAAGATGCTGGTGCTGTCCATCCTGCCTTTCCTGCTGTCGGTGCTGGTCTGGGGCGTGGTGCTGTGGTTTGTCGCCCAGCCGCTGCTGGACTGGCTGCAGGGCTGGTTCTTCGAGCTGGAGCTGTTCCGCTACACCAGTCCCTGGCTGGAGTGGATCGGCCTGGCGGTGCTGAAAGCCGTGCTGCCGCCGCTGCTGGCGATGCTGCTGCTGTTGCCGCTGATGATACTGACGGCGCTGATCTTCATCGGCGTGGCCGCGATGCCGTTCATCGTCCGCCACGTGGGCTCGCGCCACTATCCGCACCTGGAAAAGAAGCAGGGCGGCAGCCTGCTGAAAGGGCTGGGCAAGGCGCTGTCATCCTTCCTCGTGTTCATCGTCATCTGGCTGTGCATGCTGCCGCTGTACGCGATTCCGCCGCTGGCGCTGCTCGCGTCGGCGCTGCTGTGGGGCTGGCTGACGTCGCGCGTGATGAGCTACGACGCGCTGTCCGACCACGCCAGCAGCGACGAGATCCACACGCTGCAAAGCGAGAAGCGCTGGCCGCTGCTGGCGATCGGCGTGGTGTCCGGCGCCGCCGGTTCGCTGCCGGCCATCGTGTGGGTGGGCGGCGCGGCGATTGCCGTCGCGTTATTCCCGTTCCTGCTGGCCGCATCGATCTGGCTGTACGTGCTTATTTTTATCTTCACCGGTTTGTGGTTTGAGTATTATTGTCTCGAGGCGCTGGCGCAGCTGCGCGCCCGCAGCGACACCATCATCGTAGAGCAGGAGTGAAGTGCACATGACCATCGGCCTGATCATCATCGGCGACGAAATCCTGTCCGGCAAACGGACCGACCAGCACTTCCCGAAAGTGGTGCAGCTGCTGGCCGCGCGCGGGCTGCAGCTGGGCTGGGCCGAATACGTGGGCGACGATCCGGCCCGCATCGTCGCCACGCTCAAGCGCACCTTCGCCACGAAAGACATCGTGTTCTCGTGCGGCGGCATCGGCGCCACGCCGGACGACCACACGCGCCAGGCCGCCGCCACCGCATTGAACCGTCCGCTGGTGCTGCATCCGCAAGGCGCCGAGAACATCCGCCAGCGTGTGCTGCAGATGGCCCGCGAGGCGGGGCAGCAGGCCGACCTGGACACGCCGGAAAACCTGCACCGGCTGACGATGGCCGAATTCGCCGCAGGGGCCGAGCTGATCCCGAACCCGTACAACAACGTGGCCGGCTTCGCGCTGGGCACGCATTACTTCCTGCCGGGCTTTCCCGTGATGGCGTGGCCGATGATCGAATGGGTGCTCGACACGCACCATGCGGACCTGTTCAACCGCGAACCCCGCACGGAACGCGCGACGCTTGTCTACGAAGCGGCCGAATCGGCGTTAACCCCGTTGATGGTGGAGATCGAAGCGGCCTGGCCGGGCGTCAGGGTATTCAGCCTGCCCAGCGTGGGCGATGCGCAGACGCGCCGCCACATCGAGCTGGGCGTGAAGGGCAATCCGGAGCAGGTGGATGCCGCGTTTGCCTACCTGTGCGCGGCCCTCGATGCGCTGCACGTGGAATACGAGAAGACGGCGTGAACGTGCGCGCATGACGAAGGGATGACACGGAGGGGTGATACAACGGAGCAGTAAGCGCTCTTTCTCCTGGGCCAGTGTCGTTGTTTTTTTGCGAAAATAGCGGGCGCGCGGCAAATATTCGCTGAGTTCGACCGTGCGCATGAGTGTCATGTGGTGCAATGGCAATAAGGCAGCCCGCCTGCTGCAGTAACGTAAGCAAAACTATGTCTTCCCAATACGATCAAGAAACCGAGCGGCTGGACGAGGAACAGGCCGCAACGCCGCCGCCGTCCCAGCCGAAAAGCAAGCGCTCCCGCAACGCGTTCATCGTCCTGATGCTGGTCCTGCTGTCGCTGGCCGCATGGTGGGCGTACCACGAATCGCGCACGTCCACGATGCAGGCGAAGTACTTCACCGGCATCGTCAGGCAGCTCGATTACAAGGTCGAGCCGGGCCCCAGCGATTCGATCCGCTACCCGCACGACAGCCCGTACGACGAGCGCCTGGGCTACGCCAACATCCCCGACTACCTGGCCCGGCTGAAGCAGCGCGACTACGCGGTGCAGGCGCAGTCGCGCTTCTCGCCGAAGATGGTGCAGCTGGCCGACATGGGCCTGTTCACCACGTACCGCGAAAAGACCCGCACCGGCCTGACGATCTACGATTGCCGCGCCCAGCCGCTGTTCTCGGCCAGCTATCCGGAGCGGATCTACGCCGGCTTCGACCAGGCGCCGCAGGCCCTGATCCACAGCCTGCTGTTCATCGAGAACCGCGAACTGCTGGACAGCACCTACCCGAAGCGCAATCCGGCCGTGGAATGGGACCGCCTGTCGAAAGCGATCCTGGAAAAATCGATGAGCGCCGTGGGCCTGGGCGGCTCGCGCGCGGCCGGCGGCAGCACGCTGGCCACGCAAATCGAGAAATACCGCCATTCGCCGGAAGGGCGCACGGCATCGATGAAGGACAAGCTGCAGCAGATGGTGTCGGCCACGCTGCGCGCCTACCAGCAGGGCGAGGATACGACGAAGGTGCGGCGCCAGATCGTCGTCGATTACCTGAACACGGTGCCGCTGTCGGCCAAGCCGGGCTACGGCGAAGTGAACGGCATCGGCGACGGCATGTGGGTCTGGTACGGCCGCGACTTCAACGAAGTGAGCCGGCTGCTGTCCGGCCGCATGGACCAGCCGGGCAGCGCGCTGGCGTTCAAGGAAGCGCTGTCGCTGCTGATCGCGCAGCGCCGCCCCAGCCACTACCTGGGCGCCGGCGACAAGGACCTGGAAGTGCTGGCCAACAGCCACCTGCGCGTGCTGGCGCAGGCCGGCATCATCACGCCGGCGCTGCGCGACGCGGCGCTGAAGGAAGTGCTGCATCCGGCGCAGGGCAACGGCCTGCAGGCCGCACCGCCAATGAGCTACGTGACGAAGAAGGCATCGAACGCCGTGCGCGTGCACCTGGCTAATCTGCTGGGCGACAACCGCATGTACAACCTGGACCGGCTGGACCTGTCCGTCGTCAGCACGCTGGACGCGGATGCGCAGCGCGCCGTCACCGGCATGCTGCGCGACCTGCGCGATGCGGAAACGGCGCAGAAGGCGGGCCTGACGGGCAAGGGCATGCTGGGCAACGGCGATCCGGCCAACGTGGTGTACAGCTTCACGCTGCTGGAAAAAGGCGACAAGGTCAATTACCTGCGCGTGCAGACGGATAACTACGACCAGCCGCTGGACATCAACGAAGGCGCCAAGCTGGACCTGGGCTCGACGGCCAAGCTGCGCACGCTGGTCACGTACATGGACATCATCGACCAGCTGTATAAAAAATACGGCAAGATGAGCGCGGACGAACTGGGCAAGGTGGCCTTCGATCCGAAGGACCGGCTGACGGCATGGGGCATCGAATACCTGTCGATGACGCCGGTGGACAAGCGCGACCTGACGGCGATGCTGAACGCGGCAATGGAACGCAAGTACTCCGGCAATCCGGGCGAGGGCTTCTTCACCGGCGGCGGCCTGCATTACTTCGGCAACTTCTCGAAGGAAGACGATCACAAGATCCTCACCGTCCGCGAAGGCCTGCGCCACTCGACCAACCTGCTGTTCGTGCGGCTGATGCGCGACGTGGCCAAGTACTACAGTTTCCAGATGCCCGGCTCGTCGGCCAGCCTGCTGGCCGATGCGGACGACCCGCGCCGCGCCCAGTACCTGGCCCGCTTCGCCGACAAGGAAGGCAAGGAGTTCCTGTACCGCTTCTGGGCCAAGTACAAGGGCAAGCCGAAGTCGGAGCTGGACCGCATCCTCGTCGACAGCATCCGCCCCACGCCGCTGCGATTGGCGAACATCCACCGCACGCTGTTCCCCAACGCGTCACTGGGCGAGTTCGCGATTTTCGTCAACGGCAACCTGACCACGCAGAACGAAGTGCCGCAGGAACGCCTGCAGAAAATGTACGACCAGTACGCGATGGACAAGTGGAACCTGGCCGACCGCGGCTACCTCGCCAACGTGCACCCGCTGGAACTGTGGCTGGTGGCCTACCTGCGCCAGAACGAAGGCGCCACGCTGAGCCAGGCGGTGGCCGCGTCCGAGAAGGAACGCCAGGAAGTCTACCAATGGCTGTTCCGCACGCACCGCAAGCACGCGCAGGACAAGCGCATCGCCGGCCTGCTGGAGATGGAAGCGTTCATGGAAATCCACCGCCAGTGGAAGAAGATGGGCTATCCGTTCGACTCGCTGGTACCGTCTTACGCGACGACGCTGGGCGCCTCGGCGGACCGTCCCGCCGCGCTGGCCGAGATGATGGGCATCATCGTCAACGGCGGCGTTCGCAAGGCCACGCAGCGCATCGACTCGCTGCACTTCGCGGCCGGCACGCCATACGACACGAAGGTCGCCCGCGGCAAGGAAGTGGCGGCCGAACAGGTGCTGTCGCCGGAAGTGGCGCGCGTGGTCGCCAACGAAATCCGCGGCGTGGTATCGGACGGCACGGCCAAGCGCGCCAAGGCCGCGTTCACGGCCGCCGACGGCACCAATATCCCCGTGGCCGGCAAGACCGGTACCGGCGACCAGCGCTTCGACGTGTACGCCGCCGGCGGCCGCCTGATCGAATCGCGCTACGTGAACCGCTCGGCCACGTTCGTGTTCAACATCGGCGAGCGCTTCTTCGGCAGCATGACGGCCTACGTGCACGGCCCCGAATCGAAGAACTACGACTTCACCAGCGCGCTGCCGGTGCAACTGCTGACGGTGCTGGCACCGAGCCTGATGCCGCTGATCGAGCCGAACCAGCAGGCGCTGCCAGAGGGGTCTTCGGTTGCTGCCGCTGCCGCCGCCCTCGGCGCGCCGGTCAAGGCCTGCGGCGGGTAAGCGGGCAGGGACAGCGGGAGTGTCACATGGCACTCCGGCTGTCGCCGCAGTGGCGGTGGATTCGAGCTATGTGCCGCAGCTACTGCTGTCTTCGGCGATCAGGCGGATAGCTCAGCGCTGCGCAGTGCTCCGCCGGTTTTGATCGCAGCCTCCGCCTGTCTGTTCTGCCATTTGTTCCCTCAGCATCGCATCGCCGCGGTTACCAAAGTAAATCCAGCGGCATTGGAACTATAATTTCGGGATCAACAGTCAATTGTCCCGCCGCCGCGTTTGGCTGCTGCTGCCGCTGACTGTTTCGTTCCCGATATGGTCCATGGCTTCAAATCCTCTGCTGACATTGGATAGTAGGGATGCCCTGGGGTGCAATTCGAAATAATTACTTTTACGATGTTATTCTCGTAAAAGTGGATTTGCACCTGCCCGGGTGCCAGATATTTCGGTATTTCGATGTCCTTTTCCTGGGGGCGCGGCATGGGATCATTGTCGGTCCAGACGACATCATAGGTCCATGAAATCTTTGCCTTCAAATCGGGTCGCCATTTCGCGGGAAGTGAAATGCAGCAGGTCTCTTTCCCTCCGCCCTGTGCGCTGACATCTGGCCCGATGGTCCCGTTTATACGCAAGGCTACTATTGAAAGCCGCTGCATATGGTTGTAGCCGGTAATACTTGCTGCTACGGTGCGCTCGCTGCAACCAAATATGACGTTGAGAAGTAGAAGTATGACTATTTTAGTTAGGATTCTCATTTTCCCTTGCGGCGAGCGTCAGCCCGGGCAGCTTTCGGCATGATTGTAAATTTATCTTTAATGGAAATAAGGTACCTGATTCAGGGGGGCGTCGCGATCAGCAATCGATACTCCCTCCGCCACGGGCTGCGGCTTCCCGCATGGATGCTTTATTTCCATGTGCTTTCCAGGGCAATAAGTCTTCTTTGGACATGGGGTAAAAAGGATGAGGTGGCGAATAAGGCGATACGACGATTTTCAACTTATGATTTTCGTAGAAATGAACTTGCACCTTCTCGGGAGAGTTGTATCTTGGGATTTCTATTTCAGCCTGTTGCGGAGGCGGGACTGAGCCAGTATCCTGCTGCAAAACATCATAGTTCCAATAAATTTTGGCCTTCATTCCAGGATACCAATCATTTGGCAGTGAGACGCAGCATGTCTCACCGCCGCCGGTGCCAGGGCTTACATTCGGCCCCATGGCTCCATTAATATAAAATTCGCCTATGAAAAGCCTGGTCATATGATTGTAGCCAGTGATGCTTACCGCAGTTGTCCGTTCCCTGCAGCTGAGCAGAGCAGGAGCGAATAAGAAAATGACGAGAGCTGATCGTATATTCATAATTTTTTGTTAAAAAATGAGCACTGCATCAAGTGGAATTTAATCGTGGATAGTGAAAAAATATTTCAACTTTCACAATAAAGGTACTGAATAGAATAACAGTAAATTGGCTGGTTATGCTGCTCGGATATTTCTATATGATAAGATAATTATAAGCTCTCTGGTTCAATTTTTTGTTGATTATCGATACTCTGACAGCGGCCTCGCGCACGTCATTCCCCTTGCGCATAACGCTCTTTGTTGGCAATGTAGCCACCCATGAAACCCGCCCTCCGCAAGACCATGAACCGCCTCAAGAAATTCACGAGCTTTTCGCCCCGTGACCTGATCGCGTCCGCCGCGCCGACGATCCTGGCGATCGCCGCCATCTGCGTGCTGGCCTATGTGATCGTCGATCCCGCGCCGCCGCGCCGTGTGACGCTGGCGACGGGCCAGGAAAACAGCGCCTACGATGCCTTCGGCAAGAAGTACGCCGAGCAGCTGAAGGCGGACAAGATCGCCGTCACGCTGACCGGCTCGCACGGCTCGCGCGACAACCTCAAGCTGCTGGCCGACGGCAAGGTCGATATCGCCTTCGTGCAGAGCGGCTCGACGGACCAGGAAGCGGCCGAGCGGCAGGGCCTCGTGTCGCTGGGCAGCCTGTTCGTCGAGCCGGTCTGGCTGTTCCTGCGCGAGAAGGACAAGCAGGCGCCGCTCACGCAACTGACGCAGCTGCGCGGCCTGAAGATCAATATCGGCGCGAAGGGCAGCGGCACGCCGCGGCTGTTCCGGCAGATCCTCGACGTCAACGGCGTCACGCCGGACGAACTGCAGACGAGCCAGCTGGACAACACGCCGGCCACCGTCGAACTGCTGGAAGGGCGCAGCGACGGCCTCGTGTTCGCCGCCGCGCCGGACGATCCGCTGATCCAGATGCTGCTGCAGACGCCGGGCGTCTACCTGTTCGATTTCACGCAGGCCGAGGCCTATACGCGCCGCCTGCCGTTCCTCACGCATGTGACGCTGCCGCGCGGGATCGTCGATCTTGGCCGCGATATCCCGGCGCGCGACTATCACCTGATCGCACCGACCGCCACGCTGGTGGCGCGCGAAGGTCTGCATCCGGCACTGATCGAACTGTTCGTGCAGGCCGCCGCGAAGATCCACGGCGGCGCGGGCTGGTTTTCGCAGCAGGGCCAGTTCCCGTCGGCGCGCTACACGGAGATTCCCGTGGCCGACGAAGCGGCCAAGTTTTACAAGGACGGCGCGCCGCTGCTGCAGCGCTACATGAGCTTCTGGCTGGCCAATTTCCTCGACCGCATGTGGGTGCTGGTGGTGGCGCTGGGCGCGCTGATCCTGCCGCTGTCGAAGATCGTGCCGCCGCTGTATGTATGGCGCGTGCGTTCGCGCGTGTACCGCTGGTACGGGCAATTGCGCACCGTGGAGCAGGCGCTGGAGAACGCGAAAGACGCGCCGCCGGCCGAACGGGCCGCCATCCATGCGGCGCAGCTGGCGCGGCTCAACGACATCGAGGAGAGCGTCAACCACATCTCGATTCCGCTGTCGTTTGCCGAGGACCTGTACGGCCTGCGCAGCCACATCCAGCTGGTGCGACTGAGGATCGTTAGCCGGAACCCCATTTCCACCCAAGAAAATGCGGGTTAACGCGTAGAAGCTGTTTGATAATTGCGACACTGTGACAGCTTAGTGACCGGTGTGTGGCAGATTGGTTTGACATTGCGCTCAGCGGGCGCCGATGATGGTTACGGGGCGCACGCAGCGGCGTCCCGCTCACGGAAGCGCTGGATCACGTCACTCTCTCACACTAAGGGATCAGGATGCACAGGACTACCGCACCACGCCAGGCACTCGCCGCAACTGCCATCGCCACCGCCATCGCGGCTCTGTATGCCGGCTCCGCCGCCGCGCAAAGCACCACCTCCACCCCCACCGCCACCGAAGAAAACCAGGCCACCGTCGTCGTGACCGGCACGCGCGTTTCGAACCGCACGGTGCTCGACACGTCGTCGCCGGTGGACGTGATTTCGGCCGACACGATCAAGAACACGGGCGTGCCCGAGATCACGCAGGCACTGTCCGTGGCGCTGCCTTCGCTGAACTTCCCGCGCCCCGGCCTAGCCGACGGCACGGACACGATCCGCCCCGCCACGCTGCGCGGCCTGGCACCCGACCAGACGCTGGTGCTGGTGAATTCGAAGCGCCGCCATGCGTCGTCGCTGGTGAACCTGAACGGCACCATCGGCCGCGGTTCGGCCGCCGTCGACATGAACACGATCCCCACCGGCATCGTCAAGAACATCGAGGTGCTGCGCGACGGCGCTTCCGCGCAATACGGTTCCGACGCGATTGCCGGCGTGGTCAACATCCGTCTGCGCCAGGACCGCAGCGGCGGCGAAGCCACGGTCAGCTACGGCGAGCGCATCACCGAGTACGGCTTCGCGGTGACGCCGCCGCCGGCCGGCGCCAACTGGGGCACCGATACCAAGCGCACCCGCCACGACGGCGAGACGGGCACGGTCAGCCTGTGGAAAGGCCTGCCGCTGGGCGAGACGGGTTACCTGACCATCGCCGCCGAATACAAGGACCAGGATCACACGGAGCGCAGCGGCTACGACACGCGCCAGCAGTATCCATTGGTGAACGGCGGCTTCGATCCGCGCGAAGCCACCATCAACCGCTACAACGCCTGGTACGGCGAACCGGAACTGAAGCAGTCGACCATCTTCGCCAATGCCGGCGGCGACATCAACGAGAAGGTGAAGTGGTACGCGTGGTCCAGCTACCAGAAACGCGAGGCCCGTTCCGGCGGCTTCTTCCGCCGCGCGCTGCAGGACAACAACACCTTGTCCATCTATCCGGATGGCTTCCTGCCGATCATCGCGCCGGACGTGGACGACTTCAGCGCGGCGGCCGGCTTCACGTGGTCGTCCGGCGGCTGGGACTTCGACTCGTCGCTCAGCTACGGCAAGAACAAGATGGAGTTCACCATCGAGAACACGCTGAACCGCTCGCTGGGCGCCGGCAGCAAGACCGTGTTCGACGCGGGCGGCTTCTCGTACGACCAGGCCACCTACAACCTGTCGGCGGTGCGCCAGTTCGACGTGGGCCTGGCCTCGCCGCTGAACGTGGCGATCGGCGGCGAAGCGCGCCGCGAAGGCTACAAGCTGGAAGCAGGCGAGCCCGATTCCTACCGCAACGGCGGCGCACTGCTGGCCAGCGGCCTGCCCACCGCATCCGGTTCGCAGGTGTTCCCAGGCTTCCGTCCAGCCGACGAGTCGGACAACCACCGCAACGCCTACAGCCTGTTCGCCGACTTCGAAGCGACGCTGCTGCCGAAGCTGCTTACGTCGTTCGCGGTGCGCGGCGAGCATTACTCGGACTTCGGCAGCAACTGGTCCGGCAAGCTGGCCGGCCGCTACGACTTCACGCCGAACTTCGCGCTGCGCGGTTCGGTGCAGAACGGCTTCCGCGCGCCGTCGATGCAGCAGCAGTACTTCACGTCCACGTCGACCAACTTCATCAACGGCGTGCCGTTCGATATCACCACGTTCAAGCCGGGCGATCCGGCCGCGGTGGCGCTGGGTGCGAAGCCGCTCGACGCCGAGAAGTCCACCAACTTCTCGTTCGGTGCCGTGGCGAAGCTGGGCAAGGGCAGCCTGACGGTCGATGCATTCCACATCGACATCCGCAACCGCATCGTGCTGTCCGAGAACCTCACGCAGACCAATGTGCGCGACTTCCTGTCGGCGAACGGCTTCCCCGGCGTGGGCGGCGGGCGCTTCTTCATCAACGGCGTGCGCGATAACAGCGTTTCCGAAGGTCAGATCGCCGCGCTGGCGATGACCATCTTTTTTCACGATATGTCGCTGCCGGAGCGCGTGGCGCTCACCATGGCGATGCGCGACTC
>DKJA01000086.1:34009-34424 GCA_002454505.1 Oxalobacteraceae bacterium UBA6704
GCTTCTTCATCAACGGCGTGGACACCACGACGAAAGGCGTGGACGTCGTCTTCAACTACCCGTGGAACCTGGGCAATGCGGGCCGCTTCGACCTGACCGTGGCCGGCAACTACACGGACACGGAAGTGACCAAGGTGCCTGAAACGGCCCAGCTGGCCGCGCTGTCCCCGGCGCCGGTGCTGTTCGACCGCGTCAACGTGCTGACCTTCGAAGAAGGCACGCCGAAGACGAAGTTCACCACGAGCGGCACGTGGAACCTGGGCGCCTTCGGTGCCACGCTGCGCGCCACGCGCTACGGCAAGGTGCTGACGCCGGGCACGACGGCGGCGCTGGACTTCACGATGTCGGCCAAGACGCTGGTCGACCTGGAAGGGCGCTGGGCGGTGAACAAGAAACTGTCGCTGGCGCTGGGCGC
>DKJA01000008.1:0-24756 GCA_002454505.1 Oxalobacteraceae bacterium UBA6704
GACCCTGTTTTCCAGGAAATACTCTCCTTCGCTGCTGATTTTTATTGTCAGGCTTTTGTCAGCATTGCCTCAGGGTAATGTCAGTTTCGCCGGATAGACTACGCGTATCGAAATCCGTCTTTCACTTCCGCCGAGGTCACCATGCAACGCCCGCAACGAGGTTTCACGCTGATGGAGGTGCTGATCACGGTCGTCATCGTGGGCATCCTGTCGGCCGTGGCGATTCCCCAGTACACCCAGTACGTCACGCGTTCGCGCGTGGCCGAGGCGTTTTCCGCGCTGGGCGCGGCGCAGCTCAATGCGGAGCAGTACTGGTCGAACAAGCGCACCTACGACGACATGCCGGCGCCCGCGGCCACCGACAACTTCACCTACGCGGTCAGCAACGATACCGATTCCACGTACACCATCACGGCCACCGGCAAGGCCAAGATGACGGGCTTCACGTACACCATCGACCAGAACGGCCGCCGCACCACCACGGCCACGCCGGCGTGGGGCACGAATGCCAATTGCTGGGTCGACCGGAAGGGCGGCGCGTGCTCCAGCTGAGCCGGCCCGCGCGGCAGCCCGGCTTCACCATCGTCGAACTGATGGTGGGGCTGGCGATCCTCGGCATCCTGCTGGCCGTCGGCATCCCGAACATGACGCATTGGGTGCTGGCCAGCAAGGCGCGGGCGGCGTCCGAATTCTATGCGGAAGGGTTGACGATGGCGCGCCGCCAGGCTGTCACGCACAATGCCCGCACCCGCTTCGTGCTGACGCCGAACGCCAACGGCCAGATGGACTGGCAGGTCGACCTGTGCTTCCCCACGCCGGATGCGCCCTGCGATGCCGACAGCGACGGCTGGTCGACGCCGGATGCGGTGGCTGACGGCGACCCGGACGGCAACGCCGCCTTCAAATCCGTGTTCCGCCCGGCCGACGCATTGCCGCCTGCTTCCGTACTGGTGCCGTCGCTGGCGCCGGCCGGCAGTTCCACCGTCTATTTCACCGAACTGGGCTGGGTCGATACGGGAGCCAACAACCGCCTTTCCCGCATTCGTCTCGATCCGGCCACCGATTTCGCCGGTGACGTGCCCGTCGTGGCGCTGGCGATTTCGCTGGCCGGCATGACGGCGAAATGCGACCCCACCCGCAACGCACCTGATACGAGGGCCTGTCCGCCATGACGAGCTTTGTCACGAAAAAACGGCAGGGCGGCGTCGCACTGCTGGAAGCGCTGATTGCCGTCGTGCTGCTGGCGCTCGGCCTGCTCGGCACGATCGGGCTGCAGGCGCGCGCCTATTCGGCGCTGTCCGATTCGGGCATGCGCGCGGAGGCCACGATTGCCGCGGACAAGCTGGTCGGCATCATGAGCAACGACGAAGCCCGCCTGGCCGACTACGAGGTGGCGCTGGACGGCGAGCCGCCCGACCTGCTGGAACCGTGGGCAACCGAGACGGCGGCATCGATTCCCGGGGCGCGCTTCGCCGTGACGGTGACACCGCAGTCGCTGCGCAGCCGGGTCGACATCACGATCGTCTGGCGGCGCAAGGCCAACGAGCCGGAAAGCACGCACACGATCACGTCCTACGTCACCACGCCGAAACCATGACGCGCCTGCCCGTTACCGGCCGCCTGCGCGGCTTCTCCCTCGTCGAACTGCTGGTCAGCGTCGTTGTCGGCCTGCTGGCGGTGATGTTCGCCACGCGGCTGATGCTCGGTGGCGAGCAGAACAGGTCGGCAGCCGTGGGCGGCTCCGACGCGATGCAGAACGGCATGCTGGCGCTGTTCTCGATCCAGAACGATGCGGCTCAGGCCGGCTGGGGCCTCAACGACGACCTGCTCAACGGCTGCAACACGCTGATGGCCGACACGGAAGGCTTTGCGCTGGCCGGCGCCACGCGGGCCGGCGCCGCCATCACGCCGCTGACGGCGGCCGTCATCGTCAACGGCGGCACGCGCTCCGACACGCTGACGCTGTATTCCGGCAGCGGCCCGGCCGGCGTCGGTTCGGTGCGCCTCTACCAGAACTACGCGGGAGGTGCGACGATCGGCACCGACACGCAAAAGCCGTTCGCCTTCAACCAGGGCGACGTGATCGTCGTCGCGCCGGAACCGGCGGGCGGCAACTGCAGCCTGGCCCAGCTGTCCGCCGAGCCGGCCGACCAGAACCTGGCGATCGCCAGCGGCAACGCGCTGCGTTTCAACAGCGGCGCGCTGGCCGTCGCTGCCTACACGGCCGGCCAGGCGCGCGTGTTCAACCTGGGCCGTGCGACGAAACTGTCGTTCCATACCTGGTCGGTCAGCAACGGCGTGCTGCTGCTGCGCGCCACCGACCTGGCCGGCACATCGCGCACGCCGCAATCCGTGATCAACAATGTGGTGGCCATCAAGGCGCAGTACGGCTTCGATACCCGCGCGGCCGCCACTTTCGATCCCAAGCAGGGCATGCAGGTCACGCAGTGGAGCAACACGATGATCGACGCGGACGGCGATGCGGTGGTGGGCGACCCGGGCGACTTCCAGCGCGTGGCGGCATTGCGCATCGCCGTCGTGGCGCGCAGCGGCATGCCGGAGAAACCGGCGGCCGGCGGCAGCACATGCGCCGCCACCACGGCAGCCCAGACGGTGTTCGGCAGCGCGGCGCCGGCCGGCGTGGCGGCGGTGCCCGTTTCGGTGGCGCTCGATGCGGCGGGCGAAACGGTCAGCTGGACGTGCTACCGCTACCGCACGTTCGAGACCATCGTCCCGCTGCGCAACGCCGGGTGGCGGCCATGATGCGCCGCTCCGCCCTGCAACGCGGCATCGCGCTGCCCGTCATGCTGATCATGCTGGTGGTGATGCTGATCAGCAGTATCTACCTGCTCCGCTCCGGCAATTCGACGGCGCTGACGACGTCCAACCTGGCCTACGAAACGGCGTTGACGAAGGCGGCCGACCTGGGCATCCACACGGCCTACAGCTGGCTCGACACGGCCGCCAAGGAAACGCTGTGGCAGAACGTGCCGGCGCAGGGCTACGTGGCGACGATGAGCGAAGACCCGGACAAGGGCCCGGCCAGCAGCGAATTCTGGGCCGGTTCCGTGTTCGTCGAGGACGACGACGGCGACGACGACATCCGCGTCGAATATGTGATCCACCGGCTGTGCCAGTTCGCCGGTGCCTACAACGGCGGCACGCCGGCCAACCGCTGCGCCACCACGGCGGCGCGGCAAGGCATCACGGCGCGCACCAGCGTCGGCGACAGCCTGGCTTCCGATGCACCCACCTACCAGGGCAAGCCGCAATTGCACTACGTGATTACGGCGCGCATCCACGGCAAGCGCGGCGGCAATGTGATGAACCAGGCCGTCGTCATGATGGGGCCCTGAAGAACATGAGAAAGACAATGAACACCCTGATCTCCCGCCTGCTGGCGCTGCCCTTTCTGGCGCTGCTGTGGACCGTCTCCGCCCATGCCGCCATCACGCCGATCGCCCAGGTACCGCTGCTGAACATCAGCGGCACCGGCAGCGTCAAGCCGAACCTGATGCTGCTGTTCGATAATTCCGGGTCGATGAACTGGCAATACACGCCGGACTACATCGTCGACAACCTGTGCCGGACCGGCGCCGCGCTGTCCAACGGCACCACGTCGTGCCAGCCGGGCCACCCGCCGTTCATGAGCGCCGACTTCAACAAGCAGTACTACAACCCGCGCATCCGCTACCAGGCGCCGATCAAGTGGGACAGCAGCTATTACGCCGACATGACGGCGGCCAACACGAAGGACTGGACCGCCGTGCCCAGCGACGGCTACGGCAAGCTCAATATCGACCTGTACGAAGCGGCCGACACGGCGATCGACCTGACCACGGAATTCCCCGACCTGACCTGGTGCCGCTCGCGCCAGAGCACCGACTGCCAGGTCAACACGGGCTACGGCTATCCGGACGCCACCTACAACTATGCGCGCAGCATCAGCGGCGCGCCGTACTACTACAACATCAATATCGGCGAGTACTGCAAGGACGACAAGCTGACCGACTGCAAGGCGGTCAATGTGGGCGCCAATCCGCCGACCGGCTACACCGTGCCGGCGCGGGTGCGCTGGTGCACGACCACGTCGCTGACGACTTGCCGGGCCAAGCGCGCCGGCACGTATGTCTATCCGAAGTTCTCCACGCCGCCCGGCGCGGCGCTGCTGTACGGCACGCTGGCCATCGGCGCGTCCACATCGACGACGGCGCTGGAAATCACCAGCGTGTCCGTCAAGGACGCGACCGGCCGTGCCACCGTCATCACCAATGCCAAGGTGGCCGCGGCCACGGGCTCGGATACGCCGCTGAAACAGCAGCAGGTCGCCAATGCGGTGGCCGCCAGCATCATCGCCGGGCCCCTGTCCGGCACGCAGGGCTACTGGGCCTGCCTGCAGAATCCGCTGGGCAGCGGCGTGCCGAACTGTTCGCTGTTCGGCATCACGCTGTCCGCCGACAACGTGGTGGCGGTGATCCCCGTCGACTGCATCGCCGGCGCGGCCAAGAACCTGGCCAACTGCACCCCGATCACGGACAACATCAGCGCCAATGCCCGCAACGGCTGGATCCTGGTGGCCGACGCCAAGCAGGCCACCTCCACGCGCGGCAGCACGGGCCTGATCCGGGTCACCGGCACGGCCACCGGTGCCTACACCTTTTTCGGCAGCTCGCCGTCGGTGGCCTCCGTCACGATGGGCAGCACGACGGTGGCCGGCAAGGTCACGTCCGGGTTCAGCGTCAACCGCGCCAGCGTGGCGGCCGACATCGTCAAGGCCATCAACGACCGCGGCACCAGCGGCATCGCCGCCTACGCCGGCGGCAACAGCGCCACGTCCGTCTGCGCGGCCGAGACGGCGACCACCAGCACGTCCACCGTCTGCATCGTCAGCACCGCGCTGAACCAGGGCACCGCCGTCAAGCTGGGCAGCACCACCAACTACGGCAATATCGTGCTGACGCCGCTGGCGTCGGTGGCCGCCATCGACGCGACCCCCGTCACGACGACCGCTTTCGCCTCCGGCACCGCCGCCTCCGGCACCTTCATCCGCGTCGACATCCTGCCCGGCCTGACGTTCCCGAAAGTGCCGGCGCGGACGGACTGCGTCGCCCAGGCCGGCGCCTGCAGCTACAGCGAAGAGATGACCAACTTCGCCAACTGGTATGCCTATTACAAGAGCCGCCTGCAGATGATGAAGACGTCGGTGGGCCTGGCGTTCGCGCCGATCACCAGCAGCTACCGGGTGGGCCTGGTGCGGCTGTCCGAGGCGGGCGCTGGCAATTCCGTGGACATGAAGCCGTCCGATTTCACCAGCACGGCGCGCAGCACCTGGTATTCGACGCTGTACAACATGACCGCCACGGGCGGCACGCCGGTGCGCGCGGCGATGGACAACGTCGGCAAGATGTTCGCCAACCAGTCGCCATACCAGTACTCGGCCGGGCAGGAAGTGGTGCAGCAGCCGTGCCAGCAGAACTTCCTCATCGTCACGACGGACGGCTACTGGAACGGCGCCACGGCGCGAAATGTCGGCAACAACGACAATGTGGAATCGCCGCAGCGCTTCTGCACGGCGGCGCGCGGCTGCGTGGACACGCGCGCGCAGTCGCAGCCGTCGATCGCCGACGTGGCGCTGCACTGGTATAACGGCGGCTCGTCGACCGGCACGGTCTCGCTGCGCCCCGACCTGGAAACGGACATGACGCGGCCCGGCCTCGTGCCGGCCGGCCCGGGCGAGAACACCCACCTGCACATGAGCACCTACACGCTGGGCCTGGGCGTGGACGGCGTGATGACGTACGAAGCGAACTACGACACGGCGCCGAAGACGGGCGGCGACTTCTACAACCTGATCACCAGCGTGCAGACGGGCTGCCCGTGGAACAACAACGGCGCCTACGTGTGGCCCAACCCGGACGTCACCAACACCGGCAACACGGTGCAGGAGCGGGTGGACGACCTGTGGCACGCGGCCATCAACGGCCACGGCAAGTACTTCAGCGCTTCCGAACCGAAGGAAGTGGTCGACGGCCTGACCGCCGCGCTGGAAAAGATGCAGGTGAGCCTGGGCGCCGCCTCGGCCGCCGCCACGTCGACGCCGAACATCTCGCTGCAGGACAACGACATCTTCTCGGACACGTTCACCACCGTGCGCTGGTACGGCGAACTGGCCAACCGCAAGATCGACCCGTCCACCGGCGAAGTCAATGCGTCGCCCGTGTGGACGACCACCCAGACGCTGGGCAAGAAGGTCGCGGCCAGTACCGATACGCGCAAGATCAAGATGGCCACCGCCAACGGCCTGCAGGAATTCCTGTATGCGAACATGACGTCGCAGCAGAAGGCCTGGTTCGACAACCGCTGCGGCATGTTCTCGCAATGCTCGCTGCTGTCGGCCGCCGACCGGACGATCGTCAACGGCGGCGCCAACCTGGTCAACTGGCTGCGCGGCCAGCAGCAGTATGCCGACGACGAACGGTTCCGCGCCTACACGATGAGCGACGCGACGCCGTCGATCCCCATCGTGCTGGGCGATATCGCGTCGTCCAAGCCGGCGTATGTGCGCGATCCGCGCAAGACCTACGCGTTCAGCGGCTACGACACGTTCAAGTCCACGCAGACGACCGCCCGCGCGGTGGCGACCGTATTCACCGCGGCCAACGACGGCATGCTGCATGCGTTCCGCGCCGATACCGGCGAAGAGCGGTGGGCCTACGTGCCGGCGATCACGATGAGCAAGCTGCACCAGCTGGCCAGCGTCGCTTACGCCACGAACCACATCTTCACGGCCGACGGCGCGCCGGAAACGGCCGACATCTACGACGGCAGCAAATGGCGCACGATCCTCGTGGCCGGCCTGAACGCGGGCGGCCGCGGTTACTACGCGCTGGACGTGACGGATCCCACCGATCCCAAGCAGCTGTGGGAGCTGTGCGCGGACAGCACCGTCTGCGCGAAGAGCGATCCGAACCTGGGCCTGTCGTTCGGCAATCCGCAGTTCGGCCGGTGGAACGGCAAATGGGTGGTGTTCCTCACGTCCGGCTACAACAACGTGCCGGGCGTGGACGGCGTCGCGACCGGCGACGGCAAGGGCTACCTGTACATCGTCGATGCGCTGACCGGCACGATCCTGAAAAGCGTGACGACGGCGGCCGGCGACGTGGGCACGCCGTCCGGCCTGGCCAAGATCACGGCGATCACGGCCGATCCCGCCAGCGACCCCGATGTGACCTACATCTACGGCGGCGACAACCAGGGCCAGATGTGGCGCTTCGACCTGACCAACGTGAACGGCTCGGTGGGCGTGCTGAAGCTGGCCGATGCCGGCGCGCTGCAGCCGATCACCACGCGGCCGGACGTGACGCTGTGCGCGGTCGACAACAGCACCGACCCGCAGCGCGTGGTGCTGTTCGGGACCGGCCGCCTGCTCGACGTGCCGGACACGACGAATGGCGATACGCAAAGCCTGTATCTGGTGAAGGACACGGGCAGCACGGTGCAGCGCACGGCGCTGGAAGAGCAGACGCTGTCGCTGCAGGGCAGCAGCACCAACACGGCCACTTACCAGATCACCGATGTCAAGGCCGACCTGAAGCTGAAGAGCGGCTGGTATTTCGACTGGAAGCTGAACCGGGGCGAGCGGATGAACATCGATCCGAAGATCGTCAGCGGCGTGGCCAACGTGGTGACCAATATCCCCACGTCGTCGTCGTCCTGCTCGGTGGGGGGCACCAGCAACGCCTATGCAGTGGACGTGTGCAACGGCACGGGCGTCAACGGCACGGTGGTCGGCAGCACGCTGTCGAACACGTCGGCGGCGGTGGGCTTCATCATCGTGCGCCTGCCCAGCGGCCAGCTGAAGATGATCACCACGACGGCCAAGGGCGAAACGCTGACGCGGCCCATCACGGAGCTCGACGCCGAGGGCGCGCATCCGGTGGGCTGGCGGCGCGTGAAAGGGGACTGACGGGCGACCGGCACGGCGGCAGGGGACCTTCAAATTCACCCGGCCGCCCTTAAAAAAGGTAAAATCCACGGTTTATTTGATCGAACCGCCTACCGGCATCGCCATGTCCGAAGAAATCGAAGTCTCCTCGCAAGACACCCAGGAAGCTGCCGCCGCCGGCAGCGCCAAGACGCCCGCGCTGATCGCGCGCGAGGTGCAGCGCCGCCGCACGTTCGGCATCATTTCCCACCCGGATGCGGGCAAGACGACGCTGACGGAAAAGCTGCTGCTGTTCTCGGGCGCGATCCAGATGGCCGGTACCGTCAAGGCGCGCAAGAGCGCGCGCCACGCCACGTCCGACTGGATGGAGATCGAGAAGCAGCGCGGCATTTCCGTCGCCTCGTCGGTGATGCAGTTCGACTTCCGCGACCACATCATCAACTTGCTCGACACGCCGGGCCACCAGGACTTCTCGGAAGACACCTACCGCGTGCTGACGGCCGTCGACTCGGCGCTGATGGTGATCGATGCCGCCAAAGGCGTCGAGGCACAGACGATCAAGCTGCTGGACGTGTGCCGCATGCGCAATACGCCGATCGTCACGTTCATGAACAAGATGGACCGCGAAACGCGCGATCCGCTGGAGCTGCTGGATGAACTGGAATCCGTGCTGAAGATCCAGTGCGCGCCGGTGACGTGGCCGATCGGCATGGGTAAGAACTTCCGCGGCGTGTACCACCTGCTGCGCGACGAGGTGCTGCTGTTCCGCGCCGGCGTGGAAAGCGCCAACCAGTCGTTCGAAGTCATCAAGGGCATCGACCACCCGCGCCTGCAGGAGATGTTCCCGCTCGAGATGGACCAGCTGCGCATGGAAGTGGAGCTGGTGAAAGGTGCCTCGCACCCGTTCGACCTGGACGAATTCCTGGCCGGTATCCAGACGCCCGTGTTCTTCGGCTCCGCGATCAACAACTTCGGCGTGCGCGAGATCCTGTCCGCGCTGGTGGACTGGGCGCCGGCACCGCGTGAACGCGACGCCACCGTGCGCAGCGTGGCGCCGACGGAGCAGCCGTTCTCCGGCTTCGTGTTCAAGATCCAGGCCAATATGGACCCGGCGCACCGCGACCGCATCGCGTTCCTGCGGGTCTGTTCGGGGCGCTTCGAGCGCGGCATGAAAGTGAAGCACCTGCGCCTCGGCCGCGAAGTGAAGGTGTCGTCCGTGGTGACGTTCATGGCCTCGTCCCGCGAACAGGTGGAAGAGGCGTACGCCGGCGACATCATCGGCCTGCCGAACCACGGCAACATGCAGATCGGCGACAGCTTCTCGGAAGGCGAGATGCTGCAGTTCACCGGCATCCCGTACTTTGCGCCGGACTTCTTCCGCCAGGTGCGCATCCGCAATCCGCTGAAGATCAAGCAGCTCCATAAAGGCCTGCAGCAGCTGGGCGAAGAGGGCGCCGTGCAGGTGTTCAAGCCGGTGCAGGGCGGCGAGCTGGTGCTGGGCGCCGTCGGCGTGCTGCAGTTCGAAGTGGTGGCGAGCCGCCTGATGAACGAATACGGCGTCGATGCCGTGTTCGAAGGCACCAGCATCAGCAGCGCGCGCTGGGTGTCGTCCGACGACAAGAAGTCGCTGGCCGATTTCGAAGCGGCGCTGGGCCACAACGTGGCGTACGACGCGGCCGGCAACATGGCGTATCTGGCCACGTCGGGCGTCAACCTGCGGCTGACGCAGGAGCGCTGGCCGAAGCTGACGTTCCACGCCACGCGGGAGCATGCGACGAAGCTGTCGTAAGCTGTTCGCCGCCTCACATATAAAAACCGCGCCTCGTGCGCGGTTTTTTTATGGGCCGGGGACTGGGGCTATCCGCCATCGTCCGCGCCGCGGCCGGAACCTATCCGACGTCCGGCGCTTGAACGCTGGGAGGCGGTAGTTGAGGGCGGTTCTCCAGATCCGGCGCGGCGCCGCCGGTCACAGCAAGCTGTTCGCGGAAGGTGAGCGGGCGAGGTTGCGGCATGGCGCCGATTGGCGGCGGCGGCAGTTGCGGCGAATTTGTTGCGTTCATCAAAGTCCTCCAGTGTTTTATCGCTCGATGACGAATCCTGTGCGGTTCCCTGCACTTCTGGTGCGGTCCATAGGTGGAGCCACCTGGCCGCAAACCGGTAAAGCTATCCTAGATCGGGTGCTTGCACGCTGGGAGGCGGAAGCTGAGGGCGATTTTCGAGATCTGGAGGATCTTTATGCAAGCCGCCCGCCACGTTTTGTTGTTCGCGGAAAGTAAGGGAGCGTGGTTGCGACTGCGTGCCGACTGGCGGCGGCGGCAATTGAGGCGAGGTGGCTTTTCTCATCGAATTCCTCTTGGCGTAGGGGATCTGTCGTTTGTCAAGGGGCGCGGGTCCATCAACAGCCGGCGCGTCCCCGGGAGAATATTGCTTCCGGCTGCGTGTCATTAGAATATCGTTGATTTTTCCATAGTGCAAGAATTTCATGGGCGCTCGCTCGTGAGTAGCTGTGACACCGAGCACATCTGATCTCTTGTCGGCACCAGCTGCCTCTTCAAATGTCGGCGGGACCGTGTTGCGGCGTGGCGCCGTCCATGTCGGGCTTGACACGCTGGTCAATGGGTATTACTGTATCAATCAACTAATACAGCATACAGCCATGACCGACCAACCCGCCACGCTGTTCAACATCTCGACCGGCTCGCCGGACCCGATCTACCGCCAGCTCATCGAGCAGGTGCGGCGGCTCGTTGCGGCCGGCATGCTGGCGCCGGGCGACACGCTGCCGTCCGTGCGCGACGTGGCGCAGGCGCTGGCCGTCAATCCGATGACCGTCTCCAAGGCGTATAACCTGCTGGAGATGGAAGGTGTGCTGGAGCGCATCCGCGGCCAGGGCATGCAGGTGGCGCGCCGCCGCAGCCGCGGCAAGGGCGAACGCGAAGCGCTGCTGCGGCCGTCGCTGGAGCGGGCCGCGCGCGAAGGCCGCGAGCTGGACCTGGACGATGCCGCGATTCTCGAACTGTTCAAACAAGTGCTGAAGGAAGTCCCATGACCACATCCGTCGTAGCAATGCAGGCAGTACAGAAATCGTTCGGCAGCCGGCCCGTCCTGCAGGGCGTGGACTGGCAGGTGGGGCCGGGCAGGGTGATCGGCCTGCTGGGCCGCAACGGCGCCGGCAAGTCGACGCTGCTCGAATGCATGCTCGGTCTGCGCGAGGCGGACGGCGGCCATGCGGCGCTGTTCGGCGAGCCGGTGGCCGCCCTGTCGGAAGCGGCGCGGGCCCGCATCGGCTACGTGCCGCAGAAGTCCGACCTGTTCGACTGGCTGACGCCCGACCAGCTGCTGGCCTACTTCCGCACGCTGTACCCGCGCTGGAACGAAGCCCGTGTGGAGAATCTTTTGAGCCGCTGGGGCTTCGACGCGACGGCGCGGCGGCAGCGCATCGGTACGCTGTCCGGCGGCCAGCAGCAGCGGCTGGCCATCATCCGCGCGCTGGCCCACGAACCCGACCTGCTAGTGCTGGACGAGCCGGTTGCCAGCCTCGATCCGGTGGGCCGGCGCGACTTCCTGCGCGAACTGGTCTGCGACGTGCTGGGCCGCGGCACCACGGTGCTGTTCTCCACGCACATCCTGTCCGACCTGGAGCGGGTTGCCTTCGACGTGGCGTTCCTGAAGGATGGCCGCATCGCGCTGCAGGCGCCGCTGGACGAACTGATGGAAGGTGCGCGGCGTGTGACGGCCATGGCGCCGCACGTTGAGCACCTGCGTTTCGGCCACGAGCTGGGCCGCGTGCAGCATGCCAATGGCGCCGTCAGCGTCGTCGCCCGGCTGACGCCCGAGGAGGCGGACCTGCTGCAGCACCGGCCGGGGCTGCACCTGGAGCCGATGTCGCTGGAAGACCTGTTCGAAGAGGTGACGCGATGACCGCAGCAATGCGTGCGTGGTCCATGCTGCTGCGGCAGAGTGCACTGGAGCGGCCGCTGTTCCGCGAAGTGTGGATCAGCTGGGGCTTCCTCGGCGTCGCCGCGCTGGCCTGCCTTGCCACGTTTGCCGGCCTGCTGTCGCGCGGCCCCGGCGCCTTCGTCGCGGCCGGCTTTGCCGCCGTGGTGGCGATCATGTGGTGGGGCATCTACCTGCAGAATGCCGTCCGGCAGAACACGCCGACGCTGGCCGCGCTGGTGCCCGGACTGCGGCGCCGCCTGATGACGCTGACCGCTGTGCTGTGGCTGGTCGCCAGCCTGGTGCCTGCGCTGCTGTTCGGCGCCGTGTTCGGCCATTTCGGCTACACCTTGCTGCTGACCGCTGCCGTGCTGCTGTTCATCGCGCTGTGCTCCCGCTACGTCTGGCTCGCCTTTGCGCCGTCGATCGCGATCATGCTGGCGATGAGCGTCTTCGGGCATTCGATCATGGGCACGCTGGCCGGGCCGGCCCGCCTGGGGCAGCCGGTCGTCACCATCACCGGCCTGCTGCTGCTGGTGCCGCTCGGCGTATGGGTGTTATACCGGTTGTTCCCGCGCGGCGGCGATGGCCATTACACCTGGGACCAGTGCACCGGCCGGCGCCGCCGCAACCAGCAGCAGGGCAGGGCGGCGATCGACGACAGCACCCGCAGCTGGCAACTGCTCCAGCAACCGTTCGACCTGCTGTATGCCACGCGGCTCGCTGCCGGCGGTGCAAGGGCCGGCGCCGAAGCGCTGCTCGACGGCCTCGGTCCCCGTGCGCACTGGAGTCGCACCGTGCTGTCGCTGGCGCTGGCAACGGCGGGCATCCTGATCCTGCAGGTCTGGCTGAGTGCCGACGGCCGGGTGCCGTTCGGCCAGCACGTGGTTATCGTGCTGATGACGTTCGCGGTGATGCACGTGAAAGCCACCGCGACGGCAATGAAGGAGCGTATTGGCGAACAGGCCGTGCTCCGGCTGACGCCGGCCGCGCCGGCCGTGCCGCTGCTGAACCGCGAGCTGGCGCAGGCGCTGCTTTGCCGCTTTGCCATCGCATGGGGTACCTATGCCGTGTGCGCTGCACTGGTTATCGTCGTGCTGTCGAACAGTGCCGGCGGCTGGGCGGTCTGGCTGCTGTGCGTGGCGCTGGCGGCTGCCACGGCGCCCGTGTTGCTGCGCGATTATCCGGCGCAGCCGGGCTGGGAATCGTCGTCGCTGACCCTGTTCGGCCTGCTGATCGGCATGCAGGGCGTGATGGCGGTCGTCACCCGCAGCGACAGTGCCGTGGTGCCGGTGGCCTGCATCGCCGTGGTGGTGTTGCTGGCCACTTCGGTGCGGCTGCGCCTGCGCTGGCAGCGCATGATGCCAGGCGCACCGGCGTGGCCCGCCGGACGCCTCGCTGCATAGAGCTTACTTCGCCGGTGTGGCCAGCGGCTGGCACTTCTCGACCACGAACACGCCAATGATGCGCGCCGTTGCCACGCCGGCATTGCGCGCATCGTGTACTTTACCGGCCGGTATCACGTAGGCGTCGCCGGCCTTCAGTTTGCGCGGCGGCTCGCCGTCGATCAGCAGTTCGCCCTCGCCTTCGATGAAGTAGCCGATCTCGTCGCCCGGATGCGTGTGGCGGCCCGCCGTTGCGCCGGGTGGCAGTTCGACGCGTGCCACGATGGCTTCGCGGTCGGGCACCGATACGTCGGCCCGTTCAATGACGGTACGTTGAATGCCCGGCGCCTGGGCAAGGGCTGCCGTGCCGCAGCACAGGCAAAGGATCGATACCGCCAGTTGTCTCATCGCTTACTCCCTGGTGCGTGAACGCGGGTGCGCCAGGCGATGGTACGCGCGTTGTCAGCCGCGGTTCAGCAATGCATCAACGATGCTGGCCAGCCAGGCGGCGATGAGGACGAAACCGGCCAGGTTGCCGTTGCCATTGGGGTCGGTGCCTTCGATCTGTTGCAGGATGATGGCCGGATCGAGCGGCACGGTGCCGGCCACTATGCCTTCGGCAATCGCATTGGCGGCGGTGATGGCGCCCGCAAGCAGGAACAGCAGCGCGCACGCGGCGGGGATCAGGAACAGGCAGGCGCGCACGGCGCGCTTGTAGACGAGCAGCTGGCCGAGGCCGGGAAACAGCAGCGCCGACATCAGCGCTGCCTTGGTGGATGGCTTCATCGGGGTCCTTGGATGGGAGATGCCTTCATCTTACCCTGATGCAGGATGATTTCTGCGTCAGGTAGGGCATCCACCGGGGTTTCGGATCGAGGCTATCGCATGCCGTTTCGATTACGGCGGTGGAGGGGGAAGATCCGGACGGTTTTCAAGTTGCGGTGCCGCACCTCCGGCAATGCTGCGCTGTTCGAGAAACGTCAGCATGCGCGGTTGCGATTTGCCGTTGTTGACGGGCGGCGGTGGAAGCTGTGGCTGGTTCATTTTGTCCATAGTGGCTCGACCTGGAAGTGTTGGAGACGCCTTACGGCAGACGAAAAAGCGATTTGCTGTCAGGGCGGTGGCGGTGGAAGCTGCGGGCGGTTCTCAAGTTCCGGGGCTGCGCCGCCGGCAGTGCTGCGCTGTTCGGAAAACGTCAGCATGCGGGTTGCGATTTGCCGTTGTTGACCGGCGGTGGGGGAAGCATGGGGGCGGCTGTCTGGGTCATGTATTCTCCAATTCAAATGCGCCGTTGTTCGACTTAATGCTGGCATACACCGATCCGATATTCAGATAACGATCCCTCTGAGAACGACTCGGTGCCACGCCAGATTACAATAATAATTTCCAGATAACAAGCATCGTAAATCGTCGCCGGATGGCGCGTTCGCGTTACGCGACATGTATTTGATGCGTATCTTCAGCACCTCCCGTCATGACGCGCAGACGGCCTTTCTCCATCGTGAAAACTTTGTCGGCCATCGCAATCGTTTCCGGTCGATGCGCCGCGATGATGCGAGTCAGCCCCATATTCCTGATTGCGGCGTTGACCATCTTCTCATTGCCGACATCCAGCTCGCTGGTCGCCTCGTCCAGTACCAGAATCAGCGGCTGCCGGTAGAGTGCACGTGCCAGCAATATCCGCTGCTTCTGCCCGCCGCTGATACCGATTCCGCTGTCACCGGTGATTGTGTTGTACGCCATCGGCATCGCTTCGATCTCCGTGGCTATCGCGGCCAGAGTGGCGCACTCGCGGATCCGCTCCCAGTCCGGCGACGGATCGAAGAAGCAGATGTTCTCCGCAATCGAGCCGGAAAACATGCGGTCTTCCTGCATGACGGTGCCGATCATGCTGCGGTAAGCTGTCAGGCCAATATGTTGCAGAGGTTTTCCGTCAATACGGATGCCGCCCTGTTCGGGTGTCAGCAGCCCGAGCATGACTTTCAGCAGGCTGGTCTTGCCACTCCCTGAAACGCCCGTGATGGCAATACATTCGCCGGGTTCGATCGTCAGATCGATGTCCTCGAACACATAAGGCTCGGTGGGCGAATATCGATAGCTTGCGGCGTGAATCTCGATGCGCGGCGGCGTGGCTGGACGAATGATTTCGTCGCACCCGCCAGGGCCCTGCTGTTCCGGCGCAGAGAGAACGATATCCGCCACGCGTTCGCCATGCAGGTGCAGCATCTTGAATTCGACGTATTTGTCGATCAGGCCGGCCAGGCGTCTTGAAAACTGTTCCTTATAGGCGATGAACGCAAACAGCATGCCGACGGTGAATTGCCCTGCAAGGACGGCATGCGCTGCCAGCCATATCACGATGATCCGTTCCATCCCGAACAGCAGCGTCTGCGCGGTTTCGTAACTGATGTTCACACGCTGGATGCGTAACTCCGCGTTGAACTGATCCGCGAGAATGTGCAGCCAGCCCGCCCGGCGCTGATCGCCTTTGCCGAACAGCCGCACGGACTGAATACCGCTCGCTGTCTCATAGAAGTGCGTCGCCTGCCTGGCTGCATGGATGATCTGTTCGGCAGTTGCGGCGCGCAGGCTGTGAAACAGCACCATGCGCATCAGACCGTACAGAACGACGGCACCCATGGCGATCGAGAACAGCTGTGCGCTATACAGCAGCATGACGACACAGGTGCCGATGACCATGATGCCATCGACGACGACCTGCACGAAACCGGTGGTCAGTGTTCGCTGGATCAGCGTGATGGCACTGAAACTGGCCATCGTGTTACCGATGTGGCGCTTCTCGAAATAATCCAGCGGTAACTTCAGCAGGTGGGCAAAGACATTGCCCAGCCACTGAAAATTCAGGCGCATGCTGAGCGATGTGAGCAGCGAGCTTCGCACGGCGCCTATCGTCCCCTGGACCAAAATCAGCAGGCCGAATCCCAGCGCCAGCGTGTTCAGCAGCTCGCGGTCCGCGGACACGATCGCCTGGTCGACCACCCATTGCAGGAAGAAGGGCAGGGCGATGGTCAATGTCTCGAGTGCGAAGGCAAGCACAAGCACCTGGGCCAGTCCGCGCTTCAGGCCGGTAATATTGCCCATCAGGCCGCGCAGCGTGAAGCGGCGCTGCTGCACCGCCGGTTCGAAGTCGCTCGCTGGCGTCAGTTCCAGTGCGATGCCGGTGAAATACTTGCTGAACTCATCCGTCGTGAAGGATCGCACGCCCAGCGCCGGGTCGTGGATGACCACACTCGTGCGCGTTACCTTCGTCAGCACCACGAAATGGTCCATGTTCCAGTGAATCACGCAGGGCAATTGCAGCTGGTCCAGATGCCCGAGCTCCAGACGCAAGGGGCGGGATTCCAGCTTCACCGCACTGGCGATGCGGACCAGGCTGTCGAGTGTGGCGCCCTTGCGGGAGATCGGGAATCGCAGGCGCAGCGAGGCCAGGTCAGTGCGGTAGCCATGATAGTGCGCCACCATTGCCAGGCTGCACAGGCCGCACTCCGTCGCCTCCGTCTGCAGGAAAATCGGGACTGTGCGGCCAAGGCCGAATGCTGCCATCTGACACTACCTTTATTGTTTCGTGATGCCGAGCAGCGGCGCAAACGCCCATTCGGCAATCGTGCGATGTTCCAGCACCAGCGAGGCCGCTATCTGCATGCCGGGCTTGAGGGCCATGACCTCGCCTGCCGACGGTATGGCCTGCCGCTCCAGTTGCACGCGCACCCAGTACATGGGTTCCGAGCTGGGCGCCTCGTTCGATCGTTCACCCGAACGGGCCCGCAATTCGCCGGCAGGCACGGCGGCAAGTGCCACTTCGCGCACCTTGCCCTTGAACTGGCCATATTTTTGATAAGGAAAGGCGTCGTAGCGCAGCAGCACATCGGTGCCAGGGCGCACAAATCCCGCCGCCCGCGTCGGCATGTATAACTCGGCTTCCATGATGCTGCCATCAGGAATGATGTTGGCAAGGTATTGGTCGGCCACGACGGGTTGGCCGGCACGCGCCACCAGCCCCGCAACGCGGCCAGCCTGCCTTGCCCGCACGACGATCTCCCGCCGTGCTTCGCCTTCGGATGCCTGCTGTTCCTTGCCAAGGATGTCGCGCTTCAGTTGCGATGCCTCCCGCTCCATCTGCAACGGCAATTCATCGGAGCGGGTGCGGGCCGCGGACAGGTCGCGCATCAGCGCAAGCCGCTGCGCCTCGAGCGAGGCGAGCCGGCTTTCCTGTTCCAGCAGATCCGCGCTGCGCAGCGTGGCGGTGTTGCGCGACACGGAACCATCCTTTGCCAGCTCGCCGATACGGTCGGCGAGATCCCTCAACAACTGCACCTTCTTGCGCTGCGACGTCAATTCGACATCGAGATGCCGCAGGCTGGCCTGCAGGCTGCCGATCTGGTCTGTCAATTCGCGCTGGCGCGCGGCGGCCTGACGCCGCTGTTGCGCGAGTTCGTCCTGCAAACGACCGATCTGGCGTTCCACCGATCCGTTGATGGAAGCCTGTGTGTCTCCCTGTGCAGTTGTCCGCTCGCTGGAGATGACGTACATGGCGTCGCCTTCGCGCACCGACTGGCCTTCCCTGACGAATACCCGCGAGACAGTGCCAGTCTGCGGCGCTGTTACGCGCAACAGGCTTTTATCGGGAACCACAACACCCGCCACCGCCTCCTTGCGCGTGAATCCGAACACGCACGCGAAGGCAACGATGGCGGCCACCAGCATCGCGAGAAACAGCACCAGCGCCGCGTTGGACCAGCTGTGCGCGAGCAGAACCGGGCCGTGTAAGCGCTGGTATTTATGCGCGATGGCTTGTTGGCGGAACAGGGCGCTCATACAGGAAAATATCTCGGTTCCCAGCAATCGAATGCTGCCCTCATTAAAGCGATTACGCGCGGCAATGCACGGGCAGCTCGATTTGCATGGGAAAATTTTACAATTGCCGTGTCGATTAACGTGGTTCCGGTTCGTTCACGATTTCCGGATCCACCTTGAATTTCACGCCATCGCTATCGGAAAAATGCAAGGTGACGTTGAAGGTTTCCTTGACGGTATTTGCATCGCTGAAAGTGACCAATTTCCCACTTTGACCAATGCTGGGAATGCTCAGCTGGGAAGAGTGTTCAGGTAAAACGGAAACCATATCGATCCGTACGCCGCTTGGCGTCGGGTCGATGAGTTGATAGTTGATGATGGTGTCGCTCTGACGGACGTTGATTGTCTCAGGAACAAATACGGTGTTGTATTCGATTTCACCCGTATTTTCATTTTTCTTTGGCGTTGCAATAACGAAAATATTAACGAAGGAGGTGGGGGTGACGCCTGCATTAAGTTTGCCCATGATGTGTTCCTTAGTGGGTGGTTGAAAGAAACTTTAAATAGCTCGATTCCAGGTAGCCCATTTGCTGCAGGCGTATTTTCCAGAGGTCGGCAGATTTGATGCTGCCCATGCAGGCAGATGATTTAACCATCGGGACCAGCAGGAAGTAATCGCTTGTGGTGCTGAAAGAGTCGAGTGCCAGTCTGGCCGCATTGCAATTGGCCAGAGCACTCTCCATCAAGTTATCATCCTTGTCGAATTTTGCTTTCAGTAAAACGGCTTCGCTGTAAAGTCCCGCCAGCGAGCTGCTTTTTCTGTCTGCGGTATATAATCGAGTTATTTTTTCCATCGCCATCGATAAAAATCGCCTGGCGTCATCGCGTCGATTTACTGCCCAATAAATGACGGAAATCTTTTGTTCCGTCATCGCAACGATAGTGGTGATGTCCGCTCTCTTTGGGGCAGCAGCCGATAGCTTCGACAAGCTATCGTGAATCGCTATCAATTTCGTCAGGCTGGCAGTGCCTTCATCCTCGGAGATTTCAATTAATTTCAGCTGGATCGAATACAGACTCTTTTCCCAGGAGCGGTTGCTTGGGTCCTGCTTCAGGATCTGTATAAACAGCTTTTCCGCATTGCCATAATCCGCCAATGCCTTTGCCTTCCTGCCTGTGGCTTGTGCCAGTTCAGCTTGATGCCATTTCGCCACAGCCAGCCGATAGGTCCAGTTTCCGTTCGTCGGGGCTTTCTCGTGCAACGGAGCAAGCAAGGACTCCTCAAGGACATACAGTTTTTCAGCAGAATCAAGTTCGCCGAGGCGCACTTTCACTGCAGCAAGCCCGGATATGCTATTGGCGAGGTCGATCTTGAGGGAATCTCTTTGCGGTGCCAATTTTAAGGCACGTTGTTTTATGTCGGCCGACAGCTGAAATTCCTGCGCCGCTTGCTGCAGTAGATCTTGTCGGAGAAAGATCGAGCCCAAACTGCCATGTGAATAAGATAGTTCCATCAGGGCATCAATATCCGTCGGTGATATATCCACTAATTTCTCGCCGAGCTTCTTGTAGGTGCCCATGTACAGCAAGGCGTTTTCCCAATTGCTTTGGTCGAAGTTCAGCTGGCCGAGCCAAAAGGCATTTCCGCCGAGTTCTTTCAGGATAACCTTGTTTTCGGGCTTTTTTTCATACTCGGCGTTCAGCAGATCTCGCGCCGCGACAAGAGCCTCTTGTGATCCTGTAATATCGGCTCTTGCCCTGCGTACTTCGGCAATCAGGTGGAGATTTTTTGCGCGTTGCAAGATAACCTCGGTTGACGTCTGTTCTTTTATCGTCGACGAGAGGTAGGCCAAGGCACGTGCGCTGACGTTATCCAGGAGATCCAATCGCCCCAATGGACGCAATTTTTCGACAAAATCCCCCAGCATGAATCCCATCAGATCCTCTGCTTGCGCGCGTCGGTTTTCAGCATCATCACTGGCAGCTTTCGCAGACAGGCCAAGCCAGACCGCCAGGATCGCCAATATACAAATCACGCTTGTGGTTGCAAAGCGCGCGCGTTCACCGATCTTTACGCGCCTGATCGAGCCAAATATGAATTCCCGTTCCGTTTCCGATAAATAGAAGCCGCTCAGGTCAAGCAGATTTTTTGCTTGATTGACCTGGCTGCCTCGCGGAAGAAGAAGATCCCGCGGTCGTCCTGCAGCTACCCACCTCTCCGCCTGCATCGTCAGGCGCGTTCGTATTTGAAGCGCCTGTCGGTGCGAGTCGACCCATTCGACCATCCGCGGCCATCGACGCAGCAATGCTTCATGTGCCACCCCGAAGCTCGGTATTTCGCCGGTCAATTCACTGACGAACAAACGAGCGTCGACCAAGGCTTTCACTAGGTCGCGCTCGATTAAATTGTTCAATGCTATCCACGGAACTCTTCGCGCGGTAATTGCATTTTGTTCTTCCCCTACGTTCACGAGCCGGGATAACACCTTCGGCAAGGCTGCCTGCTGTTCGGCGGGTAAAGCGGAAAAAATCTGCTCCGCACGAACGCCTAGCGCTCCTTCGATTCCTCCGAGACCGCGAAATACGTCGAAGAGCAGTATTCCCTCGTCGCTGCGCAGCCTGTATAGCTCGTTCAGGCAATACTGCAGCAATGGCAGAGCATCAGCGCTTTCACGAGCGGCGTCGCACAATACATCGTCGAGATTTGCACCGGTTGCGGGATCGTGCTCGAACGTGAGTCCCGCCGCCTTGGCCGGCAATCGCACCATCTGCGCAATATCCGCCCCATCTGGCGGCTCCAGATCGAAATGCCCACCACGTGCCTTCAACGCCAGCATTTCCGGTAGCGCAATCAGCTCCGGATAGAAATCGTTGCGGCAGGCGAGCATGACCAACACACGATGCGTGGCCAGCCGATCCAGTATCTGAATGAATGCGATGCGGTCGGCGTCCGTTGTATCGGGCGTCCGGAAGATGGCCTCGATCCTGTCGACAAACACCGAAATGCGAATCCGTTCACCGTCGCCGGCAAGCTGCGCGGCGACGGCCGCCGGCTCGGAGCGAAGCCGGCGAGCCAGCGCCTCCGCACTGCTGCCATCGAACAGGTGCGTGCCATCCAGTTCGGCATCGATCAATACCGCGGCCAGCGCGCCGAACAGATCCCCGTCACCAAGATCCGCGCAATCCATGTGCAGTGAACAAGAGAGAGCGACGGGACCGTCTCCGCCCATCAGTTGCGGCAGCAGGCCAGCCCTCACCAGCGACGTTTTGCCGGACCCGGAAGGTCCCAGCGCGAGCGCCATTGCGCACCCGTTCGCCACCTGTTTCAACACGGTTTCACGCAGCCGCGCCGTAGCCTGTACCCGCCCGAAGAAAATGGCGGCATGGCTTTCCTCGAATGCTTCCAGCCCGCGGAACGGCGAGCCATCCTGCCAGATGCCGGCCTGTTCCTCTTCCTCGACGACGTCGGCAATGGCGCGGTAACCCCGCTTGCGGACGGTTTCGATATAGCGTGGTTCGGTGCTCGAATCACCCAGTGCACGGCGCAATTGGGCGATGGCTTTATGGACCGGGTTGTCGCCCAGCTCGGCCGTTCCCCAGCAGGCCTGGAGCAATTCCTCGGCCGGAATCACGGCGCCCGGGTGGCGGCAAAGGTAGCGCAGGACGTCCATGACGCGCGGCTCGAGGGTGGTGCGGGCGTCGCCATTGCTCAGCGAATTGCCGCCAACCTCCACTTGCCAGTCGCCGAAGCGGAAACCGCGCTGTTCCATGCGAACGTTTGCCTCTAAAAAATATACCTCGCTAAATCAAACACTTAGCTGTCCGGAAGGTTTCCGGAAGGCGCGTACGCGCGGGGCTGGCTAGAGTTCGGCCTAACTGAACAGATGGAATCTTAACATTCCCCCAAGCAAAGATGATGCCCAAATTAAACTCTTTCGAGAACCATGAGGAGTTTTCGCAACGCTACCTGAAGCCGTTGTTGATCGATCCCCTTGAAGTGCGGCTGAACGCGTTGCCGGACTACGCACAGGCGTTGCCGGCCGGCGCCATCGTCGGCCAGGATGGCGTCGTCGACGAGAAGACGGGCGGCGGCGGCACCATGCCGGCGCGCTTCATCCGCACCCCCGTCGGCTGGACTTACCGTCATCACACCTTGCTCGAATGGCAACAGCCGGGCGACGTGACCCACGAGCGCGAGTCCGAACAGGACCTGCAATACAGCGTGACGATTTCGCAGCAGCCGGACATGGCCGGCGTGCCCCGGCTGACCGTCGACCTGCACGGTTCGCTGATGCGCTACGAACGCGATGTTGTCACGCAGGAAATTGCCGATGGTCAGTCGGCGGACGTGGGCAAGGGCTGGGCACGGGCCACGCTGCAATGGTCGCTGCGGCTGCAACTGGTCGTGGGGACGGGCGGCCGCGTCAATGTCGTCAGCCGCGCCCGCAAGAGCCCACCCGTAACCGATGCGGGCAAGGCCGGCGCTTACATCGTTGCCGATCCGCTGGCGCATCTGCTGAACCTGCCCCGGCTGATGCATGGCTGGGAGCACGGCAACGCCAGTCTCGCCGCCGTGCAGGACTACCTGGTGAGCCGCCTGGCCGCCGCAATCGAACCCGTGCTGGCGAATCATGAACATGTATGAGGCCATGATGGCGAATATGTCGCTCTATGAAACCGCGGCGCCCGCGGCGCGTCCCCTGTTCGTCGTCCGCGGTGCCGGCGACCTGCCGCTCGTCTTTCTCGTCGACGCGCACGGCCGCCTGCACCTGCTGCGCTGCATCGGCGAGGAGGCCTGGTCGGCCACCGACCTGTCCGGCGCACTGCCGGGCCACGGCGAGCGGCTCGAGGTGTGCTGCGCCGACATCCGGCAGGCCGCCGACGGCAGCATCAGCCTCGCGCTGGCGCTGGCCGACCGGGACGATCCTGGCCAGTCCTCGCTGCACGTGGCGACGGATATTCCGTCGACGCTGGACGATTCCGGCTGGCTAGACCTGCTGCGCAGCCTGCACCCGCGGCCGGAACTGCCGGCCGGCGCGCGGCTGACGCGGCTCGCGTTCGGACCGATGCAGGCCGGCGCGCCGCCGCTGCTGCTGGTCAGCGCAGTGCTGCGTGGCCAGCCGGCCACGTGGTACTGCAACGCGGCGTCGCCGCAGTGCGGCCTGCGGCCGCTGGCGCTGCCGGATGAAGTGCGGGACGCCTGCGCCTATGCGGTGGGCACCTACCGGATGCCGGGCGTGTGGGCGCTGCATCCGAACGGGAGGGAAGGGGAGCTGCGTTTCGCCTCGTTCGCCGATCCGTTCGGGTGGAAGGTGGCAATGACCTATCCGAACCTGCCGGCGCGCACGGCCAGCGTCTACCTGGCACCCGGTTCCGTGCCGAACGTGCCGGACCTGTTCGCCGCGGGCGACCGGATCGTCGTCTACCGGGGCAGCAACGGCATGCCGCAGCTGGTGGCCAATGTGGCGGGGGCGCGACTGTTATGGAGCACGCAGAATGCGGCCGGCGAATTCCTCGCCTTTGCCGATGCGCAGGGCGCGCTGTGGATGGTGGCCCGGCCGGCGCGGGGCGCCTGGGAGTCGCCCTATCTGCTGACGGAGCGGCGCGCCGTGCTGACGGCAACGCAGGAGGGCAGTGTGCGCGCCGTGGCGCTGGAGAACGACGGGTCGCTGTCGGTGCTGTGCTTCGACGTGCACGGGCAGCAGCTGGGGTGCGATTCGGTGAATCTGGCGGTGGCGCTGGTGGCGTGAGTGCCACCGGCGCCCATCAAACCGGGGACAATCCCATGAAGGGACAGTCCCCGGCCATCGTTACTCGTAAGCGCTGATCGGTGCGCAGCCGCACATCAGGTTACGGTCGCCGTACACATTGTCGGCGCGGCCGACCGGCGGCCAGTACTTCTGCTTGCGCAGCGACGGCACCGGGTAGGCCGCCACTTCGCGGCTGTACTTGCGGTCCCAGTTATCCGACAGCAGCACTTCGGCCGTGTGCGGCGCGAACTTCAGCGGGTTGCTGGCCTTGTCGAACTCGCCGCTTTCCACCTTGGCGATCTCAAGACGGATGGCGATCATCGCATCGATGAAGCGGTCCAGCTCGGCCTTCGATTCCGACTCGGTCGGCTCGATCATCAGCGTGCCCGGCACCGGGAAGCTCATCGTCGGCGCGTGGAAGCCGAAGTCCATCAGGCGTTTCGCCACGTCCTCGTTGCTGATGCCGGTGGCATCGGTCAGCGGCCGCAGGTCCAGGATGCACTCGTGCGCCACCAGGCCGTCGTGGCCCGAGTACAGCACCGGGAAGTGCTGCGTCAGGCGGCGCGCCACGTAGTTCGCGTTCAGGATCGCCACTTCGGTGGCCGCCGTCAGGCCGGCACCGCCCATCATCGCGATGTACATCCACGAGATCGGCAGGATCGATGCGGAACCGAAGGCCGCGGCCGACACGGCGCCGATGCCGTTTTCGTTGCGGGCATAACCGGTCGAGCGCTGATTCGGCAGGAACTGCGCCAGGTGCGCGCCGACGCCGATCGGGCCCACGCCCGGTCCGCCGCCGCCGTGCGGGATGCAGAAGGTTTTATGCAGGTTCAGGTGCGACACGTCGCCGCCGAACGAGCCCGGTGCGGCCACGCCGACCAGCGCGTTCAGGTTGGCGCCGTCCATGTACACCTGGCCGCCGTGC
>DKJA01000008.1:24887-25136 GCA_002454505.1 Oxalobacteraceae bacterium UBA6704
CCGTGCGTGGACGGGTAAGTCACCATCACGCACGCCAGGTTCTTGCTGTGCTGCTCGGCCTTGGCCTTCAGGTCCGCCAGGTCGACGTTGCCGTTTTCATCGCAAGCGGTGACCACCACCTGCATGTTGACCATGCTGGCCGATGCCGGGTTGGTGCCGTGTGCGGACGATGGAATCAGGCAGATGTTGCGATGACCCTCGCCGCGCGACTGGTGGTACTTCTGGATCACCAGCAGGCCGGCGTATTCG
>DKJA01000037.1:0-208 GCA_002454505.1 Oxalobacteraceae bacterium UBA6704
CGCGCTGATCTACAAGGAGCTGCCGTTCCCGCTGCCGGCCGTCCACCTGGACATGCTGTGGCACGAACGCGACGCCCGCAGCCCCGCCCACAAATGGCTGCGCACCAACCTCGAGGCAATGCAGTCGGTGGCGCAGAAAACCGCGCCGGGCACTTCGCCGAAAGTCGATACGCACTAAGCGATTGATCGAAAAAAGTTGCTCGAAAAA
>DKJA01000037.1:475-6533 GCA_002454505.1 Oxalobacteraceae bacterium UBA6704
GAAAAAAGTTGCTCGAAAAATGGGGTCTGTCCCCATTTTTCAGGCAACTAATGCCCGGCGGACTTGTAGCCGATCCGGAACCCGCCCCAGTGCTTCCCATGCACATAAATCGGTGCGGATAAATCGTGCATCACCTCGCCCGTATCCCGTTTATACGTCTGCAGCAAGAACGGCCGCGTGTTGCTGCCGCAGCGCTTGCCGGTGCGGTCGCTGAACAGGCGTTTCGTGCGGTTGTTGACGATGTCGATGTCGTAATCCCCCGTCAGCGGCTGCGAGAATTTCTTGTTGTGGGTGGGGAAGTAGCCCTGGTCGTCGACGGCGCCCGCGTAAGCCAGTTGCGGCAGTGCAGCAAGCAGGCCTTCCTGCAGCGGCGGCAGGACCTTGTCGGTGAACGCATCGAAGCGGGTGTTGTACTTCGGCGGGTTGGTGCCGGGGATGGGTTTGTACTGGCGGTCGAACAGCGCTTCGCGGGAAATCTTGTTGCTGGCGATGGCCTGCTCGAACAGCTGGCCCACCTCGCGCGCCGCCTGCTGCGCCGCAGCGCGGATCTCATCGTGCGGGGTGGCGACGTTCGCATCGGCCAGCGCGCCGGCGATGATTTCGGCGCGGTCGGCCAGTGCCATCGCCGAGGCCGCCACGCGCGGCAGGTCGCGGTCCGTGCCCAGCATGCTGTCGCGGATCTTGGCGATCGCTTCGGCAATCACCTGCGCCGTGGCCACGTGTTCGCGCGACGTGCGGGCGATCTCGTCGATCTCCCGTTCCGATTCCGCCGACGACTGCTCGATATTGGTCAGCAACCCGTGCACCGTGCGCACGTTCTCCGCCGCCTGGGTGACGGCGCCGGCCAGCGACGTCATGCCCGTGCTGGCCTTGTCCGCCTGCTCGTTGATGGCGCGGACCATCTGGCTGATTTCATCCGTCGCCGCTTTGGTGCGCTGGGCCAGTTGCCGTACTTCGCCGGCGACGACGGCAAACCCGCGACCCTGTTCGCCGGCGCGGGCCGCCTCGATGGCGGCATTCAGCGCCAGCAGGTTGGTTCTTGCGGAGATTTCGGAGATCGCATCGGTGAAACCGGCGATGCGGCCGGCCTTTGCGCGCAGGTCGGTCATCACATCGGCCGCCGCGCGGGCATCGGTGCTGGCGCCGGAGATGCGGCGCAGGCCTTCGTCCGCCTCGGCGCGGCCGGCCACGGTTTCCTCGCGCACGCGGTGCGCCACCTGCGACGCCCGTTCCGCATTGGCGGCGATCTGGCCGGTGGCGCCGGCGTTCTGCTGGGTGCTGGTGGCGATCGATGCGGCGGAGGCGACCTCGTCGCCGATTTTCTTCTTGATGGAGTCGACGAAATACGATGTTTCGGCGGCGCCGATCATGATCGCGTCGATTTCGTTGCCGACGGTGGCGGCAAAGCGGCGGCTGCCGTCGTCCCCGGCGCCGCGGCCGGCAAAGCGTGCGATCGCGGCCGCCACCAGCGCGGCCAGCAGGGCGGGCCATAAGACGGTGCCGCCGAAGAACAGCCACACCGGACAAACACCCGCCGCCAGGGCGACCGCCAGCCACCCGCCGTGCTGCAAGACCTTGCGCTGCATACCGTCTCCTCTCCGCGTGCGGCTGAGGAAGACCTCGCTGCACTTATTTGATCGGCAACTTGCTCGTGTTCTTAACTTCTTCCATTACGGCATAAGTATGAGTTTCGCGCACGCCTTTTTGCAACAGTGTCTTGCCCAGGAATTCACGATAGGCCGCCATGTCCTTCACGCGCGCCTTGACCAGGTAGTCGAAACCGCCGGCCACCATATGGCATTCGAGCACCTCGGGGATCAGTTGTACGCTATGCTTGAACGCATCGAACACTTCCGGCGTCGTGCGGTCCAGCACCACCTCGATGAAGACGAGCAGCGACACGTCGAGCAGCTGCGGATTCAGCTGCGCGGTATAGCCCAGGATGTAACCGGAATCGTGCAGCTTGCGCACCCGCTCCAGGCACGCGGCCGGCGACAGGTTGACGCGCGCGGCCAGCTCCACATTGCTGATGCGGCCATCGCTCTGCAGTTCCATCAGAATCTTCTTGCTGATCTTGTCCAGCATTGTCTATCCCCTAATTTAATTTTATTTGGTTAAATTCTCTCATCAAAAATGTTGTATGGCTAGTCCCCCCCATTACCAGAATTAATCCAGAGGATTCCCGCATACAATCGAATCATTGTCACGCTCCGCAAACGTCCGTTTGCCGGGCGTGTTTTGTTAGGTACACCCTTTCCCTGTCGAGACCTCCGAATGAATGCCCCAGCCCCCTTCGCCGCCCTGCAAGCGGAAATCCTGCGCGACCCGACGCCGCTGCGCGCCGCCATCACCGCCGCCTACCGCCGCGACGAGCAAACCGCCGTGCAATGGCTGCTGGCGCAGATTACCGACCGCGGCGCCGATGCGACCCGCGAGGCGCAGGAGCTGGCCCGCCGGCTGGTGACGGCCGTCCGCGAGAAGCGCACGCGCGCTTCCGGCGTGGATGCGCTGATGCACCAGTTCTCGCTGTCGTCGGACGAGGGCGTGGCGCTGATGTGCCTGGCCGAAGCGCTGCTGCGCATCCCGGACAAGGCCACCGCCGACCGCCTCATCGCCGACAAGATCAGCAAGGGCGACTGGCGCAAGCACCTGGGCGAATCGCCATCGCTGTTCGTCAACGCGGCCACGTGGGGCCTGCTGGTCACGGGCAAGCTGGTGGGCTCGTCGAGCGAGGAGAAACTGGGATCGGCCATCACGCGGCTGATCGCCAAGGGCGGCGAACCGCTGATCCGCAAGGGCGTCGACCTGGCCATGCGGATGCTGGGCAACCAGTTCGTCACCGGCCAGACCATCGACGAAGCCTTGAAGAACGGCCGCGACAACGAGGCGCGCGGCTACCGTTATTCCTACGACATGCTGGGCGAAGCAGCGCTGACGGAAAGCGATGCGGCCAACTACTACGCCTCGTATGAGACGGCGATCCACGCGATCGGCCGCGCCTCGGCGGGCCGCGGCATCCGCAACGGCCCCGGCATCTCGGTGAAACTGTCGGCGCTGCATCCCCGTTACAGCCGCGCCCAGCGCGACCGCGTGATGACGGAACTGCTGCCGCGCGTAAAAGCGCTGGTGCTGCTGGCCAAGCAGTACAACATCGGCCTGAACATCGATGCGGAAGAGGCGGACCGCCTGGAACTGTCGCTGGACCTGATGGAAGCGATGGCCCACGACCCGGATCTCGCCGGTTTCGACGGCATCGGCTTCGTCGTGCAGGCTTACCAGAAGCGCTGCCCGTTCGCCATCGACTACCTGGTCGACCTGGCGCGCCGCAGCGGCCGCAAGTTCATGGTGCGGCTGGTCAAAGGCGCCTACTGGGATGCCGAGATCAAGCGTGCCCAGGTGGAAGGCATGCCGGGCTATCCCGTCTACACGCGCAAGGTGTACACCGACGTTTCCTACCTGGCCTGCGCGCAGCGCCTGCTGGCCGCAACGGATGTGATCTACCCGCAATTCGCCACGCACAATGCGCAGACGCTGTCCACGATCTACACGTGGGCCAAGCGCGACGGCATCGACGCCTACGAGTTCCAATGCCTGCACGGCATGGGCGAAACGCTGTACGACCAGGTCGTCGGCCCGAACAACCTGAACAAGGCCTGCCGCATCTATGCGCCGGTCGGCACGCATGAAACGCTGCTGGCCTACCTGGTGCGCCGGCTGCTGGAGAATGGCGCGAACTCGTCGTTCGTCAGCCAGATCGTCGATGAAAACATCGCCATCGACACGCTGATCCAGAACCCGCTGGATATCGCCCGCGCACAGCAGGGCCTGCCGCACCCGGCGATTCCGCTGCCGAAGGACATGTTCGGCGCCGAGCGCAAGAACTCGGACGGCATCGACTTCTCCAATGAAGACGTGCTGCGCGAAGTGTCGGCAGTGCTGGCCGATGCCCACACGTGGTCGGCGGCGCCATTGCTGGCGGTGTCGGCAACTGCCGCGCAACCGTCGCAAGCCATTCTGAATCCGGCGCAGAACGGCGATATCGTCGGCCAGGTCACCGAAGCCACGGCCGAGGACGTGGAGCACGCGCTGACTTGCGCCAGCGAATTCGCCATGGACTGGCAGACGGTCGAGCCGGGCGCCCGTGCCGATGCGCTGCTTCGCGCGGCGGACCTGTACGAAAAACACACATTGGAGCTGATGGCACTGGCGATCCGCGAAGCGGGCAAGTCGCTGCCGAACGCGATTGCCGAAGTGCGCGAGGCGGTCGATTTCCTGCGCTATTACGCCGAGCAGATCCGTCACGAAAAGAATGTGCTGGCGCTGGGTCCGGTGACGTGCATCTCGCCGTGGAACTTCCCGCTGGCGATTTTCACCGGTCAGGTTGCGGCTGCGCTGGCGGCCGGCAATGTGGTGCTGGCGAAACCGGCCGAGCAGACGCCGCTGATCGCGCACCGTGCCGTCCAGCTGCTGCATGAAGCGGGCATTCCCCGTGCGGCGCTGCAATTCCTGCCGGGCCGCGGCGAGGTGGTGGGCGCGGGCCTGTGCAACGACGCACGCGTAAAAGGCGTGATCTTCACGGGATCGACGGAAGTGGCCCAGCTGATCAACCGCACGCTGGCGAAACGTGCCGTGGCGGAGAGCTGCGACATTCCGCTGATCGCCGAGACGGGCGGACAGAATGCGATGATCGTCGATTCGTCGTCGCTGCCGGAACAGGTGGTGCAGGATGCGATCTCGTCGGCCTTCGACAGTGCCGGCCAGCGCTGCTCCGCGCTGCGCGTGCTGTTCCTGCAGGACGAGATTGCCGACAAGACCATCAAGATGCTGAAAGGCGCGATGGGCGAGCTGAACATCGGCAGCCCGGACCGGCTGGTGACGGACATCGGCCCCGTCATCGACACGGAAGCGCAGCAGAACCTGCTGTCGCACATCGAGAAGACCAAGCTGACCGCTGTGGCGCACTTCTCGCTGGGCCTGCCAGCGGATGCACCGGGTACCTTCGTGCCGCCGACGGTGCTGGAAATCCGTTCGCTCGACGAACTGACGAAGGAAGTCTTCGGCCCCGTGATGCACGTGATCCGCTACCGCCGCGCCGACCTGCCGAAAGTGATCGACCAGATCAATGCCAGCGGCTTCGGCCTGACGCTGGGCGTGCATTCGCGCATCGACGAGACGATCGACTATATCGCCACGCGTGCCCACGTCGGCAATATTTATGTGAATCGCAATATCGTCGGCGCCGTGGTGGGTGTGCAGCCGTTCGGCGGCGAGGGCAAGTCGGGCACGGGGCCGAAGGCGGGCGGTCCGCTGTACCTGAAGCGCCTGCAGCGCGCCGCGGCACCGGTGGAGACGCATGCACGGCAATCGTCGCCGAGCGTGGATGCGCTGGTGGTGTGGGCGAAAAACAAGGGCAAGACCCAGCTGGCCGCGCTGGCCGAGCAATACGTCCGCACGACGCCGCTGGGCGGCGGCCTGGTGCTGCCCGGCCCGACAGGCGAACGCAACACGCTGCGCTACGAAGCGCGCGGCGTGATTGCCTGCTTCGCCGACACGACGGATGCGCTGCTGAACCAGGTCGCCGCGGCACTGGCGACGGGCAACCGGGCGGCGATTGTTGCCCATTCGACGGCGCTGGTGCCGCCCGACCTGCCGCCGGTGGTGCGCGACCGCATCCAGGTGGTCGGCGACCTGCACGGCATGAACGACACGTTCCAGATCGCGCTGGTGGAATCGTCGGTGGTCCCGCAGGTGCGCGTGCCGCTGGCGGAGCGGGGCGGGGCGCTGGTCTCCGTCATCGAAACAACAGCCGCCGATGCCATCCCCCTGTGGCGCCTGATCGCCGAACGCGCGCTGTGCGTCAACACCACCGCTGCCGGTGGCAATGCCAGCCTGATGACGCTGGGCGCGTAAGCCGTTCTACGGCCCAGCCCGTGTCCACTTTTCCCCCCTGGTGTCAGACACCGACGTGGACACGGGCTGAACAAGGAAATGGCGCTGCGTGCGCCATTTTTTTCGTCTATCCCCTTCGCTATTGCTGTGTTCGTGTCCACGTCGGTGC
>DKJA01000053.1:0-617 GCA_002454505.1 Oxalobacteraceae bacterium UBA6704
CTGCAAGGAGGCGGCGCGATGAAAGTGCTCGGCGGGCCGCCCCATCTCGGCTGGCAAGAGTTCCCGCATGGGCATGGCAAAATCGCTGCATCCGCCAGCCCGGTCGCCGCCTGCTGCCACAGGCACAGGCGGACGGTGCCGGCAAACGCCGCGTCCGGATCGAACGGACGCGACAATCTCGCGATTTCCCGCCGCCAGGAGCGTCAAGTCAACCAGACCACATCCGAGGCCGAACAGTTGTTCGCGCTCGATAAGCTCCCGCAACTCCACTGGCTGGCTCGCCGCGATTGCGGCAGCGTTGCAATGTCGGCGAGCTTACGTACGGGCGGCGCCGGCGGCGTGCGCATGCCAGTTCAGTGACGACCATGGAAGGGGTAATGACGCTATCCAGCAACAGCAGATCGACCAGGCTCCCGTTGGTGCGCCGAAAGTGATATGCCCAGACTGAAGTGTCGACCAGCACTTCGTTCATGTGGCGTCGTCCGCTCCGCGTCGCCGGATGTCGGCCATGTCCGGAGAGGCACCGCCGAGCGCGGCAAGTCGACCGGCAACCGGTGCGGGAAACCGCACCGGGCGCCCCGCTACAGCAGCCAGTCGATCGGCAGCAGCGACAGCAG
>DKJA01000053.1:782-133763 GCA_002454505.1 Oxalobacteraceae bacterium UBA6704
TGCCGCCGCGCGCTTCCAGCCAGTACAGGCGGCCGTGCTCGTCCAGCCGCACGGCATAGCTGCGCGCCGGGATCGTCGTGTCGAAAGCCTGTCCCACCCTTGCGGCGAGAGGTGCGCTGTCGATGACGAAACCCGCTTCCGTGTTCAGCTCCGCGGAACGGGGATCGAAGTTGAACGAGCCGACGAAGACCCGCGCGCCGTCGACGGCGAACGTCTTCGCATGCAGGCTCGAGCCCGAGCTGCCGAACGCGCCGGGCGCCTGCTTCGGCCGGTCCTCGCCCTGCCGGCGCATTTCATGGAGCTCGATGCCCGCCTGCAGCAGCGCCTTGCGCCATTTCGCGTAACCCGCGTGGACCGCCGCGACGTCCGTCGCCTCCAGCGCATTGGTCAGGATGCGGATCTTCACACCCCGTTTCGCCAGCGCCGTGAAGGCCTTCACGCCGCTGGCCGTCGGCACGAAATACGGCGACACGAGATCGAGGCTGGCTGCCGGCTCGCCAATGACGCGCCGCAGCCGGTAGGGCAGCAGCTCGCGCTCGCCCGCCTGGCCCTGTCCCTTGCGCGGATCGTCGCTGACCAGCGTGACGCGGCTCCATTGCAGCGGGCTGCGGCCGGCCACCATCTCCGTTACGACCTCGGACTGGCGCAGCGCCGCAAGGTAACGTCCGGCGCGGGGATCGCGTTCGGCCTGCGCCGCGGCGTGCTGCACCGGCGCCTCATTGGCCACCTCATTGGCCACCGCATTGGCAGCAGCCGCGCGGCCCAGCAGCGGCGCCAGCGGATAGGCCGAGGCGCTGGCCCAGTAGCGGTCGAAGTCGGCCGATACGTCGGGCACGACGGCGCCGACGGCCAGCACGTCCAGGTCGGCGAACAGCACGCCTTCCGTGGCGCCGAAATACTCGTCGCCGACATTGCGGCCGCCGGCGATCGTCGCCTGGTTGTCGGCGGTGAAGGATTTATTGTGCATGCGCCGGTTGGCCCGGCCAAAACTGGTGACATAGCCGAGCGCCTTCAGCGGCCGGAACGCGAACGGATTGAACAGCCGCACTTCGATGCGGGGATCGGCGTCGAGCCGGGCGAGGATGTCGTCCATGCCGGCGATGCCGTTATCGTCCAGCAGCAGCCGCACGCGCACGCCCCGTTGCGCCGCCTGCCGCAGCGCGTCGAGCAACAGCGTGCCGGTGATGTCGTCGTGCCAGATGTAGTACTGCACGTCGAGCGTGCGTTCGGCCGCGCGCGCCAGCAGCATGCGCGCGGCGAAGGCCTGCTGCGCGTCGGCCAGCGGCAGGATACCCGTCTGCCCGGGATGCGCGACGACCTGCGCGGCCAAGCCGACGCCGAGACGCGTTGCGGCCGCGGCATCGGTCGGCAGGGCGCTGGTCTGCGTGCGGCCGTCCAGCGGCGGCAGGGCGCAGCCCGCCAGCAGCAGGCCGGCCGCCAGCCACGGCACGAGGCGGTATGGGGAACAGGCTTGTGTGACGGCAGGCGGCATTCCGGCCGATCCGATGTCCAGGGAACCTAGCGCACGCGCCGCACCGACGATACCCGGTTGTTCAACTCGTTCAGGTGTTCGTAACGGCCAGGGCCGAGCGTGATGCACCGGCCACGGAACTTGGCGTCGTCGCACAGCTCCCAGCGGCCTTCGTTGATGATCACGGAACCCGTCTGGTCGTTGAAGCCGTAGTCGGTCAGGTTGCGGATCTCGCCGCGCGGTTCGACGTGGCGGCCGCCAAAGCGGGGCTGCGCGAACAGCACGATGTCTTCACCGCGCCCGTAGCCGCCACGGTCGTCGCGGTCGCCACGGCCACCCCGGTCGTCACGATCGCGGCCGCGGTCGCCGATCTCGCGCACCGACGAGACCTTGTCGTTGAATCCCTCCAGCCGGCGGTACTCGCCGCGCGACAGCTCGATGCAGCGGCCCTGGAAGTTGATGTGCTCGCACAACTGCCACGTGCCGGAGCGGACGACGACGCTGGACACGCGGTCGTTGAAGCCCAGCGGCACCAGGTCCGACACGGTGCCGCGGAACGTCTCCGACCGGCCGGCGAAATTATCGTCGGCGTACACCGTGATTTCGCCGGCATGCGCGGCGCCGGCCAGCAGCAGGGTGGACAGGGTCAGGCGGGAGAAGAGTGATTTCATGTCGAGTAGAAATAAATGGATAACAGGCAAATAACGCGTGGCACGACGCCCGCGCTGACAAAGCCTATGGAAAACTTATAACCAATTGTAAGCGAAGCTATTGCGCGGCTGCGCCAGCCTTGCACCCTGACCGTCACCGCGCTCCCTCTCCCGCCAGCCCGACCGCGCGCAACTGCCCGGCGCGCAGCTCCTCCTGCCCCAGCACATACGCGGGATTGTCGACAAGCCGTTCCAGCGCCAGGTCGATGAAAGCGCGCGCCCGGCTCGGCAGCGACGCGCGGCTGCCGTAGTAGATGAAATAGCTGGCGATATCGGGCACGTGGTCCACCAGCAGCGGCAGCAGGCGGCCGGCGCGGATGTGGGGTGCGGCCGTCACGCCGGCCAGCTGCCCGATGCAGCGGCCGGCCAGCACGGCCTCCAGTTCCAGGCCCTCGTCGTTGGTGCACAGGTAGGGCGCGACTGCCAGGTCGACGGATTCGCCATCGACCTGCAAGCGCCACGGCGAGGTCTTGCCCGTGCCCGGATGCCGGAATACCGTGCAGCGGTGCCCGCCCAGTGCCTGCCACGTCGCCGGCACGCCGAAACGCTGCACGTATGCCGGCGCGGCGCAAACGATCATCTGCAGCGGGAACAGCCGGCGGGCGATCACGCCTTCCGGCGGCGACAGTCCCAGCCGGAAGCCCACGTCGACGCGGTCTTCCACCCAGTTGCCGACGCGGTCTTCCAGCTGTACGTCCGGCCGGATGCCGGCGTGCCGCTCGCAAAACTCGTCCAGCAGTTGCCAGACGATCGGCTGGAAGGTCGTGCGGGGGCCGACGATGCGCAGCGGGCCGGCAATCTCGTCCTTGCTGTGCCGGACATTCTGCAGCGCCCGCTCCAGGCTGGCCAGCGCCGGCCGCGCTTCTTCCAGGAAGCGCAGGCCCTCGTCGGTCAGCGACATCACCCGCGTGGTGCGGTGAAACAGCCGCACGTCCAGGTGCCGTTCCAGCTGCGCCAGCGCCTGGCTGGCCGCCTGCGGACTGAGGCCCTGTGCATCGGCCGCCTTGCGCAGGCTGCCCAGTTCGGCCGTGGCGATGAAGGTGGCGATCGAGCGTAATTCGTTAATGGGCATGGCACCGTTCCCCGTTGATTAACAAGTTCTGCTTTCTAATCATTCAAGTTGTCACATACTACCCGCATGTCAATCGCCTGGGTATATTGACTGCACCGGAACAGCCGCCGTGCTGGCCAACGCGAAAAGGAGTCAGGCATGAAATTCGACACCCCGGCAATCCGCAATCCCATCGACCGGCTGAAGGTGGTCGGCCGGCCCACCGAACGGATCGACGGGCCGCTGAAGACCACCGGCACGGCAACCTACGCCTACGAGCAGCACCAGGCGATGCCTGGCGCTGCCTACGGCTATATCGTCGGCGCCGCCATCGCCAAGGGGCGCATTGCCTCGGTCGACCTGGCCCGCGCGAAAGCCGCGCCGGGCATACTCGGCATCGTCACCGCCGGCAATGCCGGCAAGCTGGACAAAGGGGAGTTCTACGCCGCCCGGGCGCTGGCCGGCCCCGCCGTCGACCACTATCACCAGGCTGTGGCCATCGTGGTGGCCGAAACCTTCGAACAGGCCCGCGCCGCGGCCGGGCTGGTGCAGGTGCGGTACGTGCGGAGCCAGGGCAGTTTCGATCTGCGAGCGGGCAGGGCACAGATGCCGCCGCCACGCCAGGATCCGAAACTGGACACGGCGGCGGGCGACTTCGACGCCGCCTTCGCCGCTGCACCCGTCACGCTGGACGCCACGTACACGACGCCGGACCACGCCCACGCCATGATGGAACCGCATGCGACGATCGCCGCCTGGCAGGGCGACCGGCTGACATTGTGGACGGCGATCCAGCTGGTCTCCTGGGGCCGGCGCGACCTGGCCAAGACACTCGGCATCCCGAAGGAGAACATCCGCATCGTGGCGCCCTATGTCGGCGGCGGCTTCGGCGGCAAGGGCTCGGTGCTGGCCGACGCGGTGCTGGCCGCTGTCGCCGCGAAGCAGCTGGGCCGGCCGGTCAAAGTGGCGCTGCAGCGGCACCTGATGTTCAACAACACGACACACCGCGCCGCGACGATCCAGCGCATCCGCATCGGCGCCGGCAATGACGGCCGCATCACGGCGATCGGCCACGAAAGCTGGTCCGGCAACCTCAGCGAGCTGCCGGAAAGGGCCACGCTGCCCACGCGCCTGCTGTACGCGGGCGCCAACCGCATGACGCGGCTGCGCGTGGCCCACCTCGACCTGCCCGAGGCCAATGCGATGCGCGCGCCGGGCGAGACGCCGGGCATGATGGCGCTCGAGATCGCAATGGACGAACTGGCCGACAAGGTGAACATGGATCCCGTGGCGCTGCGGATCCTGAACGACACGCAGGTCGATCCGGAATCGCCGGACCGGCCGTTCTCGCAACGCCAGCTGGTGGAATGCCTGCGCACCGGCGCCGAACGCTTCGGCTGGGACAAGCGCAATGCGCGTCCCGGCACGCGGCGGGAAGGTCGCTGGCTGATCGGCCTGGGCGTGGCGGCGGCGATCCGCGGCGCACCGGTGGTCAAATCCGCCGCCAGCGTGCGGCTCGATCGCAGCGGCACGGTGACGGTGGCCACCGACATGACCGATATCGGCACCGGCACTTATACGATCGTTGCGCAGACGGCGGCCGAGATGCTGGGCGTCGCGCTGGACAAGGTCGTCGTCCGGCTGGGCGATTCGCGCGATCCGGAAGGCGCCGGCTCCGGCGGCCAGTTCGGTGCGGCGTCCGCGACTGCCGGCGTGTATGCGGCCTGCGTGAAGCTGCGCGACATGGTCGCCGGCCGCCTGGGCATGGGCGCTGCGGCCGACATCGAATTCGCCGCTGGCCGCGTGCGCGCCGGTGGCGTGAGCCGTCCGTTGACCGACGCTGTGACCTCCGGCGAGCTGGTCGCGGAAGAGGCGATGGAATACGGCGACCTGGCCAAGCGCTATGCGCAGCAGACCTTCGGCGCGCATTTCGCCGAAGTGGCCGTCGATGCGGCGACGGGCGAAATCCGCATCCGGCGCATGCTCGCCGTGTGCGCCGCCGGCCGCATCCTCAATCCGCTGGCAGCGCGCAGCCAGATCATCGGCGGCATGACGATGGGCGCCGGCGCCGCGCTGATGGAGGAACTGGTGGTAGACCGGCGCGCCGGCTTCTTCGTCAACCACGACCTGGCCGGCTACGAAGTGCCGGTGCATGCCGACATCCCGCACCAGGAGGTGATCTTCCTTGATGAAGCCGATCCCACGGTCGGGCCGCTGAAGGCAAAGGGCGTCGGCGAGCTGGGGATCAGCGGCGTGCCCGCGGCGATCGCCAACGCCGTCTACAACGCGACCGGCATTCGCGTGCGCGATTACCCGATCACGCTGGACAAGCTGCTGGCGCAGTTGCCGCCGGCAGCGTGACATCAAGCGAAAGGACATCCCATGGAATACATCACTCTCAACAACGGCGTGCAGATGCCGCTCCTCGGCTACGGCGTCTTCCAGATTGCCGATGCGGCGCAATGCGCGCGCTGCGTGGCCGATGCCATCGGCACGGGCTACCGCCTGATCGATACGGCGGCGTCGTATCTGAACGAGGCGGCGGTGGGGCAGGGCATCCGCGACAGCGGCGTCGCCCGCGCCGAGCTGTTCGTGACCAGCAAGCTGTGGGTACAGCATACGGGCTATGAACGCACGAAGCTGGCCATCGACGAGTCGCTGGCCCGCCTGCAGCTGGACTACCTGGACCTGTACCTGATCCACCAGCCGTTCGGCGACGTGCACGGTTCGTGGCGCGCGATGGAGGAAGCCTATGGTGCCGGCAAGCTGCGTGCGATCGGCCTCAGCAACTTCCTGCCGGACCGCCTGGTCGACCTGACCCTCGCCAACGAGATCGCGCCCGCCGTCAACCAGATCGAGGTACATCCTTTCCACCAGCGCGACGACAGCATCGCCGTGATGCGCGAATACGGTGTGCAGCCGGAGGCATGGGCGCCGTTCGCCGAAGGCCGCAACGATTTGTTCCACAACGAGGTGCTGGTTGCGATCGGCGCCAAGCATGGCAAAACGGTGGGCCAGGTGGTGCTGCGCTGGCTGGTCCAGCGTGGCATCGTGACGCTGGCCAAGACCGTGCGCCGGGAACGGATGGCGGAGAACCTGGACGTGTTCGACTTCAAGCTGGACGACGGCGACATCGCCCGCATCGGCGCGCTGGAAACGGCGACCAGCAGCTTCTTCTCGCATACCGATCCGGCGATGGTGAAGTGGATGCACGAGCGCAAGCTCGATATCTGAACGAATGCGGAACCACCAGGAGTCTCCCCGATGAACACCAATCCATCATCCGAAGGCAGCCGCCGCAATTTCCTGCTGGCCGCCGGCGCCCTGACCGCAGTGCCGCTGCTGGCCAGCGCGGCAGGCACGCCGCAACCGGCGATCGCCGCACGGCGCCGGCTGGGCAAGCTGGAAGTCTCGGCCGTCGGCCTCGGCGTGCAGAACATGAGCCGCACCTACCAGACAACGGTGCCGAACCGGCAGGAGATGGTCCATATCATCCGCACCGCCCACGAGCAAGGCGTGACATTCTTCGATGCGGCCGAGGCTTACGGGCCGCTGGAAGTGGAACGCATCCTCGGCGAAGGCCTCGCACCGATCCGCAACCACGTGACGATCGCCACCAAGTTCGGCTGGAACATCGACTACGAGAACGGCAAGCGGCTGCCGGGACGGAACAGCCGGCCGGCGCACATCCGGCAGGCGGTCGAGGGCATGCTGAAACGCCTGCGTACCGACCGTATCGACCTGCTGTACCAGCACCGTGTCGATCCCGAGGTGCCGATCGAAGACGTGGCGGAAGCCATCCAGGACCTGATGAAGCAGGGGAAGGTGCTGCAATGGGGCCTGTCCGAAATGGGCCTGCAGACATTGCGCCGCGCCCACGCGGTGCTGCCGGTCACCGCCGTGCAGAGCGAGTACTCGATGCTGTGGCGCGGGCCGGAAGAAAGCGTGCTGCCGCTGTGCCAGGAGCTGGGTATCGGCTTCGTGCCATGGAGCCCGCTGGGCGTTGGCTTCCTGGCCGGCGCCATCGATGCGCAAACGCGCTTTGCCGATGGCGACATCCGCAAGATCGAATCGCGCTTCGCACCGGAAAACCTGCCGCACAACCTGGCGTTGGTCGAGCTGGTGAAGCGGTGGGCGGCCAGCAAACAGGCCACGCCGGCGCAGATCGCGCTGGCCTGGCTGCTGGCGCAGAAGCCGTGGATCGTGCCGATTCCCGGCACCACGCAAATGGCGCACATGCTGGAAAACAGCGGCGCGCCGTCGATCCGCTTCTCGCCGTCCGAACTCGCCGAGCTCGATGGCGCGGTCCGGGCCATCGAGGTACGTGGCGCACGGCTGCCGGATGCCGTGCAAGCGTTCTCCGGTGTTGAGGCGGCCGTCAAGCGCTGAGCTTTAGCGGTGCCGGCTACATCGTCCGCCTGCGCTGTTCGGCAACCACTGCCGGCACCTCGGGCGCTGCGGGCCGCAGCAGCTTGAACACATGGCTGATGGTCATCGTGACGAGCGGGCCGGCGAGCGCCAGGTAGGAGCTGTCCACGCCGTAGGGGTTACCCGCCAGGAACCAGCCGATCGTGGCGGCGACCGACACGATCACGCCGACGAATGCACCGCGCGGCGTGCCGAATTTCGGCGCATAGAAGGCCATCAGGATCAGCACCGCCAGCGTGGCGCGCAGCGCCTTGCCGAGGAAGGCGATCATCAGCAGCTTCTCGGCGGACAGGGCCAGCACCAGCGGCAGCAGGCCGGCCACCACCACGGCGATCCGCACGAACATCAGCGACTTGCGATCGCTCTTTTCCTTGTTGAAGAAGGGATTGTAGAAATCCTTCATCGCCAGCGTGGCGGAAGCGAGCGTGGTGGCCGAGATGCCGCCGAACAGCGCGCCGGCCAGGCCGATCACCATCACGCTGGCGGAGAACGCCGGCATGTGGGCGATCAGCGTGGGGAAGGCGTCGATCGACTTGATGCCGGGGTAGAGCACGGCGCTGCACATGCCGATCAGCGCCGCCATCAGGCCGAACGGAATCATCAGCGACGACACGTAGAAGCAGGCGCGCTTGGCGACGGCCGGGTTGTCGGTGCCGACCAGCGCCTGGATCACGTACTGCGTGGCGAAGATCGAGCCGATACCGCCGATCATCCACGCAACGATCTGGCCCCAGCCGATTTCCACCCAGTTGAACATCATCGCCGGCAGTTGCGCCTGCAGCGGCGCGATGCCACCGGTGGCTTCCAGCGCGAAGGCCAGCGCCAGGATGATGCCCAGGTACTTGACCAGCGCATGGGCGAAATTCGTGTACACGACCGAACGCATGCCGCCCAGGCTCACGTAGATCACCGTGGTGGCGCCCACCAGCAGGATCGCCAGCGTCTTGTTGATGTGCAGGACGGCCGCCAGCACCGCGCCGCCGCTGGCATACAGCGCCACGGCGACGATACTCAGCGCGAGGATCGTCAGCACGGACGCGGCATAACGAACCGGTTCGCCGTACGCCTGCGCGAGGATGCCGGAGATCGTCGACTGCCCGCTCTCCTTGTATTTCTTGACGAGCACAAAGGCCAGCAGCAGGAAGCCGAGCGACAGCGCCACCAGGTTCCACGCGGCGGAGATGCCCAGTTCATAGCCTTTCTGCGCGGTGCCGATGCTGACCGAGCTGCCGATGAATTCCGACAGCAGCAGCGCGCCGATCAGGTAGGCGGGGAAATTGCGGCCGCCGGCCGTCATCCCCTCGCTGCTGTTGGCATGCTTGCGCACGCTGTAGGTGATGTACGACATCAGGGCAAAATAAGCCACGGCGATCGCGCCGATGGTGAGCAAGCGGGTTTCCATCTGTCTTCTCCAAATCGTTTTTATTATTTTGTTCATTCAAAGTGCTGCCCCTGCCGCACGGCGGCATGCCCGCCTTGCAGCTGCAGGGGAAAGCAGAAAAAATCCGTGCCGGTGTCAGCCGCACAGGAACGCCCGCAGCAGCGTCGTGAATGCCGCCGGCGCTTCCACGTTCGAGATATGCGAAGCAGCCACGGTGACCAGGCGCGCGCCGGCCATCTGCTGCTGCAGCCAGGCGCCATCGGCCACCGTGGTGACGGGATCGTGTTCGCCTGCCACGATCAGTGTCGGCACCGCGATCTGCGCCACCGCGGCCCGCAGGTCGGCATGCGCCAGCGCTTCGCAGCACGCCGCGTAACCCTGCGCATCCTGCTCGCGCAGCCGGCCCGCCATGCGCGCGACGATCGCCGGCTCGCGTTCGACAAACGCCGGCGTAAACCAGCGGCCGGCGGCACCATCGGCAATCGCCGCCATGCCGTCGCGGCGCACCTGTCCGGCGCGGGCCAGCCAGCCTTCGGCGGTGCCGATGCGCGCCGCCGTATTGGCCAGCACCAGTTTCGTCAGCCGCTGCGGCGCATGGATGCCGAGCCACTGGCCCGTCATGCCGCCCATCGAGATGCCGACGAACGCGGCCCGTTCGATGGCCAGGTGATCGAGCAGGGCGACAACATCGCTCCCCAGCCGCGCCAGGTCGACGGGCGCGCTGCCGGTCCCCGACTGGCCGTGGCCGCGCGCATCGTAGCGCACCACGAAGTGATCGCCGGCCAGCGCCGCGGCCTGCGCGTCCCACATGGAGAGATCGGTGCCGAGGGAGTTCGACAGCACCACGCAAGGCTGTGCGGCCGAGCCTTCGGTGCGGTAGTACAGGCGCGTATCGCCCGTGTCCAGGTAAGGCATGGTCGCTTTCCGTATCAGGCGTCGTTGTCGCGGATCGACGACGGGTGCCGGCACAGCGGCATCACGTCGATCTGCATGTAGGGGAACAGCGGCAGGGACGTCAGCAGCGTGTGCAGCTCGTCGACGCTGGCCACGTCGAAGATGCTGACGTTGGCGTACTGGCCGGCGATGCGCCACAGGTGGCGCCATTTACCCTCGTGCTGCAGGCGCTGGGCCAGCTCGCGCTCATCCTGTTTCAGTTTGGTGGCTTCGTCCGCCGGCATCGTGGCCGGCAGGTTGACGTTCATGCGGACGTGGAACAGCATCCTGGTCTCCTCATTGGTTCTGTAAAAAGCGCAGCTTGTCGGTATCGATTTCGACGCCGAGGCCCGGGCCGGTGGGCACCTGCAGCATGAAGTCGCGGTACACCAGCGGCTCGCGCAGCACTTCCTGGGTCAGCAGCAAGGGGCCGAACAATTCAGTGCCCCAGGCCAGCTCCTTGAAGGTCGCGCAGACGTGGGCGGTGGCGGCGGTGCCGATGCCGCCTTCGAGCATCGTGCCGCCGTACAGGCCGATGCCGTTGAGCCGCGCCACGGTGGCCACTTCCAGCGCCGGCAGCAGGCCGCCGGACTGCGTGATCTTTACCGCATAGACGTCGGCCGCATCGGCGCGGGCCAGCGTCATCGCGTCGTCGGGACCGTGCAGCGCCTCGTCGGCCATGATGGCCACGTCGAAGCGCTGCTTCAGGCGCGCCAGCGCCGCGGTGTTGCTTGCGCTGACCGGTTGCTCGATCAGGTCGACGCCGCCCGCTTCCAGCATGGCGATGCCGCGCAGCGCATCCATCTCGCTCCAGGCCTGGTTGACGTCCACGCGCACGCTGGCGCGGTCGCCCAGCGCACGCTTGATCTCGAGGACGTGGGCCACGTCGGCCAGCACGTCGCGCAGGCCGATCTTCAGCTTGAAGATGCGGTGGCGGCGCAGTTCCAGCATGGTTTCCGCTTCGGCGATGTCCTTGGCGGTGTCGCCGCTGGCCAGCGTCCACGCGACCGGCAGCGCATCGCGCACGCGGCCGCCGAGCAGTTCGGACAGGGGAATGTTCAGGCGGCGCGCCTGCGCGTCCAGCAGTGCCGTCTCGATGGCGCACTTGGCGAAGCGGTTGCCTTGAATGACCTTGCGCACCCTGGCCATCGCCACGGCGACAGCACTGGCTTCCATGCCGATCAGCAGCGGTGCGATATAGGTATCGATATTGGTCTTGATGCTCTCCGGGCTCTCTTCACCGTAGTTCAGGCCGCCGATCGTCGTCGCCTCGCCCCAGCCCGTGATGCCGTCGGCGCAGCGCACCTGCACGAGCACCAGCGTCTGCGTGTTCATCGTGGCCACGGACAGCTTGTGCGGGCGGATGGTCGGCACTTTTACCAGCGTGACGTGTATTTCTTGAATCATATTTTTTCCATATCGAGCAAGCACTGTCGCTACGATATGGCCCCGGAGAGGGGGAGTCCAACACCGATTTGGTATCGGAACCATACCCGGAAGGTATGGACGTACAAAGAGGAAGCGATCAGGAGAGCAGCACGGCCAGCTCGTGCGCGCCATGGCGCAGCACCGGCAGGAACTCTTCCACCATCTGTTCACGGGACACGCGCAGCGCCTGCGCACCCACGTTCAGTGCTGCATGCACGCGGCCGGACGCGCCGCGCACCGGCACGGCGATCGAGCGCAGGCCCAGTTCCAGTTCCTCGTCGATCAGCGCGTAGCCGTCAGCCCGCACCTGCGCCAGCACGTCGCGCAGTTGCGCCGCATCGGTGATCGTGCGCGGCGTCAGCTGCTTCAGGTCGACCCGGGCCAGGTAGGCATCCAGCTCCGCGGCCGGCAGCTGCGCCAGCAGCACACGGCCCAGCGACGTGCAGTAGGCGGGCAGCCGGCTGCCCGCGCTGAGCGACACCGACATCACGCGCGACGCGGCCGAGCGGGCCACGTACAGCACCTGGTCTTCTTCCAGCACGGCGATCGAACTGGATTCGTTCAGCGTCTTGCTGATGCCGTTCAGGCAGGGCTGGGCGGACAGCGTCAGCGGCGTCGACGACAGGTACGAATAACCCAGCGTCAGCACCTTCGGCCGCAGCGTGAAGTTTTTTACCTCCGCATCGACGTAACCGAGCTGGCGCAGCGTATGCAGGCAGCGGCGCACCGCCGCGCGGGGGATGCCCGTCTGCTGGCTGAGCTGCGCGATGGTTTGCGGCTGGCGCACGTCGGCAAACGCGCGCAGCACGGCCAGGCCGCGCGCCAGCGATGTCATGAAATCGGGATCGGTCAGCGCATCGATTTCTTCGGCGATGGTCGGCGGGGTGATGGGGTCGGAAGATTGGGGCATGGCGCAATTCTAAAGGCTCGGCCGCGCCATATCGGCAGATTTTTCCAAGGACGCCCGCAGCACGACCGAGCGATCCATCAGGCGGACTGACTGGCGCGCTTGGGGAACAGATATGAGGTGATCGCGATGAACCCTATCCCCGTCTGTACCACCGTGGCGCCAATCAGGGACATCACCACGCTGGAGGTAATCAGGCGATCGCCTGCCGGCATGGGCGGCGTGGCAGCCATGCTTTCGATATCGGTCCGCAGGGCCTGCTTTACAAAATCCATGACTTGCCAGTTCAACCAGATGAAGATCGCACAAACGACTAGCACCATGACGATCCGCAGCCAGATGTCGGCAGTAATGCTTCTCGCCGTCGCTGCTTCGACAAAATTGCCGACTTTCTGCTCGACGTTGTCCAGCCTCGCCACATCGGCTGGCGGAACGGCGTCGTTCAGATTGACCGTGTCGATCACCGCACGACTACCTTGATGTCGCCCTGGCCATCCTGCCGCAACGTCAGGCTGCCGTCATTGTTTTCATGCTGGCTGGCGACCTTCAGCAACGCGACTGCCTTGCGCATGACCTCGGCCTTCGAGGTCGCGCCGTAGTGCTTTTTCAGCTCCTCCAGCGTCCTGTCCATCGTGGCATCGATATTGAATGAAGTAGCCATTTGCTCTCCTGCGGCGGAGCCGCTTGCATGAATGATGCGTAGATTCTACGCCGATTTCCAGCTTATGCGGTGTGGGGCGAGGTCAATTCACCCTCGCGTTGATGTGCTCGGACGACTTCGGCTTGACCGCTGAACCAACTGAAGCGTACACTTTTTGTGCGTTTATCGTATCTTTGTTCGATTATCGAACATTGACAGTAAAAAACACCATCTGGAGGCTAGCTGCATGATCGACAAAACCATCGCAACACTCGAGCGCGCCGTGGCCGATATCCACGACGGCGCCACCGTCATGATCGGCGGCTTCGGCAACGCCGGCATGCCGTCCGCGCTGATCGATGCGCTGCTGGCCCAGGGCGCGCGGGACCTCACCGTCGTCAACAACAACGCCGGCAACGGCGACACGGGCCTGGCCGCACTGATCAAGGCGAAGCGCGTCCGCAAGATCATCTGCTCGTTCCCGCGCCAGGCCGACTCGCATCACTTCGATGCGCTGTACCGCGCCGGCGAGATCGAACTGGAGCTGACGCCGCAGGGCAATCTGGCGGAACGCATCCGCGCCGCGGGCGCCGGCATCGGCGGCTTTTTCACGCCGACCGGCTACGGCACGCTGCTCGGTGAAGGCAAGGAAACCCGCCTCATCGACGGCCGCCACTACGTGCTCGAATCGCCGATCCACGCCGACTTCGCGCTGATCAAGGCGCTGCGCGGCGACCGCTGGGGCAACCTCGTCTACCGCAAGACGGCGCGCAACTTCGGTCCGATCATGGCCACCGCCGCGAAAACCACCATCGCACAAGTGAGCGACATCGTCGCCCTCGGCGAACTCGATCCCGAACACATCGTCACGCCCGGCATCTTCGTGCAGCGCGTGGTGCAGGAGAATGCCCAATGAACCGCCTGACCCGAGACCAGATGGCCGCCCGCGTGGCGCAGGACATCCACGAAGGCGCCTACGTCAACCTGGGCATCGGCCTGCCGACGATGGTGGCCAACTACCTGCCCCGCGACCGCGAAATCTTCCTGCACAGCGAAAACGGCCTGCTGGGCATGGGCCCCGCGCCCGCGCCAGGCGAAGAAGACGAAGACCTGATCAACGCCGGCAAGCAGCCGGTGACGCTGCTCGAAGGCGGCGCCTACTTCCACCATGCCGACTCGTTTGCGATGATGCGCGGCGGGCACCTGGACATCTGCGTGCTGGGCGCCTTCCAGGTGTCGGCCGGCGGCGATCTCGCCAACTGGCACACGGGTGCGCCGGACGCGATTCCCGCTGTGGGTGGTGCGATGGACCTCGCCATCGGCGCGAAGCAGGTGTTCGTGATGATGGAACACCAGACCAAGACGGGCGACAGCAAGATCGTCGACGCCTGCACCTATCCGCTGACGGGCATCGGCTGCGTCAGCCGCATCTACACCGACCTCGCCGTGCTGGACGTCACACCGCAAGGCCTGGCCGTACGTGAAATGGTCGAAGGCCTGACCTTCGAGGAACTGCAGCGCCGCACCAGCGCGCCTTTGCTCGCACAACATCCGGAGAACACGAAATGACCGAAGCCTTTATCTGCGACGCGATCCGCACCCCGATCGGCCGCTACGGCGGCGCCCTGAAGGATGTGCGCGCCGACGACCTGGGCGCCGTGCCCCTGAAGGAACTGATGCGCCGTAATCCCACGATGGACTGGGAAGCGGTGGACGACGTGATCTACGGCTGCGCCAACCAGGCGGGCGAGGACAACCGCAACGTGACGCGCATGTCGCTGTTACTGGCCGGGCTGCCGCAACGCGTGCCCGGTTCCACCATCAACCGTTTGTGCGGCTCGGGCATGGATGCCGTGGGCAGTGCCGCCCGCGCGATCCGCGCCGGCGACACGTCGCTGATGCTGGCCGGCGGCGTGGAATCGATGACGCGCGCGCCGTTCGTGATGGGCAAGGCCGACAGCGCCTTCGCGCGCAATGCGGCGATCTACGACACAACGATCGGCTGGCGTTTTCCGAATCCGCTGATGCAGCAGCTGTACGGCACCGACTCGATGCCGGAGACGGCGGAAAACGTCGCCAACGACTTCGGCATCAGCCGCGCCGACCAGGACCTGTTTGCCTTCACCAGCCAGCAGCGCACCGCCGCCGCGCAGGCCGCGGGACTGTTCGACGACGAGATCGTGCCCGTCACCATCCCGGTGAAAAAAGGCGAGCCGGTCGTCTTCGGCAGGGACGAGCACCCGCGCGCGACAACGCTGGAAGCGCTGGCGAAACTGAAAGGCGTCGTACGCCCCGATGGTTCGGTGACGGCGGGGAATGCATCCGGCGTCAACGATGGCGCCTGCGCGCTGCTGCTGGCGAACGAGCAGACGGCGGCGGCACATGGCCTGGTGCCGCGCGCCCGTATCGTCGGCATGGCCACGGCCGGCGTGGCGCCCCGCGTCATGGGCATCGGCCCGGCGCCCGCCACGCAGAAGCTGCTGGCCAATCTGGGCATGACGCTGGACCAGATGGACGTCATCGAACTCAATGAAGCCTTTGCCGCGCAGGGCCTGGCCGTGCTGCGCCAGCTGGGTTTGAGAGATGACGATCCTCGCGTGAACCCGTGGGGCGGCGCCATTGCACTCGGCCACCCGCTGGGCATGAGCGGGGCGCGGCTCGTCACCACCGCGATGTACCAGCTGCACCGTAACGACGGCCGCTATGCGTTGTGCACGATGTGCATCGGCGTGGGGCAGGGGATCGCGATCGTGATCGAGCGGGTGTAGCAGCTAGGCGCGGAGCATTCCCGCTTCTTCCGGCCGCAACGTCAGCACCTGCACGCCATTCGCCGTCACGGCCACGGTGTGCTCGAACTGGGCGGACAGCGAACCGTCGCGCGTGACGACGGTCCAGCCATCGGCCTCGGTGCGCACGCTGCGGCCGCCCCGGTTCAGCATCGGCTCGATGGTAAACACCATGCCCTCGCGCAGCACGAGGCCGGTGCCCCGCTCGCCGAAGTGCCGCACGGCCGGTTCCTCGTGCATCTCGCGGCCGATGCCGTGTCCGCAGTATTCGCGCACGACAGAGCAGCCATTGCGCTTTGCGTGGCGTTCGATGGCCCAGCCGATGTCGCCCAGCCGCGCGCCGGGACGCACGGCGCGGATGCCCTTCCACATCGCTTCGTAAGTTGTCTGCACCAGCCGCTTCGCGGCGGGGCTGACGTCGCCGACCAGGTAAGTCTTGCTGGAGTCCGCGATAAACCCGTTCTTTTCCAGCGTGATGTCGAGGTTGACGTCGCCATCGCGCAGCACCTTCGATGCCGACGGCACGCCATGGCAGACCTCCTCATTGATCGAAGCATTGAGCACGAAGCCATAGTCGTACTGGCCCTTGCTGGCCGGCCGCGCCTGCAGCTCGTCGACGATGTAGCGCTCGACCAGCGTGTCGATGGCCAGCGTGGACATGCCGGCCAGCGGCGTGCGGTCCAGCATGCCGAACACGGTTGCCAGCAGCCGGCCGGATTCGGCCATCAGGGCCAGTTCGTGGGGTTGCTTCGTCATGGGAACTCATTTATACGCTTCATATACACATTGTATATGCATCGTATAATTCCATGCAAGGTGCATGGTTCCCCCGGACAGCGGCGGTGCGGAAAGAACGAACAAAGTCGTTACGTTCGCCACGGCTGTCGCTTGGCTGTCACAACTCTGTAATATCTCGCGTCGTTTTGTAAAGTTTTGCAAGCTGCACGCCTTCACACCACACATCGCGATGCCCGCAAAAACCATCCAATGTAAAGAAACGTAAGCGCCGCGCTGCCCGCAAAATGAGCATCTTCAATAAAATCATATAGTTATGCTTTCCCGGCCGGACGTTGGAGATGCACGCATGCCGCTGCTAGCATGAATTCATCGACAACAAAGGGGACCTTCATGCATCAGTTCACCAGCAACCGCCAGGCCACCCGAGCCGGGGGCGCCGCCATATGGAAATGAGCGTGAAGGGTACGCAGGAGCAGGGCGATGCGCGCCGTGCAGTGGTGGTGGGCATGCTGTTCGTCGGGCTGCTGTTCTTCATCCTCGGTTTCGTCACGTGGCTGAACGGGTCGCTGGTGCCGTTCCTGAAGATCGTCTGCGGCCTGAACAACTTCCAGGCGCTGTGGGTCACGTTCGCGTTCTACATCGCCTACACGGTGATGGCATTGCCATCGGCCGCGGTGCTGGGCCGGATCGGCTACAAGAAGGGCATGACGGTGGGCCTGGCCATCATGGGTGCCGGCGCGCTGCTGTTCATTCCCGCCGCACGCAGCACGCATTACGAACTGTTCCTGGCCGCGCTGTTCACGCTGGCCAGCGGCATGACGCTGATGCAGACGGCGATCAATCCCTACATCGTCTGCCTCGGCGCGCGGGAAAGCGCGGCCATGCGGATCAGCATCATGGGCCTGTTCAACAAGGGCGCCGGCGTGGTCGTGCCGCTGGTGTTCTCGTCGCTGATGCTGGCCGATATCGACAGCTTCTCGCATACCGCCCTGTCCACGCTGACGCCCGCTGCCGCCGAGGCGATGCGCGCCACGCTGTCGGAACGGCTCGTGTTTCCCTATGCCTGCATGGCGGCGGTGCTGTTCGCAATCATGGCCTTCATCCATTTCTCCAGCCTGCGCGAGATCCCGCCCGAAACGGACAGCAATGACGAGCAGGTCGAACGCACCGGGGTGCTGCAGTTCCCGCAGCTGGTATTCGGCGCACTCGCGCTGTTTGCCTACGTGGGCGTGGAAGTCATCGCCGGCGACACGATCGGCCTGTACGGCCACGAGCTGAACGTCGCCAACTTCGGCGTGCTGACGTCGTACACGATGGTGTGCATGGTGCTCGGCTACCTGATTGGCGTGGTGGCGATTCCCCGCTACCTGTCGCAGCAGCGCGCACTGGTGCTGTCGGCCTTGGCCGGCATGCTGTTCACGCTCGGCGTGGTCACCGGTTCCAGCATTGACCACGGCATTTCGCAAGTGCTGGTCGGCTGGCTGGGCGTCCCGCTGGTGCCGGACACGGTGATGTGCCTCGCGCTGCTCGGACTCGCCAACGCGATGGTGTGGCCGGCCATCTGGCCGCTGGCCTTGCAGGGCCTGGGCCGCTACACTGCCGCCGCGTCCGCGGTACTGGTGATGGCGATCTCCGGCGGCGCCGCGCTGCCGCTGCTGTACGGCCACCTGTCGGACCTGGCCTCGCCGAAGGCCGCTTACTGGCTGCTGCTGCCCTGCTATGCGCTGATTTTCTGGTACGCCGCGCATGGCCACACGCTGCGCCGCTGGCGCACGTCGCTGCGCTGACCAGGATTCATAAAACCAAGACTCGCCCGCACGGCGGCACTGTGTGGTTCATCGTTTTCACCCAAGACAGGAATAAAAAGATGTCCCTCTCCAGCACAAACAAGACCCTGATCAGCCTGGCCGTCGCCGCCGCGTGCGGTGCTGCCGCATGGCCGGCCCTGGCGCAGGAAGCCGCCGCACCGGCCAATGCCAACGAAATCCCGGAAGTCGTGGTGACGGCCACCCGTCATTCGACGTCGCTGCTGAAGACGCCCGTGTCGATGACCGCCGTCACGCAGGACGAGCTGACCCGCAAGGGCATCACCGACATCCGCGGCCTGAGCGGCGAAGTGCCCAATCTGCAGCTGGGCAGCGCGACGGACGGCAGTTCGGGCGTCAAGATCTCCATGCGCGGCGTCAGCAGCAACGACTTCACCGAGATCGGCAATCCGGCCGTCAGCCTGCACGTGGATGGCATCTACGCGCCGCGTCCGCAGTCGGCACTGGCCCTGCTGTTCGACCTGGACCAGATCGAAGTGCTGCGCGGCCCGCAAGGTACGCTGTTCGGCCGCAACGCCACCGGCGGCAGCATCAACATCATCCCGGCCAAACCAAAATTCGGCTCGTCCGAGGGCATGGCTACCGTCGCCGTCGGTAACTACAACCTGCGCCAGGCGTCGGTCGCACAGAACATCCCCGTCAGCGACAACTTCGCCATGCGCGTCACCGGCATGGCCGTCAAGCGCGACAGCTACCTGAACCAGCAGCAGGACTTCTATGCCGCCGACTTCCCCGAGTTCGGCATCACGCCGGCCCGTGATGCGGCCGGCAACGTGATCCCCGACGTCGACCAGCGGCACAATGCGCGGGTTGGCGCCAACCGGGCGTACGGCAACAAGAACGAGTGGGCGGCCCGCCTGCAAGCGCGCTGGAAGATCAGCGACAAGCTGGAATGGCTCGGTGCCTACGAGCGCTACGCCAACAACGGCGCCGGCGACATCGCGCTGAAGGATTGCGAAATGGCTGCCGGCACCGCATATGCGTGCCCGGGCGACCAGTGGGACGTGAAGATCAACGTGCCCGGCGCGCTGCACTGGACCATCGATACCTACCGCAGCCGCTTCACCTGGGCGCTGAACTCGAATACGACGGTGGAATGGAACGCGTCGTACTCGGAACAGAAACGGCGCCAGATCCGCGACGGCGACGCCGGCTACCAGCCGCTGGCCGCCGACGTGAACATCTACGGCGGCCTGCTGAACGACACGGCCACGTTCACCAATTCGTCGAAATTCCGCACCACCGTCAACGAATTGCAGGTGCGCGGCGAGCAGGGCAGCCTGCGCTACGTGACGGGCCTGTTCTGGATGCACGAGAAAAACGGCATCGCGTTCGGCGAGGACGACATCTCGTCGATGGTGCAGCTGCCCGGCCAGCCTTACTACTATCTGTACGACCAGCAGGACCGCCAGTCCGACTCGAAGGCCGTGTTCGGCCAGGTGGACTGGGCCTTTGCGCCGAAATGGAACCTGACGGTGGGCGGTCGCATGACGCGCGACGAGCGCGAAGACAAGGACGGCAAGTTCTACGACTCCGGCACGGTCGGCGATCCTTACTCCTACTTCCAGGGCCAGTTCGACCCGACCACGGGCCGCTACTTCAACAGCTCGGACCTGAAACCGGGCATGGGCGCGTACTACGGCGTGGGCGGCCTGAATCCGGCGATCGTGCCTGACATCAGCAGCAACAAGGATTCGTGGAACAAGTTCACGTGGCGCCTGGGCCTCAGCTACCAGCCGACGCCGACCGACTTCCTGTTCACGTCCCTGTCCACCGGCTACAAGGCGGGCGGCTTCAGCGACAAGCAGAACATCTGCGCGCGTGGCCTGAACGGCAACTGCGCGGACATGACGCCGGGCCCGCACTACACCTATCTGGCCTTCAAGCCGGAGACGCTGACCAACTTCGAGATCGGCTACAAGGGCCGCATGCTGGACAACCGCCTGACCTTCTCGGCCACCGCTTTCCACAGCCGCTACAAGGACATGCAGATGACGGGCGCCGTCCAGGCGGGCAAGATCATCCCGACGATTCCCTGCACCGCCGCCACGCCGGCCTGCGATGCGGTGGTCCTGTACGGCACCACCAATGCGGCGGAAGCGAAGATCTCCGGCCTCGAACTGGAAGGCAAATACCGGCCATGGACGGGCGCCGAGATCAACTTCGCCTACTCGCACCTGCGCGCCAAGGTCACGTCGTATCCGGACTTCGCGCAGACGTGGCGCGACGTGCCTTGCGGCCCGTTCCGCGAAACGTATGGCGTGCCGGCCTGCGTGCGCTACAGCGGCACCGACCCGGCGCTGATCGGCAAGTTCCCTGCCAATGTCGTCGGCAACGACCTGCCCAATGCGCCGCACAATTCGGCACGCATCGAGGCATCGCAGGAGTTCGCGATCCCCGGCGACTACACGCTGACGCCGCGCCTGTCGGCCCGCTGGCAGGACAAGATGTACTTCAGCATCCAGAACCTGGACAACGCACATGTCGGCAATATGCAGAACGCCTACGCCACGTATGACGCGTCGCTGCGGCTGACCGCGCCGAACGGCAAATGGCATGCGGAGCTGTACGTGAACAACCTGAGCGACGTGTTTGCCAAGAACAATGCGCGCATCGTGGACCCGGGCTATGTGATCGGCCAGTACAACGATCCGCGCATGTTCGGCCTGCGGGTTGGCGCCGAGTGGTAAGAGCTGTTTAATCCCGTAGTCCACTCCGAGGAGAATGCGATGCGCGCTGTGAGGAACAACCTGGTCACGCTGTCTGCGACCGCAATTGGCTTGATGGTATTGGCGGGCTGCGGTGGCGACGGCAGCACCGAGCCGGTTGCCACAGCGCGCACCGCGCACGCCGCGGCTGCGGTACTGAAGTCGCCGTGGCCCGTTTGGTCCGGCCTCGACTTTCCCTACACGGAGCCGCCGCTGGCCGCCGCGCCGGCGGTCACCTTCGGCATCGCGCAGCTGACGCAGTCGGACACGCAAACGGTCTTCACCGGCGCCCACACGCTGCCGGCGAATACCGTGCAGGACTACCGCATCGGCGTGTTCATTCATCACGACGTGTTCTACTGGCAGGGCGATACCGCGGTGACGATCGCTGCCGACGGTACCTTCACGGTCACCTTGCCGCGTACCGTGGGCGATGCGGACCGCGCCGTGCTGGTGCTGTATCCGAGCACCTACGATCCGATGACGGCGGAAAACTGCAATGCCGCCGGCGGCTTTTGCAGCGGCCGGATCACGACGGCGACGAAGCTGTCACTGCCGGCCGATCCGTCCGTGCTGACCGCCTACACGGCGGCGTATTTCCCGGCCGCCGTCACGTCGGCCGATCCGCAGATCGCCGGGCTGCAAAGCCTGATGAACACGCCGCTGGTGCGCGGCGGCCCGTATGGCGACGGACGATTGATCCGCAGCTTCCGCGACATGGATTCGGCCTTCCTGTACGACCAGGCGCTGGCCGTGATTGCGTTCAGCCTGGCCGGCGACCAGGCCCATGCCGAACAGGTCATCAATGCGCTGGCGAAGCTGCAGGGGCCTTCCGGCGCGTGGATGTTCTCTTACCTGACCGATGGCGAGGATGCCAACGCGCCAACGGACATGCGCATCGCCGGCGCGAACGCCTGGTTCGGCATGGCACTGAACGCCTACCAGAAAGCATTTAAAAGCACCAAGTACCTGGCCATGTCGGCGAAGCTGCACGACTACCTGCTGGGCGAGCTGATCCCCATCACCGTCAACGGCACGAGTCAGAAAGGCCTGCGCTTCGCACCGACCGACTACGCGCCGGGCCGCGCCGGCATCTTCGCGCTGGAACACCAGCTCGACGCTTACGCGACGATGCACCAGTTTTACGATCTCAATGGCGGCAGCCGGTACGCGGCGGCGGCCAACGATTTGCGCAAGATGTCCGAAAGCCTGTGGAACGGCAGCCGCTTCCTGGCCGGCTACGATGCGAACACCAACTCCTTGAACACCGGCGAACGCTATCTCGACAACTATTCGTGGTCCGTGCTGGCACTGGGGAACAAGGGCAGCAGCGGCCAGGATTTCGCCGCCGCGCTGCCGGCCATGTGCGATTACTTCACGGCGACGGGCAAGCTGGATTATCCGTCGCGCCAGGTGACCGGCATCTTCGGCTTCTACGACGCCATCTACGATGGCGTGCCGTCCGCCGCGCCGTTCGTGTGGAGCGAGGGCAGCCTTGGCGCCATCATGGCGATGCGGCAGGGCGCGCGCGGCATGACGTGCGACGGCAATACGGCCGACGACATGCTCGAATCGCTGAACTACATGGCCGACAAGCTGCACAACCTGCCGTATGCCACGCAGAACAGCAATGCGGACTTCACCAGCTCAGGCAGCGTGGCCGGCACGGCGTGGCAGTACTTTGCCAACCAGGGCAAGAATCCGTATGCGCACTACGGCCCGAACCTGAGGGCAGTCCGTTGACCGCGCTGCGCCATGCCTTGCTGTTCGCGCTCTGCCTGACCGCCTCGGCGCGCGCAGGCACGCTGGTGATCGAGAGCTGGCGCGTGGACGACAAGGCGCTGTGGGAAAAGGTGCTGATCCCCGCGTTCCAGCGGCAGCATCCCGGCATCGACGTGAAGTTCGCGCCCACCGCGCCCACCGAATACGATGCGGCGCTGGCGGGGCGCCTGGCCGGCGGCACGGCCGGCGACATCATCGCCTGCCGGCCGTTCGATGCTTCACTGGCACTGTACCGCAAGGGTTATCTGGACAAGCTCGACGGCAAGGCGGGCATGCAGAACTTCGAGCCGAGCGCCATGGTGGCGTGGCAGACGGACGATGGCCGCGACACCTTCTGCATGCCGGTCGCGTCGGTGATCCACGGCTTTTTGTACAACAAGAAAATTTTCAACAAGCTGGACCTGCAGCCGCCACGCACCGTCGACGATTTCTTCGCCGTGCTGGAGGTGTTGAAGAAGGCCGGCGTCACGCCGCTGGCCCTGGGCACGGCCGAGCAGTGGGAAGCGACGCAAATGGTTTATACCAATATCGGCGCGAATTTCTGGCGCGGCGAAGAGGGCAGGAAGGCGCTGATCGCCGGCCGCGCGAAACTGACCGACCAACCCTTCGTCGATGCGCTGCAGTTCGAGGCGCGCATGGGCAGCTATCTGGGCAAGGGTGCTGCCGCGCAGAGCTACGCGGACAGCCAGGCCCAGTTCGCGGCCGGCCGCGCCGCCATCTATCCGGCCGGCTCGTGGGATATCGCCCGTTTCAGCCGCACGCCAGGCCTGGAGGTGGGCGCCTTCGCGCCGCCGGTGCGCCGGAACGGCGATCCCTGTTTTATTTCCGACCATATGGACCTGGGCATCGGCATCAACCGGAAATCGAAGGACAAGGACGATGCCTATCAATTCCTGGCGTGGGTGGGCTCGCAGGAATTCGCCGACATCTACACGGACCGCGTGACCGGCTTCTTCACGCTGTCGAACCACCTGATCGCCGTGCGCGATCCGCTGGCCAAGCAGATGGCCGGCTGGCGCAACAGCTGCGCATCGACGATCCGCTTCAATGCGCAGGTATTGAACCGGGGCGAGCCCAGCATGGAAAGCGAACTATGGCAGGTCAATGCGCAGGTATTGAACGGCACCCTGGCACCCGCGGCAGCGGCGGCCCGGCTGCAGAACGGTTTTGCGAGGTGGTATAAACCACAGCAAAAGTAGCATCACATCGTCCTGTTCCCCCTTGATCGGTGTGATTGTTGGGCTGGCGCCGGGTGCGGCGCCAGCCGTTTTTTTGGCAGGATTGGAGAACCCGTGGTGAACAAACAATGGATGGGCCGTGGCGCGCTGGCGTCGCTGCTGCTGGTGGCGCCGATAGCTGCCGTGATGGCCGCCGCGCCAACAACGCAAACCGCGCCGGCGGCATTGAACGGCGTGGCCAGCGGCGCCAAGCTGCAGCTGCGCTGGGAACTGCTGCGCAATGCATTTACGCCGCAGGCGCCGGGCGGCCGCGGCGAAGCCCGCTTCATCCTGACCAATCGCGACAGCCAGCCGTTGCCGAAGCAAGGCTGGTCGCTGTACTTCAACTGCATGGATGGCATGCAGACCGGCACGCTGCCAAGTGGGCTGGTCCTGGAAAAGGTGGCGGGCCAGCTGTTCCGGCTGCGCCCCGCGGCGGACTTCGCCGGCCTGGCGCCGGGCCAGACGCTGGACATCGCCTACCAGCACACGCCGCCCGTCATCAAGCTGGCGCCGGCACCGGTCGGCCCCTACCTGGTGTACGACGCCGCGCCCGATATCGGCGTGGCGATCGCCGACTACCAGCTGCTGCCCGTCACGCGGCCGGAGCAGCTCGACCGGGGCAATCTTGGCGGGCACGCGATCACCACACCCGAAGACACGTACCAGCGCAACACCCGCGCCGACCTGCTGCCGGCAGCGCAGGTGCCGCCCGTGTTCCCCACGCCGCTGCAGTTGCAGCAGGGCGCCGGCACACTGCGCCTGACGGCCCGCCCGACAGTGAAGGCGGCTGCCGCGCTGAAGAACGAAGCCGCGCTGGCGCAATCGCTGTTCCCGCAAAGCCTTCCGGCCGGCGGCCCCGCGTTGAAGCTGAGCGTCGGCACGGTGGCCGGCCAGGCATCGCCGGAAGCCTATGTGCTGACGATCCGTGCGGACAGTGGCATCGCCATCGTCGGCAACAGCGCCGCCGGCGTGGCGTATGGCCTGCAGACGCTGCGCGACCTGTTGCCGCTGCCCGGTGCTGCCGACCTTGCGCTGCCCGAAGTGACGATCACCGATGCGCCGCGCTTCGGCTACCGGGGCTTCATGCTGGACGTCAGCCGCAATTTCTACGGCAAGGAGACGGTGTTCAAATGGCTGGACCTGATGGCCCGCTACAAGCTGAACAAGTTCCACTTCCACCTGACCGAGGACGAAGGCTGGCGTCTTGAAATCCCCGGCCTGCCCGACCTGACGTCGATTGGCGCAGTGCGCGGCCACAGCGCGAAGCCGGGCGTGCGCCTGCAGCCGGCCTACGGTTCCGGCCCCGATCCGGCCGACCCGCACGGCAGCGGCTACTACAGCCGCGCCGACTATATCGAGATCCTGCGCTATGCGGCGGCCCGCCACATCGACGTGATTCCGGAACTGGAAATGCCGGGTCACGCCCGCGCAGCGGTGCAGGCAATGGAAGCGCGTTATCACCGGCTGAAAGCGGCCGGCGACCAGGATGCCGCGAAATACCTGCTGAACGACTTCGCCGACCGCTCCGTCTACAAATCGCCGCAGTTGTACGACGATCACGTGCTCAATCCCGGCCTCGAGTCGAGCTACACGTTCGTCGAGCACGTGGTGAACGAAGTCGTGAAGCTGCACCGCGAAGCCGGCGTGCCGCTGCACACGATCTACATGGGCGGCGACGAGTTGCCGAACGGCGCGTGGGAAAAGTCGCCCGCCGCGAAGGCGATGATGGCGAAGCACAAGCTGGCCACGACGGCCGACCTGTGGGACTTCTTCTACGACCGCGTCGACGTTATCCTGCGCAAGCACGGCCTGTTCACGTCCGGCTGGGAGGAGATCGCCGCCCGCAAGACGATGCTGGACGGCCGCCACAAGCTGATCCCCAATCCGCTGTTCGCGCAGCGCGGCTTCAATGCCTACGTGTGGAACAACACCGAGGGCGCCGAGGATCTCGCCTACCGCCTCGCCAATGCCGGCTACAACATCGTGCTGGCGCCGGTGACGAAGATGTACATGGACATGTCGTACAACGCCGATCCGGAAGAACCGGGCGTCAACTGGGGGGCCTACATCGAGCTCGATAATGTGTACGACTTCATCCCGTTCGACTACCTGAAGAACGCCACCGATGCGCAGCGCATCGGCAAGGACCGGCTGACGGATTACGGCAAGGCCCGCGTGCAGGGGCTCGAAGCGACGCTGTTCACGGAAACCGTGCGCGATCAGGCACGCATCGATTACCTCGTGATGCCGCGCCTGCTGGCAGTGGCGGAGCGGGCCTGGGCGCCGGATCCGGCGTGGGCCACCGAACCCGATGCGGCCAGGGCTGCCGCGCTGCACCGCACCGCCTGGTCCGGCTTCGTCAATGCGCTGGGCCAGCGCGTGCTGCCGCGCCTCGACCTGGAGCAGCCCGGCGTGGCTTACCGCATCGCGCCGCCCGGCCTGAAAGTGGCAGGCGGGCAGGTGCTCGTCAACCACGTCCTGCCCGGCATCACGCTGCGTTACACGAGCGATGGCAGCACGCCGACGGCAGCCAGCAAACCGGTGACGGGGCCCATCACGGAGAGTGGTGTCATCAAGGTTGCGGCGTTCGACCGCAACGGCCGGGCGGGACTTGCGGCCAGCGTGGAACGGCACTAGTGTCCCGAGTTGCAGATTCATTGAATAAATCCGACGAGAATCGGCCCGATACTGCGTTGCAAATGCCTGGCAAGGCTCAAGCCTTGCCAGGCATTTACGCCTTGTCTCGAGCCGATTTCGTCAAATTTATTTCCAATGAACTTGCAACTCAGGACACTAGCGAAGACTGTCCAGCACAGCGGACATCTTCGTTATAATCGGCATTTTCTCCGGGATATCGCGTGAGAGCGTCAACGCGCAGTGCAGCCAGGCTTTGCTTCGAGCGGTTACGTTCATCCCTGCGCGCCGCACTGCCCGTCGTTCTCGCCGCTGCCGCCAGCCTGCCCGCCCATGCCGCGCCTGCACCGCAAAGCAACAGCCTGCAGGTGCTGCACTGGTGGACGTCGGCCAGCGAACGCAAGGCCGCCGACCTGCTGGCGGCACGCCTTGCCGACGAACGCATCGAGTGGCTGGATGCGGCGATTCCCGGCGGTGCCGGCCTCGGTGCCGGCAAGGTGCTGAAGGGCCGCGTGCTGGCCGGCGATGCGCCGGAAGCCACGCAGATCATCGGCCCGTCGATCGCCGAATGGGCCGACATGGGCCTGCTGCTGGAACTGGACAACGTGGCCGCCGCCGGCAACTGGCATAGCTTCCTGTTCCCCACCATCCAGGCGCTGATCGCGCACCGCAAGCACATCGTCGCCGCGCCGCTGGGCATCCACCGCGTCAACACGCTGTACTACCACCGCGCGCTGTTCGCCCGCCTGAAACTGGCGCCGCCGCAGACATGGAACGACTTCGTCGCCGTCGTGCAGAAGCTGCGCGCCGCCGGCGTGGAGCCGCTGGCGCAAAGCAGCCAGGCGTGGCAGGTGGCCGCGCTGTTCGAGAACCTGGTGCTGGCCGAAAGCGGCCCGGCCTTCTACCGCGAGCTGTTCGTCGACCGCAATCCGGCCGCCGCCGCCGACCGCCGCACCGCCGAAGCCCTGCAACGCCTGCGCACCGTCAAAGGCTGGATCGCCGGCCAGCTGGACGAACGGCCGTGGACCGACATGGTGGCCCGCTTCGCCCGCGGCCAGGCCGGCATGCTCATCATGGGCGACTGGGCCACCGCCGAACTGGCGGAATACCATCAACTGCCGGACCAGGATTTCGGCTGCGCGGCCGCACCGGGCACCGGCCAGTACCACCTGTACAGCGTCGACACGCTGGCCATGTTCGCCGGCGACTACAGCCACATGGCGGCACAGGAAAAGATGGCGCGGCTGCTCGTCACGCCGGCGCTGCAGGCAGACTTCAACGCGCTGAAGGGTGGCGTGCCGGTGCGGCGCGATGCCGATCCCGCGCTGATGGACAGTTGCGCGCGCGCCTCGTGGACCACCTTCGCGCAGGGCGCAGCCGTGCAGGCGCCCAGCCTGGTGCACCGCATGGCCGGCGACGAAGCGAGCCGCGACGCCATCATCGCCGAGATCCACCGTTTTTTCAGCGACGACCGGGCACCGGTGGCCGAGGCGCAGCGGCGCCTGGCGGCCCTGTTCCGGCTGTTCAATCTCAGAAATCAAAAGGCCCCACGTGCGCAAGATCCTGATCGTAGACGATGACCAAAAGACCCGCGTGCTGCTCAAGACCTACCTGGAAAAGAACCAGTACGAAGTGATCCTGGCGCACAACGGCGAGAGCTTCATGGCCGAACTGCACACGCATGCCGACCAGCTGTCGCTGGTGATCCTCGACGTGATGCTGCCCGATACGGACGGCTTCGTGCTGTGCAAGCATGTGCGCCAGCGCTCGAATGTGCCGATCATCATGCTGACCGCCAGTTCCGACGAGACGGACCGCATCGTCGGCCTGGAACTGGGTGCCGACGACTACATCGCCAAGCCCTACAGCCCGCGCGAGCTGCTGGCCCGCATCAAGGCGATCCTGCGCCGCTCGGCCGCGGAAACACCGGCCGTGCGCTATCACCGCTTCGTCGGCTTCACGCTGGACCTGATGGAGCGCAAGGTCACCGACAGCGCCGGCCAGCCCGTGCCGCTGACGGGGCTCGATTTCCAGCTGCTCAAATACTTTACCGAGCACCCCGGCGTGATCCTCGACCGCAGCCTGCTGTGCGAGGAGACGCGCGGCCGCGATGCCGGTCCGCTGGACCGCTCGCTGGACGTGCAGATCAGCCGCCTGCGGCTGCGCCTGAACGACGACGGCAAGCAGCCCGCGCTGATCAAGACCGTGCGCGGCGCCGGCTACGTGTTCTCGGCCGACGTCAGCGTGTCCAGTGTCTAGCCGGCTGCAGCGCCTGTGGCCCGCATCGCTGCTGGGCCGCCTGACGCTGGTGATGGTGGCCGGCGTGCTGGTCACGCAACTGGCGGCGAGCGCGATCTGGGCCAGTCAGCTGCGCGCCAAGTCGCAGGTCGAGGCCCAGTCGGCCGCCCAGTACGTGGCGCACAGCGCGGCCGGCGCGATCCGCTTCTTCCGCAGCCTGCCGCCGGCCTACCGCAGCCTGATCATCCAGCAGCTGCGGGAGATGGGCGGCACGCGCTTCTTCGTCAACCTGAACCACGCCTACGTGCCGGTCGAGCAGATCGCCGCGCACCCGCTGGCCGACAGCGTGATCGCCACCGTCGGCTCGACGCTGAAAAGCGACCTGCCGAATTCGCCCGGCTTCCGCCTGGCGTTTGCGTGGCCGGACAAGCTCGTGGTGGCGGAGCACGACGTGCGCCTGAACGACCTGCCCAATTCGTGGGTGCAGCACGTGCTGTTGCTGCAGCCCGATCCCGCGCCGATCCTCGTGATCCAGACGGAGATCGAGCCGGGCAACTGGCTGTACATGGCGGCACTGATGCCGAACCCGTATTTCCTCAGCAGCAGCGATCCGTTCGCGTGGGACCGGCTGATTCCGCAAGGCCTGTCGCTGGCCGTCGTGCTGTTACTGTGTTTGCTGGTGGTGCGCTCGATCACGCGGCCATTGGCGGCGTTGTCCGATGCGGCCGCCGCCTTCGGCCAGGGTCACGATGACGGCACGCAGCCGCTGCCGGAAACGGGCAGCCGCGAATTCATCAACACGGCCCGTGCCTTCAGCGCCATGCGCGAACGGATCGGCCGTTATATCGATGACCGCGAGCGCCTGTTCATCTCGATCTCCCACGATCTGCGCACGCCGATCACGCGGCTGAAGCTTCGCTCCGAACTGCTCGATGACGAGGCGCTGCGCAACGAGTTCGAAGAAGACCTCGACGAACTGGACATGATGGTGAAAGGCGCGCTGCAATGCGTGAAGGACAGCGACATCCACGAGAACCCCGCCGAGATCAAGCTCGACGCGCTGCTGGGCCGCATGGTGCGCAGCGCCCAGCTGGCCGGCCACGCGGTGGGCTACACGCCGTCCGGCGTGACGGTGCGCGGCAAGCCGCTGGCCCTGAAACGGGCGCTGGGCAACCTGCTGGACAACGCGCTGTTCTATGGCGCCCGCGCCGAAATCTCCGTCAGCGAGGAACCGGGCTGGGTGCTGGTCAGCGTGCGCGACCACGGGCCCGGTGTACCGGAAGATGCACTGGGCAGTCTGTTCGATCCCTATGTGCGGCTGGCCCATGGCCGCGAACAGAACGACGGCGGCATGGGGCTCGGCCTCGGCATTGCGCGCGGCGTCATCGAGGGGCATGGCGGGCGGCTGGAGCTGTCGAATCATCCGGACGGCGGGTTGATTGCGCTGGTGCGGTTGCCGGCGTGATTACTCCGTTAGTTGCTGGACATGCTTGCACTGGTCACGTGACGAGCAGCCACCTAAATCCTGAATCGTGATTGTGGGGTTGTTCGAAAAAATATGTTTTAATGCAACTTATCGCATTACGGCGTCCTATTCGGGAGCACCAATTGAGCAAACCCCTCATCGTCATGGGCGACAAGACAAGTCACGGTGGCACGGTCATCAGTGCCGATCTCACCTTCGATATCAATGGCAAGCATGTCGCCCGAGTTGGCGACATGACGGTTTGCCCGCGGTGCAAAGGCCTCTTCGCTATCGCATCCGGGCCCAGCGATCTGGTGGACGGCAGCGGCAACGGCTATGCGCGCCACATGGATTCAACAGCCTGCGGAGCCAAGCTGATCTCCAGCCAGATCACCACGACCTGGTCGAACGAGTCGTCACTGGGTGATCCTGCGGCGGAGGAAAAATCCGACGCCTTGATCGACGCGTCCGGGATTGCTGCCAATACGACATCAGGTGTCTGCCTGGACTGTCTGCAAAAGGCTGCCGCCACCGGCAGCGCGACCGTGGTGCGCGCTTGAAAACGCAACCGGACATAGTGACGCGCTTCGCGCATTTGAAGCTGGGCAGCGGTGCTTTGCGACTGTATGCGCTGGTCGATGGCGTGCAATATCGCGCGCACAGCGGCGAAGACTTCAGAGCACGCGAAGGGCTTGTTTCCCTGTTCGTCGGCACCCCGGACGCAGCCCTGGCGCATGCGGGACCATGGTTGATCGATGCTGAACAGGTTGGCACGGCGCTGGTGGATGCGTTGGCGACACTGGAACGTGCAGCCCCCGCGGTCAGTTGGCTGATTGCCCCGCAAACCCTGGATGGTCTGGCACAACTGCTGCAACTGAACCTCGATACCGAACTACCGGATGGACGCACTGCGCTGCTGCGCTTCTGGGATCCGCGCGTGCTGGCGAACTTGGCCGGGGTGCTCGACTCCGCCCAGCGGCTAACGTTCTTCGCCCACATCTACGAATGGCATTTGCTGCACAAGGGGCAGAGGGTCTGCATAGCGAGGCAGCATGCTCAAGTTTAGCCAAGCTCAGTGGGAAGAACTTCAAGCGCGCGACATGCACCAGTTCGTCGTTGCCGTGTGCGACCAGTTTCTTGGCAATCGTCCCGACATGCTGGACCGGCCGGGGCGCGCCGTTGTCGAGAACCGCATGCAGGCAGCGCATGACTACGCGGTCCGTATCGGGTTCACGTCGACGCCGCATATCGTGCGCCTTCTCTATCTGGCGGCCGATGCGCCTGGCATCCACGACGACCCGCTGGTCGATGCCTATCTGCGCAAACAGGGCGCCACGCCGGAACAACGGCTCGATGACCTGCTTGCCGTAGTAAACAAGAAACTTGAAGGAGATCGTTGATGGTGTCACTGGCGACTCCAGCAATCGAGGCGGTAGCAACGCGCGTGCTCGTGGGGCTGGGTGTCGGCACGGCCGCCGGCGCCGCTGCCGACGCCGCGCGCAAGCGGCAGAAGGAAGCCGACGAAGCCAGGGCCACGCCGATTGCGCGCACGGATGCACAGACCCTCAGCAAGGAAAAATGCAAGGAATGCCCCCCAGACACAGGCGCTCCATTCAACCGGATGACGACCGGCTGGTCAGCGATAACGATCGCCTATCAGGCACGCGTCGGTGGGCTGCCAGTTGGGCCTGGCTTTATTACCGAGTGGAAGTTCGGCGGCGTGACTTTCGACGGATTCGACTCCAGCCAATGCAGACTCAAGGAAGCGAAAGCGAAGTACGATCAGTTCTTCAACTCCTCTGGGGATCCGCAGAAGTGGTGGGAAGGTGACGATCCAATTTTTCTGGAAGCATCGAGGCAGTCCGCTGTTGCGAAGCCAATGCCACCTGTGCAGTTGTACTGGTACTTCATGGAACCGATGAGCTATCGTTATTTCTCTGTCGCCCTTATCAAAATGCTACTTCCTATTGAATCGGTATACCAGCCATGAAAAAACCCATTGAAATGACCGTGTATTTCCGCAGCATCGGACACCTCGAGGTGGAGGAGATACTAAATGAGCTATATGTATTCAGTTCTGTGCTCGCATCGACTTCTTCCACGCTCACGGGCTGGCTGCTCAAGGGGAAATCCAGGGCGGACGCGTTTCTGTATGAGGTGTTTGACGCGACCGGTCCCACGGCTGCGGCACTCGCAGTGTTAAACGAAAAATTGAAGAACGAAGTGGATCCTCGTATCGTCAGCATGTGGAATGGACATGATGATGATGGTGACGGCGCATCAATCAAATTCTTCGGCAGACTTGAACCGGCAGTCAGTCTGGTTTCGCTTAATACCGAATCCGATGCCTTTACTGCCGACTGGAAAGCCGCTGCGGAGCTTGTGAAAAACGCGGCATCACTTTGGAAATCCTCAGGTGTATGTGTCGAGACGAGCGGTTACTTCGACAAGAAAACGTTCAAGGACCGCCCCGGCATCGGCTGGATGCTTTATCTGCCCCGGGTACTCACCGTTCAACAGGTACCGGAGGCGCGCGCCCTCGTGCCGGTCCACGGTGCCGATAAAAAGCAGATCGGCACCATTGTCGTCAGCGTCACGGACGAGCCGTTCTCGGACGAGAACCCGGAGCATGTCAGGATCGCCAATGCCATCGAGATCCGCCTGGTCGACCAGGATCTGCTGCCCAGGTACGCGGAGCTCTGACCGACAGCACCATTGCACGTGGATCGGCTGGCAGGCTACCCAGGTCCGTTCCCGGAGGTTGCCGGCACCGCCGGCACGCCCTGCCGGATGATCTCGGAAAACTGCGGCGACTCGCCATTGGCCCGTGCCCTATCCGTGATGTGGCCAGCCGCATGCAGCGTGGCGACATCCTTGCCGGGCGCCAGCGCGCCGAGGTCGTACAGATATTCCGGCAGGTAGCCGGAGGCGACGAGTCGGTAATCCATCGGCAGGCCGGGCACGATGTGGCGCGCCATGTCGAACACGATGGTGGTGCAGTTGGCCGTCAGCGTGTCATAGAAACGGGGCGCCTTGCGCAGCTGCGCCGCTTCATCCACGTATGCCAGGAAGAGCGAGCGCATCGCAGCGGGCGTCATGCGCACGCTGTACAGGTAGACGTCTTCGCCGCGCACATTGGTGCGCACGCGCAGGATGTCCCGCTCGTCGGCCGCGACCAGGCCCAGTTCGAACTGCTTGAAGAAGCCGGCGATCGCGGAAAACGCTTCGCCCTTTTCCTTGCGGATTTCAACGGAGAAGGCCACGTGCTCGATGCCGCCCTTGCCGTCGTCGAAGCCGAACGACACCAGCGTGTGCGCGATCGCGGGGCCCATCCAGTACGACACCGCCATGTCCACCGAACGCAGTGCGGACAGCCGGTATTGCCTGGTCTCCCAGCGCGCATCGTAATCTTCGTCGGTGCGCCAGTTGAAATTGCGGACGTTTTCCAGCGTGACCACGTCGCCGTCGATGCGGCCGGCCAGCTGGCGGGACACGTCGTCGGCCCATACGCGGTGGTTCGACGGTGCGATGGTGCTCCACCACGCCAGCAGCAGCGCCATTGCGACGATGGCGGCAACGAGCACTACCCGCGCGCGGCCACGCCAGGAGAAGATGATGGCGGCCAGCGCCGCCACTGCCCATGCGAGCGCCGCGGCGCCGTTGGCGGCCGCAGGCAATGGCAACCGATACCAGAGGGCCAGTGCGCCGAAGAGGCCGCACAGGAGCAGGGCCAGCGTGAAGGGGAGCAGGCCGGCCCAGTGGAGGGCGCGGCGCAAGGGCGATGCGGTGGTAGCTGGATGCATATTTTCAATGTGATGAGCCTATGGGTTGGGGACTGTCCCCCAAGGGGCCTGTCCCCGGGGTTGTTTTTGACTTGGCGACTGATCAAGCAAACTGCAACCCCGGGGACAGGCCCCATGAAGCCGGGGACAGTCCCCTACGCCGTCTCTGCTTCGGGTGCCTTGGCAAGCGACACTCCGCGCCGGCTGTCCGGCTGCAGGATCGTCTGCAGCGGGAAGGCCAGGCCGATGCTGGCCGCCTCGAACCGTTCGTAGATGGCGAGCAGCAGCTCCTCGCGGATCACCACGCTCTCGCCGAAATCGCGCACGTCGATGTATGAGAACACCTCGATGTCGAACGAGCGCTCGCCGATCCGCGCCAGCCGGGCGCGCGAGCCTTCGGCGATGTGGGCGTGGGTGGCCAGCACCTGCTGGACGATGCCGATCGCCTCGCGCAGCTTGACGGACGACGCGGTGTATTCGACCGCGATCACGGGATTGAACAGGAAGCGGTCGCGCGCGGCGAAATTCTCGATCTGCCGGGCCGACAGGTCGCCATTGGGAATCGTCACGAGCGTGCGTTCGCCGGTGCGGATGCGCGTCGAGCGGATGCCCACGTCTTCGACCGTGCCGACGATGTCGCCCGCCTTGACGAAGTCGCCGATCTGCAGCGGCCGGTCGGCAATCACGGTGACGCTGCCCACCAGGTTCTCCACCGTCTTCTGCGCGCCCAGCGCGAGGGCGATACCGCCGATGCCCAGCGCGGCGATGCCGGCCGTGACGTCGATGCCGAACGTGTCGAGCACCGCCACGCACGACACCGCGATCAGCAGCACCTTGACGGTGCGCCGCAGCAGCGTGATCACCGAGATCACCTGCTGCCGCTGCCGGCCGTGGGTGCGGGCGATGGCCAGGTCGGCGATCGCATCGATCAGCCGCAGGCCGAACCACACAACGCCAACCACCGCCACCACGCCGGTGTAGCGCAGCAGCGCCTGCCGCGCGACGATCGACACGGGCAACTGGCCCGCCCAGCTGTAGAAGACGCCCACGGCAATCAGCAGGCTCAGTGGCGGCAGCGAGGCCTGGCCGAAGCGGAAGCTGCTGCTCGCGGCGGGATCGGCCACCAGGCGCCGCATGGCGCCCAGCACGATGGTGCACAGCAGCCACAGGCCGCCGAACGTCACCACGGCCAGGCCCATCAGCAGCAGCCAGTCCATCAGCGGCGCACCGGCGACGGAGATCCCGCTTTCCTTCGCCGCGTCGGCCGGCACCTGGTCGGTGGCCTTGACGAGCTGGGCGACCGTTTCGCGCGACACGCGCCACACCTGCTGGCCATCGTCCGGGCCGCGGGCCAGCAGCACCGGCACTTTCTCGCCCTTGACGGTGATCTCGCCCACGTCTTCGCGGTCGATGGCCAGGTCGTCGTCGATGCGGCCGGTGGCATCGTTGGACAGCGACGCGAACGGCTTCAGCGAGCCGCCGCTGTCGAGCAACACCAGCAGGCGGCGCGCCTGTTCCGGGCCGGCCACGCGCTGGCGGCCGGCACCGGCGGCGGGCTGGTCGAGGTAATCGGCGGCGCGGTCGAAGTCCTTCTGGCCCAGCGCTTCGAGCAGGCCGGACACGGCCGAGCGGGGCGTCTCGCGACCGAGCGGATCGGGATTGACGACGGCGGCAACGGTCTCGGGTTCGGGGGCCGCCAGGGCGGCGGCGTGCAGGCTGGCGACGGCCAGCAGCGGAATGAGCAATCGGCGCAGGATGTTTTTGACGAACAAGACGTTTCCTTTCACTTGCATGGCAATGCGGGGAGCGACCGGGCCGGGAGCCGGATCAGCAGTGTCCGCGGCATTGCGCGGAAGGGGATGGCCGGACGAAGGTTGTCCGTTTGATATGCACGTTTGATCGCGAGTATACCGGCCGATCGGCCGAGCCCGCGCACCGGATGGCCGCCCCGCGAAACAGCTTTATTCCCGGAGAACAGAAAGTTGTCATCTAAATACAACGGGCGGTACGGCAAATGGGGGAGGGTGTCATGCCGCGCTGGCCTGCCCATTTAAGTTAATCATAAGATAATTACCGGGGCGGATATCGATGCCTCGCTGCTGTTCCCGGAATTTCCTTTGCACCATCACCCCTGGAGAATTCATGCAAGCTTCGTCTCACCTGCGCCGCGCGCTGCTGGCGGCGGCCCTGCTGGCCGGCATGGCCAATTCGGCCAACGCCCACATCACAACTTTCACCGGCAACACCACCAGCGGCCCCACATGGACCCGCATCGAGGAAGATCCGGGCAGCTGGAACCCGGACTTCGAATATCCCGGCACCACCTACCGCGCCTTCGACGTCAACATCCTGGAGGCGGGCAACCCGTTCAATTTCTCCACCACGTGCAGCTTCGACTGCTCGATGTACATCTACACGGGCACCTTCGATCCGCTGGCGCCCACGGAGAACTTCTTCTACGCCAACGGCAACTACGTGGGATGGTCGACGGCAGCCTTCGGCGGGCCGCTGGATCCGGGCCACTACACGCTGGTGATCACCGGCGAAGACGCCACGCAATCGGGCTTCTTCAGCACGACGATTTCCGGCCCCGGCGCGTTCACGGTGACGGCGATTGCCGCCGTGCCGGAACCCTCCACGTGGCTGATGCTGGGTGCCGGCCTGCTTGGCGTCGGCGCTGCAGCCCGCCGCCGCAAATCCCTGCCTGCCCAATAAGGAGAACCCGATGACACTCGCACAGATCTTCCGCTCCGCCTGCATGGCGGCCCTGCTGCTGGCCGGCGCCGTACAGCAGGCCAGCGCCGATGTCGTCACGGTCACCGGCGACACCACCGGCGGCCCCACGTTCTACCGGCCCAGCGACTGGGGCGGCCCCGGTCCGCTGATCACCGCCACGCCTTACCAGGCGTTCGACGTGACGGTATCGGCCAGCGACTGGCAATACACCTTCATCACGCACTGCGAATTCAACTGCGCATCGTTCTTCTACCAGGACAGCTTCAATCCCGAGAATCCGCTGCAGAACCTGATGGGGGCGGATGGCCACAGCGGCTGGAACCTGACGGCAATGATGGCGGCCATGGAGCCAGGGCGCCACTACGTCTACGTGGTGGCCGGCTACGGCGGCGAAGACGACTTCGGCCAGTTCAGCATCACCGCCGGCGGCAGTGGCGCGATCAGCATCAGCGCCGTGCCGGAGCCGTCGGCCGCCCTGATGCTGCTGGCGGGGCTGGCCGGCGTGGGCGTGCTGGCGCGGCGCCGGGTTCCGTTGGCCAGCTAACCTAGCGCGCGCACGCCTGAACCGTGCGCGCCGGTGCCGGGTGTAGCATGGGGTTCGGCCGGCCGATGACGCCGGCCTCTTCCGAACCACAGGAAAGGACCCCGTTTTGACGCAACGCTATCAACCGATCACGCGCCTGGGCCTCGGCGGCACCGGGCTGGGCGACATGTACCACACCACCAGCGATGACGCCGCCCGCGCCACCGTCGATGCCGCGTGGGATGCCGGCATCCGTTATTTCGACACGGCGCCGCACTACGGCACCGGCCTGTCCGAACACCGGCTCGGCCAGGCGCTGCGCAACCGTCCCCGCGACGAGTACACGCTGTCCACCAAGGTGGGCCGGCGGCTGGTGCCCGACCAGGCGGGCGAGATCGCCGATCCCTTCGTGTCCACGATGCCGTTCAAGCGGGTGATCGACTACACCGCCGATGGCGCGCGCCGCGCCGTCGAAGACAGCCTGCAGCGCCTCGCGCTGGGCCGCATCGACATCGTCTACGTGCACGACCTGTCGCGCGAAGCCGTCGGCGACCGGTTCGAGGAATACTTCCGCATCGCGGCCGGCCCCGGCGGTGCGTTCGAAGGCCTCGTCAGGATGCGCGAGGAAGGCATCATCAAGGGCTGGGGGCTGGGCGTGAACACCGTCGAACCGTGCCTGCGCGCGCTGCAGCAGTCGGACCCGGACATCTTCCTGCTGGCCGGCCGCTACACGCTGATGGAGACCACGCCGCTGGCGGAGCTGTTCCCGCTGTGCGCCGAGCGCGGCGCCCACGTGGTGCTGGGCGGGCCGTTCAACTCCGGCTTCCTGGCCGGCGGCGACCATTACGATTACGCGCCGGCCAAGCCGGAGCAGGTCGCGCACCGCGAGCGCCTGCGCCAGGTGGCGGCCCGCCACAATGTGGACCTGGCGGCTGCGGCATTGCAGTTCGGCGCGGCCCACCCGGTGGTTGCCGCCACGATTCCCGGCGCCAGCAGCCCGGAACACCTGCGCCGCAATGCCGCACTGATCGCCGCAAGCATTCCCGCGCAATTCTGGCAGGAATTGCTGGCCGAGGGACTGGTGCCGGCGGAAGCGCCGCTGCCGGGCTGACGCGCCAAGGCTGTCGGCAAACTTTACAGCTCAGCAGTAAAAACGGTCACTATTCAAAGTGACGTTTGATAAAAATCAATACGTTATAGTTGTCGGCATGCTAATTGCTCTGCGCTGCGTTCTTCTTAAAAATGGAACGCACAATGAACTCAGTCGTAAAACTTGGTGTACGCAGTCTGGCCGCCTGCGCGGTGGTGTTGCTGGGCTGGTCCTCTGCGCAGGCGCAGGGGTTTGAAACCGGCCTGCCGGGCGGCTGGCAATGCACCGGCACCTGCGGCACCGCCGGCGCCGACGGCGACGTGACGCTGGCCCCGTCCGGCGGCACGAACTACGGTTATATCTCCACCTACAACGGTGCCGAGACGGTATCGCTGCCGGGCGTGACCGATGGCGAGCGCGTCACCAACGGTTCGCGCCTCGTCTCGACGCTGTTCAATGCCACGGCTGGCCAGGCGCTCGACTTCCGCTTCAACTACATCACCAGCGATGGCTCCGAGTACACCGACTTCGCGTGGGCCCGCCTGCTGGACAGCAATGGCGAGCAGGTCGCGCTGCTGTTCACCGCGCGCACCACGCCGGCGGGTTCCGCCATTCCCGGCTTCGACATGCCGGCCGCGGATGCCACGCTGACCCCGCTGCAGGTTGACATCGTCGGCGGCGCGCCTTCGTGGAGCCCGCTGGGCGAGGATTCCGGCACGTGCTACGACCTGGGTTGCGGCTACACGGGCTGGATCGCTTCGTCGTACGAGATCGCATCGGCCGGCCAGTACTACCTGGAATTCGGCGTCGTCAACTGGGACGATACCGCCTACCAGTCCGGCCTCGCCTTCGACGGCGTCACCTTGGGCGGCGTGCCGCTGCCCGTGCCGGAACCGCAGACCTACCTGATGCTGCTGGCCGGCTTCGCGCTGCTGGCGCGCCGCCTGCGCTGAGCCGTTACCCGCCGTTGCAATGAGCCAGCGTGCCGGCCACGATGTGCCGCAGGTGCCGTCCGTGCAGGACAGGCTGCTCGGTGAAATCGCCCGCAGCGAAGCGGCGCTGCTGCCGGTGCGCCTGCACTGGCAGCGCCGCTATGCGGCCGGCATGCGCACGGCTTTCGTCAGCAGTGCGCTGGCGGCGGGGGTGCCGCAGCTGATGTCGGTGGGCACGGCTGCCGCGCGCACGCAGGTGGCGCTGACGCTGGCGGTGGTGGCGGCCGGTGCCGCGGCCGGCGGCGGCGTCGCCTGGTTCAGCCGGCGCAATCACCTGGCAAGGGAAGCGCGGGCGCAGGCGTTGCTGGCCAGTCTGGCAACGCACGAAGACGGCGCCTGCTGCGACGCCGCTGCCGCCGGCTATCTGGCGGCGTTGAACAACCGGCCGATCTGAAGGATCAGCCGGCAAACGGCGCGGCCACCGCTTCCAGTTCCCGGCGCAGCCACAGCGCGCCCGGATCGTCGTCGCTGCGGGGATGCCACGCCATGCACAGCGTAAACGTCGTGATGGGAAACGCCAGCTCCACCAGTTCCACGTCGGCCTGCAGTGCCGTGCACACCTGCGCCGGCAACGTGCAGACGAGGTCGCTCGCGCGCAGCAGCGCGGGCACGGCGGAAAAATCGCGCACGGCCATCGTCACATGGCGCGAATGGCCCTGCCGATAAAGCTGTTCGTCGATATAACCCTGCAGGCTGCTTTCGCGCGCCACATTGATGTGGTCGAGCGTGCAGTATTCTTCCAGCGTCACCGGCGCCGTGCCGCGCGGATGCCCGCGCCGCTGCGCCAGCACGTGCGGCGTGGTCAGCAGGTTGGCGATGCGCAGGCCGGGCGGCAGCAGGCAGGCGGCGCTGATGCACACGTCGATATCGCCTTTTTCCAGCTGGCTGGCCAGCTTGCTGGACCCCGTTTCGGCCACGACGATCTTCAGTTCGCGGTTGCCGAGCGCCTGCACCCGGCCCGTCAGCGCCGGGATCAGCATCGCCGCCGCCGTGTTCGACGCCGCGATATTGAAGCACCGCGCATGGCTTTCCGGCACGAATTCGTCGACATCGAAGCGCACCGCCGCGGACAGCGTGGCCAGCGCCGGCTGCAGCCGCCGGTGCAGGCTCAACGCAAACTGCGACGGCACCAGGCCCCGTCCGTTGCCGGAGGGAACCAGCAGTGGATCGTCGAACAAGGTGCGCAACCGTGCCAGCTGGGTGGACAGCGCCGGCTGGCTGACGTGCAGCCGGGCGGCCGCGCGGGTGACGTTGCACTCTTCCAGCAGAACGTCCAGCGAGACGAGCAGCGGCAGGTCGGCGCCGCGCAACGGCAGCGGCAGGTGGCGCACCAGCGCGGGAACGGCGGAAGCAAAGGGGTCGGTGACGGTACTCATGGATTGGGCGCTCTGTCGGATGACAACAAGTAAGTCTAGCACTGTAACCGGTTACCTTGCACGCCGCGCTCTTCCCCGAATGGCAGCTGGGCGGCCGCCGTGCGCTCCCGCACCAGCGAGTGGTTGAGCCGCAGCAGACCGCGCCGCAACCAGCTTTTCACCGTGCCCAGCGGCACGTCCAGGTGCTGCGACAATTCCGCATGGGCCATGCCCTGGCCGTACGTCAGCGCGATGCTCTGGCGCTGGCCCGGTTCCAGTTCGGCCAGCGCGGCCGGCAGCCGGTCGCGCAGCGACGCGTAAAAGGCCTGCCGGATCGGGTCGGCTTCGTCGCTGTCGGCCGCCGCCGCTTCTTCCAGCGCGGACGGGTCGTCGGCCTGCAGCGTCCACTGGCGCTCCAGCCGCTGGCTGCGCAGCAGGCTCAGCGCCTGGTTGCGCACGATCGTGATCAGCCACGTCATCGGGCTGCCGAAGGTGGGCTGGAAGCGGTGGGCACTGGTCCACACGTTGACATACGCTTCCTGCAGCACCTCTTCCGCATGCACCTGCGAGCCCAGCAGGCGCAGCGCGACATTGTGCAGATAGGCCCGCGTCAGCCCGTGCAGTTCGTTGAACGCATGTTCGCTGCCACCGGCCACGGCAGCCAACAGGTTGGCGAGGTGAGCTCGCCTTTCGGTAATCATTTCCATGGCGCGCATCGTGCAACAGCCGGGCGCGACCCGCCAATCGAATTATCGTATGGCTCACTATCAATTATTTGAATGTCATAGAACGAAACTATAATTGTATCAATTAAAGTTTCTACGTTGCAAGTCCTCTCTGCCTAAGGAAGGGCGTGGCGCATCCATCCCGGTTCCCTGCGCGTATCTCTGCCAGACCCGCTCCGAACCAGACCAATGCAGCACACCGACATTCCCCCGGCCGCCGTGCCACTGCATCTGGCGCACGTACACGGCGTGAGCGATACGGGCCCGATCCGCCGCCACAACGAAGACCGCTTCCTGATCGACACCGCACTGGGCCTGGCCGCCGTGGCCGACGGCATGGGCGGCCACCAGGCGGGCGAGCAGGCCAGCGCCGGCACGCTCGCCGCGCTGCGCGAAGCGCTCGTGGCGGGCAGCGGCATCGATGCGCCGTCGCCCGATCCGGATGCCACCGAGGTGGACCTGCGCTGGCGCCACACCACCGACCTGCAGCGTGCGATCGCCCGTGCCAACGCCGCGCTGTACCGCGAGAACCGCGCGCGCGGCCATGCCGACGGCCACGGTATGGGCACGACGCTGACCGGCTGGCAGTGGCTGCCCGAACTGGCGGCGATCGTGGCCTTCCACGTCGGCGACAGCCGCCTGTACCGCTACCGCGACGGCGTGCTGCACCAGCTGACACGCGACCACACCGCTTACCAGCTCGCCCTCGAAGCCGGCACGCCCGGCGCGCTGCCGCCGCAGAACCTGCTGCTGCAGGCGGTCGGGCCGGCGGCGACGGTCGTCCCCGACATTGCGGTACATGCCGTGCGCGCCGGCGACCTGCTGCTGTTATGCAGCGACGGACTGCATGGCTGGGTGCCGCACGCGGAACTGCAGCAGGCGCTCGCCGATGCAGGCGATGAATCCGACGCGGCATGCGCACACCTCATCGCCCTGGCCAAGCAGCACAGCAGCCGCGACAACATCACGGCCGTGCTGGCGCGCTTCGACGCAGCTGCCGGCAGCGCCTGACAGCAACATTGCTCAGAAAATGGGGACAGACCCCATTTTTCGAGCAACATTTCCTGACAAACAGGGCGGCCCGGCGATCCGGCTGTCCCCCAATTTGCCGGCGTGCAGCGCATGCGTTGGCGACGGGCGTTCTTTGCATCCGCTGCATCCAGTTCACCGCCGGGCGCGTATCTCCTGCTGAATCAACCGGGCACGAACGAAAAATGAACGAGACCACACCAACCGCTTACGCCGCCTTCGCCGTGCCACTGAGCGACACCGCGCCAAGCGGCGCGAACCTCGAATACGACCCGCTGTTCCAGGCGCTGGAGGCGGCGGTGCGCGGCACGCCCGAAGTCGAATACGGCAGCACGATCACGGCGGCGCAGCCGCCCGACTGGCGCGCCGCGCACGCGCTGGCATTGCAGCTGATGGAGAGCACCCGCGACCTGCGCGTGACGGTTGCCTACACCCGCGCTTTGCTCGGCCTCGAAGGCGTCAGCGGACTGGCCACCGGCCTCGATTTACTTGCGCAGCTGCTCGCACAGCAGTGGCAAACGGTGCATCCGCAACTGGAAGCGGAAGACGATTTCGATCCCATGTTGCGCGTCAACGTGCTGGCCGCATTGGCCGCACCGGGCGAGCTGCTGCGCGAACTGCGCGATGCGCCGCTGGTGCAAGTGCGCGCACTGGGCAGCTTCACCTTGCGCGACATCGACGCGGCGCAAACCGATGCGGAGCCGCCGGCGAAAGTGACGCAGGCCGTCATCGATGCCGCCTTCGCCGCGGCCGAACCGCAGCACCTGGCCGACACCCTGGCGGCACTGGACGCCGCGCTGGCCAGCGTGCATGCCATCGAACGGCAGCTGGCGCAGCACGTCGCCGCCGGCCAGTCGGTGGACCTGGCGCCGCTGACCACGCTGCTGGCGCGCGCCGCTGCGGCAGTGCGCCCACACCTGCGCGAAGCCGCATTGCCGCTGGAGGCCACCGTGGCGGATGCCGTGGCAGTGGCGGTGCAGCGCGCCGCGCCCGGCGTGTACACGATCACGAGCCGCGCCGATGTCGTGCGGCTGCTCGATGGCCTGTGCGCGTATTACGCCGAACACGAACCGGCCAGCCCGCTGCCGCTGCTGTTCCAGCGCGCGAAGAGGCTGGTGGATGCCAGTTTCGTCGAACTGCTGCAGGACCTTGCGCCGGATGCGCTGGCGCAGCTGGCGCATGCCAGCGGCGTGCGGCACGAGGTTTAACGCATCACCGCCCTTCACCGATATCAAGGAGATAAACCGTGGCACAGGAAAGCAGTCAGAAATTCATCGGGCGCAACCGCGCGCCCCGCGTGCAGATCGATTACGACGTGGAGATCTACGGCGCCGAAAAAACCGTCCAGCTGCCGTTCGTCATGGGCGTGTTTTCCGACCTGGCCGGCAAGCCGGTCGAGCCGCTGCCGCCCGTCGCCGACCGCAAATTCCTCGAAGTGGATGTCGACAATTTCGACGAGCGGCTGAAATCGATGAAGCCCCGCGTGGCGTTCGACGTGCCGAACACGCTGACCGACAACGGCAATCTGGCCGTCGACATCACGTTCGAGAACATGGACGACTTCACGCCGGCCGCCATCGCCCGCAAGGTCGAGCCGCTGCGCCGGCTGCTGGAAGCGCGCAGCCAGCTGTCCAACCTGCTGACCTATATGGACGGCAAGACGGGCGCCGAGGAGCTGATCGCCAGGCTGCTGGCCGATCCGGCGCTGATGCAGGCGCTGACGTCGGCACCGAAGCCAACCGAATCTGCATCCGAATAACTTCATCGAGGATCCCGCATGTCCACCGCAACCGAAGCTACCGGCGCGCAGCAGGCCAGCGTCGCCACCACCACCGGCGGCGATTTCGCCAGCCTGCTGCAGCAGGAATTCAAACCAAAGAACGACAAGGCCCGTGATGCCGTCGAAAACGCCGTCCGCACGCTGGCCGAACAGGCGTTGCAAGGCACCGCGCTGGTATCCGGCGACGTGCTGGCCACCGTCGAAGGCCTGATCGCGGAACTGGACCGCAAGCTGTCCGACCAGATCAACCACATCCTGCACCACAAGGATTTCCAGAACGTGGAAAGCGCCTGGCGCGGCCTGCACTACCTCGTCAACAATACCGAGACGGACGAGTCGCTGAAGATCCGCGTGATGAACGTGTCGAAGCAGGAGATGCACCGCACGCTGCGCAAGTTCAAGGGCGTGGCATGGGACCAGAGCCCGATCTTCAAGAAGCTGTATGAAGAGGAGTACGGCCAGTTCGGCGGCGAGCCGTATGGCGCCTTCGTGGCCGACTACTACTTCGACAACAGCGCGCCGGACGTCGAGCTGCTGACGCAGATGGCGCAGATCGGCGCCGCCGCCCACGCACCGCTGATCACGGCGGCAGATCCCAGCGTGATGCTGATGGACTCCTGGCAGGAGCTGGCCAACCCGCGCGACCTGACGAAGATCTTCCAGACGCCGGAACACGCCGCATGGCGCTCGTTCCGCGCCTCCGACGACGCGCGCTACGTGGGCCTGGCGATGCCGCGCTTCCTGGCCCGCGCACCGTATGGCGCGAAGACGAACCCCGTCGAGGAATTCGATTTCGAAGAGCGCACCAGCGCGGCCGGCAGCACCGACTTCACGTGGTCCAACGCGGCCTATGCGATGGCGGTGAACATCAACCGTTCGTTCAAGCTGTATGGCTGGTGCTCGCAGATCCGCGGCATCGAGTCGGGCGGTGCCGTCGAAGGCCTGCCGGTGTACACCTTCCCCACCGACGATGGCGGTGTGGACATGACATGCCCGACGGAGATCGCGATCTCCGACCGCCGCGAAGCGGAGCTGGCCAAGAACGGCTTCATGCCGCTGGTGCACAAGAAGAACAGCGACTTCGCCGCCTTCATCGGCGCGCAGTCGATGCACAAGCCGGCCGAATACGACGATCCGGACGCCACCGCCAACGCGAACCTGGGCGCGCGGCTGCCTTACCTGTTCGCCACCTGCCGCTTCGCGCATTACCTCAAATGCATCGTGCGCGACAAGGTGGGCTCGTTCAAGGAACGCAGCGACATGCAGGTGTGGCTGAACAACTGGATCGGCCGCTACGTCGAGCACAACCCGGCCACGGCCACCGAAGCGGACAAGGCCCGCAAGCCGCTGGCCGGTGCCGAAGTCGTCGTCGAGGAAATCGACGACAACCCGGGCTACTACAGCGCCAAGTTCTACCTGCGCCCGCACTACCAGCTCGAAGGCCTGACCGTGTCGCTGCGGCTGGTATCGAAACTGCCATCGGCCAAGGCCTGATTTCACTCACCACTGTTAAAGGCACATCATGATTCTTCTGAAATTCTCCACGCAGATCAAGGGCACGTCGAACGTGGCCGGCCACGCCGACTGGATCACCATCGACGCGCTGCAGATGGGCGTCGGCCGCGCCATCTCCATCAGCGGTGGCGGCACCGACCGCGACACGAGCAATCCGTCGTTCTCGGAAATCTCGCTGACCAAGGCCACCGACATCGCGTCGGCCGACCTGTTCATGCAGGCCGTCTGCGGCAAGAGCCTGGGCAAGGCCGAGATCCACTTCATCCAGACCGGCGGCTCGGACAAGAAGCAGCAGGTGTTCCTGACCATCGAACTCGATAGCCCGATCATCAGCTCGTACTCGGCCAGCAGCGGCGGCGAGCGCCCCAGCGAAACGTTCTCGATCAACTTCACCAAGATCAGCTACAAGTACGACTCCTTCACCGGCGACAACGTCGTCACCGGCACGCCGAAGAAGTGGGACCTGGAAGCCAACGCGGTCTATTGATCGTTACCGACCATGGCCGAACTGCTCAGCACCGAACGCCTGCAGCCCGCGCTGCTCGACCGCCTGACCGACGACGACCGGCAGACGGCGGCCGAAGCGCGCGACAAGCGGGTGCTGTCGATGCGCGGCCTGCGCCGGGCCGTGCTGCGCGACCTGGGCTGGCTGCTGAACAGCACCGGCCTGGCGGCCGTGCAGCCGCTCGATGGCGCGCCGCTGGCAGCGCAGTCGGTGCTGAACTACGGCATGCCGGACCTGACGGGCAAGAGCACGTCGGGCCTGGACCGCGCGGAACTGGCGCGCCGCATCCGCCAGGCGATCTGGGATTTCGAGCCCCGCATCCTGCGCGACAGCGTGCGCGTCGTCGCGCTGTCGCCCGGTGCGGCACCGAACCAGCTGGCGTTTGAAATCCACGGCGAACTGTGGGGCCAGCCGCTGCCCGAGCGGCTCTATCTGAAAACGGAACTGGACCTGGAAATCGGCGAGCTGCGGCTGTTCGACATGGAAGGCGGAGGCGCACGTTGAATCCGGCCCTGCTGCGCTATTACGAAAGCGAACTGCAGCACCTGCGCGACATGGGGGGCGAGTTCGCCCGCGATTTCCCGAAGATCGCCGGCCGCCTCGGGCTCGAAGCGCAGGCCTGCGCCGATCCGTACGTGGAGCGGCTGCTGGAAGGCTTCAGCTTCCTCGCCGCGCGCGTGCAGCTGAAGGTCGACGCGGAATTTCCCCGCTTTACCAATCACCTGCTGGAACTGGTGTATCCCCATTACCTGGCACCGACGCCGGCGATGGCGGTGGTGCAGTTGCAGCCGGACATGGACGAGGGCAGCCTCGCGCAAGGCTTCACGGTGCCGCGCGGCAGTCCGCTGCACAGCCAGTTGGGCAAGGACGACCACACGGCCTGCGAGTTCCGCACCGCCCACGACGTGACGCTGTGGCCGGTGGAGCTGGCCGAGGCACGCTACTTCGCTTGCGGCAGCCAGCTCGACGGCATCGACCTGTCGCGCCTGGGCGGCGTGAAGGCGGCGCTGCGCCTGCGGCTGCGGGCCGGTGCCGGCCTGCGCTTCGACGAACTGACGCTGGACCGCCTGCCGCTGTACCTGCGCGGCAGCGATGCGTTGCCGGCGCGGCTGCTCGAAGCGCTGCTGGCCCAGGCGGCGGGTATCGTCGCCATGCCTTCGGGTGCTGCACCGCGGGCCTGGCACCAGTTCATCCCGCGCAGCGCACTGCGTGCGATGGGCAGCGACGACAGCGAAGCGCTGCTGCCGCCCGGCCCGCGCAGCTTCCAGGGTTACCGGCTGCTGCAGGAATACTTCGCGCTGCCGCAGCGCTTCATGTTCGTCGAACTGGGCGGACTGGCTGCGGCGCTGCAGCGCTGTGCCGCGTCCGAAATCGAGATCGTGGTGCTGTTCAGGCGCCATGAGCCGTCGCTGGAAACGCTCGATGCCGGCAATCTCGGCCTGTACTGCACGCCGGCCATCAACCTGTTCCCGAAACGGGCCGACCGCGTGCACCTGTCGGACCAGCAGTCCGACTATCACGTGGTGCCGGACCGCACGCGGCCGATGGACTACGAGATCTACCAGGTGCAGGCGGTGACCGGCTACGGCAGCGGCGCCGATGCGGTGCAGACGTTCCAGTCTTTTTATCGGGCCAACGACCTGCGTGCCGCCGCGCCTGGCGCTTACTACCAGGTGCGGCGCGATGCGCGGCGGCTGTCGGACCGCCAGCGGCGGCATGGCCCCCGCTCCAGCTACGTCGGCAGCGAGATCTTCCTGTCGCTGGTCGATGCGAGTGCCGCGCCGTTCGACACGGGCTTGCGCCAGCTGGGCGTGGACACATTGTGCAGCAACCGGGATCTGGTCCTTAGCATGCCATTGGGCAGCGGCAGGACGGACTTCACGATCGCCACCGGCGCGCCCGTCAGGTCGGTGCGCTGCGTGGCCGGCCCCACGCAACCGACACCATCATATGCGGAAGGCGAAACGGCGTGGCGGCTGGTCAGCCACCTGTCGCTCAACTACCTGTCGCTGCTCGACCAGGATGCAACGACCGGCGCGGCCGCACTGCGTGACCTGCTGCGGCTGTACTGCGGCAGTGCGGACAGCGCGGCCCACAAGCAGATCGAGGGTGTGCGTTCGATCCAGGCCGAGCCCATCGTGCGCCGGCTGCCCGTCGCGGGACCGATCACGTATGGCCGCGGCCTGCAGGTGACCGTCACGCTGGATGAAGCGGCGTTCGAGGGCAGCGGCGTGTTCGTGCTGGGCATGGTGCTGGAACGGTTCTTCGCCAAGTACGCGAGCCTGAATGCATTCACCGAAACCGTCGTCAGGACCGCCGCGCGCGGCACCGTGATGGCATGGCCGGCCAGGGTGGGGCAATGCGTGATCGTGTAACAGCGCTTGTAACAGCGCCTGCAACAACGCCTGCAGCGCTGCTCGACCGCCTGGCCGACGCGCCGGCCGATTTCGATTTCTACGCGGCGCTGCGGCTGCTCGAATGTGCGCATCCGCAACTGCCCCGCATCGGCCAGGCGCAGCGCCCGCGCGACGAGGCGGTGCGCTTCGGCCAGCAGCCGTCGCTGGCGTTCGAACCGGCGATGCTGGCCGGCCTGGAGCGCGACGAAGACGGCAGCGGAGCACCCCGACTGCTGGTTAACTTCTTCGGCCTGCTGGGCGCCAATGGCCCGCTGCCGATCCACATCACCGAATACATCCGCGACCGCGAACGCAATGCCGCCGATCCTACGCTGGCCCGGTTCCTCGACGTATTCCAGCACCGGATGATCAGCCTGTTGTACCGGGCCTGGTCGAATGCGCAGCCGGCCGTCAGCCTGGATCGTCCCGGCACCGACCGCTTTGCCGGCTATGTCGGCGCGCTGATCGGCATCGGCATGCCGTCGCTGCGCGAGCGCGATGCGGTGCCGGATTTCGCCAAGCTCCATTACGCCGGCCGGCTGGCGCCCCATGCCGCCAGCGCTGATGGCCTGGCCGCGATTGTCGGCGACTTCCTGCAGGTGCCGGTGCGGGTGCAGCAGTTCGTCGGCCACTGGATGCGGCTGCCGGCCGATGGCCTGTGCCGGCTGCGCAGCGGGCCGGATGCCGAAGTGCTGGGACAGACCACGGTGCTGGGCAGGCAGGTGTGGAACGCGCAGCACAAGTTCCGGCTGGTGATCGGCCCCGTCGATGCCGCGCAACTGAAGGAGCTGCTGCCCGGCACCGAAGGCATGCGCCGCGTGACGGCGTGGGTGCGCCAGTACGCCGGCCTGGCGCTGGACTGGGACGTCAACCTCGTCGTCGACAAGGAAGCGGTGCCCGGGCTGCGGCTGGGCACCGCGGCGCTGGGGTGGACCAGCTGGCTGCGGGGCAGGCCGCCTGCGCACGATGACCGCCAACTGCGCTTTGCGCCGCAGCGGCGCGGCCACGAAACCAATCTCGATGAAAGGACTACGCATGTCGTACAAGCTCAATAAGGCGGGCATCGCCGATGTCGTCGCCCGTTACAGCCAGACGCAGGCTTACTTCCCCGGCAACGACAATGTGCCGATCCTGAAGAGCATCAAGCCACAGGAAGCGGTGGAGCTGTTGAACAATGCCACCAGCAACGGCCCGGTGGCGGCGCCCGCAACGGACCTGCTCAACCTGATGCGCGAACATGCCTGGTGCATCACGGCCGGCGTCCATGCCGGCGGGCTGGGTGGCGCGGCCGGCGGCGCCGATCCGCATACGCACATCTCGCTGTCCGTCAACGGTGCGGGGTACCACCTGCGTGTGACGCTGAAGAACAAGATGTGGGTGTTGTGGGACATCACCGGCCCCGGCGCCGGCATGGCCGGCCACATCCGGCTCAGCGACGGCAAGAACGCAGCGGCAGCGCGCAACGCGGTGCCTGTCACGACGGGCATCGACGACATGCAGCGCGATTTCGCACTGAACAACCGGGATGCGCTGCGCGCCTTCGCCCACTACCAGCGCGAGGGCGGCACGCGTGCCCAGGCGGTGGCCTGGCTGCGGGAGCAGAAGAAGTGACGGCAGCCGGCTTGAGGACAATCTGACGCAATGGCCACGACACAGAACCGCCGCGAGATCTCGGTCAGCTGCGTGCTGGGCGCCGACGTGCTGCTGCTGCGTCGCATGCGCGGCAGCGAGGCGCTGTCGCAGCTGAGCGAATACAGCCTGGAGCTGTACAGCGAACGGGCCGACCTGCAGATGGACGACCTGCTGGCCACGCCGGTGACGGTGGCGATCGACCTGCCGCGCGGCGGCCGGCGCCACTTCCACGGCTATATCACGCGCTTCACGGTGACGGGCCGGCAAGGCCGCTACAGCACTTACCAGGCCACGGTGCGGCCGTGGCTGTGGTTCCTCACGCGCTCGGCGGACTGCCGCATCTTCCAGGAGCAGAGCGTGCCGGACATCGTCAAGGCGGTGTTCGCCGACTATGCGATCGCCGACGTCGATACGTCCGGCCTGTCCGGCAGCTACCGGCCATCCCCCTACTGCGTGCAATACCGCGAAACGGATTTCGATTTCGTCAGCCGGCTGCTGGAGCGCGAGGGCATCTATTACTTTTTCCGCAGCGACGCGGGCCGCCACACGATGGTGCTGGCCGATTCCTACGGTGCGCACACCGCGGCCAGCGGCTATGCCAACCTGCTGTACATGCCGGCTGCCGACCATGCGATGCGCGAGAGCGAAGTGGTGTACGAGTGGCGCGTGGGCGGCGAGATCGAGCCGGGCGTGCAGACGCTGCAGGATTTCGACTTCGAAAAGCCGTCCGCTAACCTGCTGGTGAAATCCACCGTGGTGCGCGACCATGCGCAGTCGCGCCACGAGCTGTACGACTACCCGGGCAACTACACCGAGCGGGCAGCCGGCGAGGCGCGCGCCCGCGTGCAGCTCGATGCGCGGCACATCACGTACCAGCGCGTGCAGGGCGCCACGCGGGCGCGCGGCCTGTATCCGGGCTGCCTGTTCCGGCTCACCGAACATCCCCGCAGCGAGCAGAATCGCGAGTTCCTGCTGGTGGGCGCGCAGTACGCGCTGTCTTCCGACACGTACGAACCGACGCGGCCGGCCGATCCCGAGCCGGTGCTGACGTGCTCCTTCACGGCGCTGGCCCGGCAGAACGAATACCGTCCGCCGGCCGTCACGCGCAAGCCGGTGGTTCAGGGGCCGCAGACAGCCATCGTCGTCGGCAAGGCCGGCGAAGAAATCTGGACGGACAAATACGGCCGCATCAAGGTGCAGTTCCATTGGGACCGGCTGGGCCGCGACGACGAAACGAGTTCGTGCTGGGTGCGCGTGGCGCAGGGCTGGGCCGGCAAGCGGTGGGGCAGCCTGTTCATTCCCCGCGTGGGCCAGGAAGTCATCGTCAGCTTTCTCGAGGGCGATCCGGACCGGCCGCTGGTCACGGGCAGCGTCTACAACGCCGAGAACATGCCGCCGTATCCGCTGCCCGCGCAGGCCACCCGTTCGACGATCAGGAGCAATTCGTCGAAGGGCGGCGGCGGCAGCAACGAGCTGCGCTTCGAGGACAAGAAGGGTGCCGAGCAACTGTACGTGCATGCGGAACGGGATCTGGAACAGCGCATCCGCCGCGACGCACTGGCGTGGCTGGGCCGCGACCGGCACACGATCGTCGTGCGCGACAGCTTCGAGCAGGTCGGCGGCGACCGGCACCTGAAGGTCGGCGGCGACCGCAATGAGCAGACGGACGGTTCGCTGTCGCTGGCGGCCATGCAGAACATGATCCTGCACAGCGGCCTGAAGGCGGGGCTCGGTGCCGGCATGGAAATCCACATCAAGGCCGGCATGAACGTCGTTATCGAAGCTGGCGCCAGCATCACGCTGAAGGCCGGCGCCTCGTTCCTGACGATCGGGCCGGCGCTGATCGCCGCATCCACCATGCCGCTGCCGATGCCGCAACTGGCGACGGCCGCCACGGCTGCGGCGAAAGCGGCGGACGCCGGCCCGCCAACCAAGCCGGCCGCACCACAGGAGGCCGACGATGGCAAACAATGAAAGCGACATGACGCAGATCCTGCGCACCGCCCCCCAGCCTGAACTCGTGCTGCGCGTGCAGACCTACCGCAACCAGCCGCTTGCGGTTGCGCTGGAAGCGCGCTTCACGACAGCCGGCGGCACCGTGGGCCGCGCGCCCGGCAACGACCTGGTGCTGGAGGATGCCGGCAAATTCATCTCGCGCAGCCATGCCGCCATCGGCTGGCGCGGCGGTGCGTTTTATCTCACCGACTGCGGCGGCAATCCCAGCGTCGTCAACGACCGGCCGCTGGGCGCCGGTGCCGAATCGGTGGTGGGCGACGGCGATCGCATCGTCATCGGCGATTACGTGATCGTGGCCATGCTGGTCGCGGAACCCGCGCCATCTCTGCCGGTGTTCGAGCCGCCGGCGCCGGTGCCCGTAGTCCCGTTGCCACTGTTCGAACCGCCCGCACAACCGGAGCGCGCGCGGGACGTGGGCCCGACCGACGCCCTGGCCGGTGCGCGCATCCTGCATGGTGGCGACGCCGGCCTGGGCGACCCGCTGGGCCTGAACCTGTTCGCGGCAGCGCCGCCGGTATTGCACGGCGCCGAAAGCGACCACGTGGCGCCGGAACGTCAGCTGTTTGCACTGCCGGCCGCCATCCCGCCCGGCTACGATCCGATGGCCGATCTGCTGCCCGCTGCCGTGAAGACCGAGCCGCCGGTGCCGGCTCCTGCGCCCCCTTCGCGGCAGGCCTCCGACAGCGCCGTGCTGCAGGCGCTGCTCGACGGCCTGGGCCTGCCGCACCTGCGCTCGTCCCGTGCACCGGAAGAGCTGGCCCGCGAAATCGGCCAGATGCTGCGCACCGCCACCGCCGGCACGATGGACGTGCTGATGGCCCGCGCGCTGACCAAGCGGGAAAGCCATATCGACCTGACGATGATCGCGCCGCGCGCCAACAACCCGCTGAAATTCTTCCCCGATGCGGACAGCGCGCTGACGCAGATGCTGGGCATGCCGGTGCCCGGCTACCTGCCGCCGCTGGCCGCGCTGGACGGTGCCTTCGACGACCTGAAGGCCCATGAGATGGCGGTCATCGCCGGCATGCGCGCGGCACTCGCCGCGGTCGTGCAGCGCTTCGATCCGGCCCGCATCGAACAGCGGCTGGCCGAACCGGGCCGCATGGAGCGCCTGCTGGCGGGCAGCCGCAAGGCGCGGCTGTGGGACCGGCTCGTCGAATCGTACGGCGAGCTGGCCCGCGATGCCGACGAAGACCTGCAGCGGCTGTTCGGCGAAAAATTCTCGGTGGCGTACGAGCAGCAGGTCGAACGGCTGCGCAGCGGCCGTTCCATCCAAACCGAACTTTGAACATAGCGAGAGAGCATGTCGTGGAACAGTAAAGTAGTGTGGGGCGAAGGCATGCTGCTGCAGCCCCAGCACCTGCAGCAGCATGACCGTTACCTGCAGACCCAGCTCGAGGCGAGAGTCGGCGCGCTGCGCCCGTATGGGTGGGGCATGGCACGGCTGGAGATCGACCAGCAGCAACTGGCGCTGGGCAAACTGGCCCTGACGGCCTTCAGCGCCGTGCTGCCCGACGGTACGCCGGTCGGCATGCCGTCCGACGACGAGATGCCGCTGCCGCTGGAGATTCCCGCCGATGCGCGCGACGTGACGGTGGTGCTGGCCCTGCCCGCGCGCCGTCACGGCGTGCCGGAAGTGGACGACCGCCCCGACCACGACAATTTCGCCCGCCACCGCAGCACCGAATACGAAGCGTGGGACAGCAATGGCCTCGACAACAGCGCCTTGCTGAGCGTCGGCAAGCTGCGCCTGCGCCTGGCCTTCGAACACGATGTGGCCGACGCCTACACGACGCTCGGCGTGGCCCGCGTCGTCGAACGGCGCGCCGACAGGCAGGTGGTGCTCGATGCGGCTTACTGCCCGCCTGCGCTGCAGGTGCGCGCCGCCCCGGCGCTGGGGTCTTTCGTGGACGAGCTGCTTGGCCTGCTGCGCCAGCGCGGCGAAGCGCTGGCGGCCCGACTCGCGCAGCCGGGTGCCACGGGCGCCGCGGAGATCGCCGACTTCCTGCTGCTGCAGGTGCTGAACCGCGCGCAGCCCCTCGTCGCCCACCTGGCCGGCACGAGCGGCCTGCATCCGGAAGCGCTGTACCGCGAACTGGCCCAGCTGGCCGGCGAGCTGGCCACGTTCACGCAGGCGGGCAAGCTGGCGCCGCGCTATCCCGTGTACAGGCATGACGCGCTGGCCGAATCGTTCGCACCGCTGATACTGGACCTGCGCCGCTCGCTGGCACAGGTGCTCGATGCGCAGGCCGTGCAGATTCCGCTGGAAGAGCGCCAGTTCGGCATCCGCGTGGCCGTGCTGCCGGACCAGGAGCTGCTGCGCGCCGCCACCTTCGTGCTGGCCGTGCAGGCGCAGATGCCGCCGGAGCAGCTGCGCAGCGGCTTCCCGCCGCAGGTCAAGCTGGGCTCCGTGGAAAAGATCCGCGACCTCGTCAACCTGCAGCTGCCGGGCATCGGCCTGCGTCCGCTGCCGGTGGCGCCGCGCCAGCTGCCCTTCCTGGCGGGGTACACGTATTTCGAACTGGACCGCAGCAGCGAATACTGGCAGCAGCTGAGCCACTCGGCCGGCTTCGCGATGCACGTGGCCGGCAGCTTCCCCGGACTGCTGATGCAGTTCTGGGCGATACGGAGGGCGGCCTGATGATGGACGAGCAGGATCCCGACCGCACGATGCTCGTGCCGGCGCCGGGCGGCAGGCGTCCGCCGCCTGCGCCGGCCGCCACGCCACGCCATGACGACCAGCCGATCCCGGCGGCCTGGCGGGCAGCCGCCGTGCTGCATGGCGCCGGCCTGAATCCGCTGGTGCGCGCCGCCAGCGCGCTGCTGGACCTCGTCGTGCCGCTGCGCTTCATGCCCGCGCCGCCGGACATGGAAGTGCTGCGCCAGCGCCTGACCGAAGAAATGCAGGCGTTTGAAAAAGCGGCGCGGGCCGCCCGCGCGGACGGCGAGACGGTGGCCGCCGCGCGCTATGCGCTGTGCACTTTTCTCGACGAGACCATCTCCAGTACGCCATGGGGCGCCGGCGTATGGAACAGCCGCAGCCTGCTCGTGGCCTTTCACAACGAGGCGTGGGGCGGGGAGAAGTTCTTCCTGATCCTGCAGCGCCTCAGCCAGGACCCACGCGCCAACCTGGACGTGCTGGAGCTGATGTACCTGTGCCTGGCGCTTGGCCTGGAAGGGCGCTACCGCGTACTGGACCGGGGCCAGGATCAACTGGCCACGTTGCGCGAACGGTTGCTGCACCTGATCCACCAGCAGCGCGGGCCGCGCGAGCAGGACCTGTCGCTGCACTGGCGCGGCGCCGCCGAGCCGCCCCGTTCGATGCTGCGCCGTGTGCCGCCATGGGTGCTGGCCGCCGTGGCCGGCACGGTGCTGCTGATACTGCAGTTGACCTGCACATGGCTGCTGAACCGCGCGTCCGATCCCGTGTTTGCGCAGCTTGGCGCGTTGCGCGTGGCAGCACCGCCCCGTACCGTTGTCGCGGCCCCCGGTCCAGCGCCGGTGCGGCTCGCCGGTTTCCTGGCGCCGGAGATCGCCGAAGGGCTGGTCAGCGTCACGGAGACGGCCGACCGCTCGACGGTCACACTGCGCGGCGATGGCGTGTTCGCGTCCGGCAGCGCGGAAGTGGCGCGCAGCCAGCAACCGGTGCTGCTCCGTATCGGCGACGCACTGAAGACCGTGCCCGGCAAGGTGACCGTCATCGGCCATACCGACAACACCAGGCCTTCTCTCTCGGCCCGGCTGCCGTCGAACTACGATCTGTCGAAAGCCCGTGCCCGCACTGTCGCCGGCCTGCTGGCCGAACGGGCCGGACCGCCGTCCCGCTACATCAGCGAAGGCCGCGGCGAAACGGAACCGGTGGCGCCGAACGATACCGCCGCCAATCGCGCGCGCAACCGGCGCGTCGAGATCGTCGTGCTGACACCAACGCAGCCGCAATGAACGAATAAACCATGAAACGATACTTCGACCGGCTGTTCAAGCCATGGCTGCTGACCCTGACCGGCCTGCTGCTGCTGTCCCTGCTGATCTGGATCGCCGGCCCGCTGCTGGCCTTCGGCGGTGCCGAGCCGCTGGCCACGACGGCCGCGCGGTGGACACTCATCTTCCTGCTGTTCCTGCTGGCGGCGGCCTGGTACGGCTGGCGCCTGCTGCAGGCGCGCCGCCGCAACGACAAGCTGGCCGAAGGCATGTCCACCCCGGAACCGGGCGCGATCGAATCCGCGGCCGAAGTGGCGGTGCTGGCAGACCGCATGCGCAACGCGATGGCCGTGCTGCGCAAGGCCAATCCGGGCTGGAAGATGCGCGGCCAGTACCTCTATCAACTGCCGTGGTATATGTTCGTGGGCGCGCCCGGCAGCGGCAAGACGACGGCGCTCACGCATTCCGGCCTGCAGTTCCCACTGGCCGATGCGCTGGGCACCGGCGCCGTCGGCGGCATCGGCGGCACGCGCAACTGCGACTGGTGGTTCACCGACGAAGCCGTGCTGCTCGATACGGCCGGCCGCTACACGACGCAGGACAGCCACGCGGCCGCGGACAAGGCGGCATGGACGGGCTTTCTCGGCCTGCTGAAGAAGCACCGCCGGCGCCGGCCCGTCAACGGCGTGATCGTCACCGTCAGCGTGGCCGACCTGCTGCAGCTGGGCGAGTCCGGCCGCGAGACGCAGGCGCAGGCGATCCGCGCCCGCATCCACGAGCTGCACGAGCAGCTGGGCGTGGCGTTTCCCGTCTACGTGATCGTCACGAAGAGCGACCTGCTGGCCGGCTTTGCCGAATTCTTCGAGCCGTTCGGCCGTGAGGAAAGGGCGCAGGTGTGGGGCATGACATTCCCGCTGGCGGCCGACGGCACGCCCGCCGCCGCGCTGGCCGCGTTCCCGGACGAATTCGAATCGCTGGAACGCCAGCTGCAGTCGCGGCTGCTGGAACGGATGCAGCAGGAGCGCGACCTGCAGCGGCGCGCGCTGCTGTTCGGCTTCCCGCAGCAGTTCGCCAGCGTCAAGGACGTGCTGGGCCGCTTCCTGCACGCCGTGTTCGACGCCAACCGCTACGAGCAGCCGGCGCTGCTGCGCGGTGTGTACTTCACCAGCGGCACGCAGGAAGGCAGCCCGATCGACCGGGTGATGGCGGCGCTGGCCGCCTCGTTCAGCTTCGGCCGCAAGGCGCTGCCGCCCGGCTCCGCCAGCGGGCGCAGTTACTTCATCACGCGCCTGCTGCGCGACGTGATCTTCAGGGAAGCGAATCTCACCGGCACCAACCGCGCGGCGGAGCGACGCCGGCGCATGATGGAGTGGGGCCTGCTGGCGGGCGGCGGTTTGCTGGCCTTGCTGCTGGCGGTTGGCCTGACGGTCAGCTACGGCCGCAACCAGCAGCTGGTTGGCGCTGCGGCCAGGGCGGCAACGGAGGCCGCGCGGCTGGCCGAACGCACGCCATCTTCGGGCAGCGTGCTGGCGGTGCTGCCGCTGCTCGATGCAGTGCGCGCGCTGCCGGCAGGGTATGCCGCGCAGGATGAACACGTGCCGGTGCTGAGCCGCTTCACGCTGTATCAGGGCGAGAAGCTGGGCGACGGCGCCATCGCCGCCTACCGGCGCCTGCTGAACACGACGCTGCTGCCGCGCATCGCGGGCAGCATGGAAGCAGCGCTGCGCCGCGGCGATGCCAGCAACCAGGACTTCCTGTACGAGACGCTGCGCGTCTATCTGATGCTGGGCAACCGCCAGCATTTCGATGCCGCCTCCGTGCAGGCGTGGACGGAACTGGAATGGCGCCGCACGGTGACGGAAGCCAGCCCGGCGCAGCAGAATCAGTTGCTGGCGCACGTGGCGGCCCTGCTGGAAGCGGATGCCGAGCCGCTGCCGCTGGACGAGGCACTGATCGCGCAAACCCGCACCGCGCTGGCCGCGATGCCATTGGCACAGCGGATCTACAACCGGCTGAAGCGCCAGGTGGCGATACCGGCGCTGCCGGAGTTCTCGGTCAACGGCGCGCTGCGACGCGACGCGTCTTCGCTGTTCGCCCGGGCCAGCGGCGCGCCGCTGTCGCGCGGCGTGGCCGGCATCTACAGCGTGGCCGGCTACCGGCGCGTGCTGGAGCAGGGCGGCCAGGCCGTGGCCGAAGTGGACCGCGACCGCTGGGTACTGGGCCGCGACGAGACGGGTGCCGGTACCGACATCGAACAGACGCAGGCCGACGTACTGCAGCTGTACTACGCCGACTACATGCGCCAGTGGGATGCCTTCCTGGCCGACGTTCGGCTGGCGCCATTGAACAGCCTCGATGGGGCGGCGCGCGTGACGACGGCGCTGGCAGCGCCCGACTCGCCGCTGCGCACCTTGCTGCAAGGCGCGGCCCGCGAAACGACGCTCGGTACGGCGGCCACGCCAGTCACGCAGGGCAGGGTGGCGCAACTGGTGCAGGACAAGCTGAATGCGGCGCGCCGGCAGCTTGCTGCCGCACTGGGCCCCGCAGAAGAGGCAGTCACCTCGCCCGGCACGCATCCCGTCGACGACCATTTCGCCGCCTTGCACCGGGCCGCGGCGGGCCAGTCGCTCGAGCAGCTGCTTGCCTTGCTCAAGGATGCGGCACAGTACTTCGATGCAGCCGAAAACGCCCGCCGCGGCGGCGCGCCGGCGCCGGCACCGGATGCGCTGGCACGGCTGCAGCGCGGTGCCGGCGGCCAGGCCGCACCGCTGACGGCGCTGCTGCAGAACGTCCACGATGCCGGCAGCGGCCTCGCGCAGGGCAGCGAGCGCTCGCGCCTGAGCGCGCTGTGGAACGGCAGCGGCGCGCAGTTCTGCCGCGAAGCCATCGCCGGCCGCTATCCGCTGAGCCGGGGCGCCGCGCGCGATGCCACGGCCGACGACTTCGGCAAGTTCTTCGCGCCCGGCGGCCTGCTGGACGACTTCTTCAGCCGCAACCTGGCGCCGCACGTGGACATGAGCGCAAGCCGGTGGCGCTGGCGCGCCGGTGCCGGCCTGGCCGGCGCGTCGCAGGAAGCGCTCGACCAGTTCCAGCGGGGCGCCCGCATCCGCGACATGTTCTTCGGCGCCGGCGGCCGCCTGCCGGCACTGCGCTTCGACCTGCGCGCCGCCACCGCCGATGCGGCATTCACGGCCGTCACGCTGGACATCGATGGCCAGCCCGTGGCTTATCGACGCGGCCAGCCGGCACGGCCCGTGCCGGTGCAACTGCCGAGCGGGAAGGGGAATGGGCAGGTACGCTTCGACGCCGATCCCGCACTGCGCGGCGACATTCGCAGCGATGGTCCCTGGGCCTGGCTGCGCATGGTGGACCGGGGTTCGCTGGCGCCTGTCGATGGCGGACGGTTTCGTTTGACGTTCGACCTGGAAGGGAAGGCGGCGGCGTACGAGCTGACGGCGGGCAGTGCGATCAATCCGTTTCAGCGGGAGGTGGTGGAGCAGTTTCGCTGTCCGGCGGCCCTGTGAGCTTCACCCCGGTTGGTCCAGCGCGCCCGCCTGTTCGACAAAACGGGCCCGCGCTGCCGGCGCCTCGATGTGCTCCGCAACGAGAGCAACCAGCGCCGCGCGGCTGTCCGCATTCGGCAAGGCCCGCTTGACGACGATGGAAGCGATCGGTCCGATGGCGATGGCCAGCAGCGGCACCAGCGCCGCGGCGAATTCCGGCGTGGGTACCGGCGCCGCCAGCGATGGCTGACCGCCAGTGCCGGTCAGCGTTGCCGGTGCCAGCGTACCCCGGATCTGCGCGAGATCCTGCTCGAAACGCGCGCGCGCGGCCGGCGACGGAATCTGTTCCAGCAGTTGCTCACCCAGCGTGTCGAAGTCCGGCGCCGTGGCCGCGATCTTCCGCAGCAGCAGCCTGGCCATCGGGCCGATCTGCTGCGTCAGCACGGTTTCCAGTTGCGGCAGCACGGGTTGCGCCCAGGCCGGCAGCGCAGCCGTGCCGATGCCGTGCCGCGAACGCGCCGCCGTGGCGGACCAGCCGGCCTGCGGCGCCATCGGCCGCGGCGGCGGACGTACCAGTACGGTGGCGTCGCTGTCGTCTGGTTCCTGATCGGCGGCAGGCGCCGACGCATGCGCGTCCTGCAGCGCCTGCAGCAAGGCCCAGGCGGTGGGAAACCGGGCAGCAGGATCCTTGTCCAGAGCGCGCATGACCACCGCATCGAATGCCCGCGGCAGCGCGCTGTTGACGGTGGACGGTTCCGGCGGCGTGTGCGTGAGCACCTGCTGCATCACCGTGGCCGTGGAGCCGGCGAACGGCCGCCGGCCCGTCAGCAGCTGGTACAGCACGATCGCGGCGGAGAACAGATCGCTGCGGCCATCGATCGCCTCGCCGCGGAACTGCTCGGGCGACATGTAGCTGGGCGTGCCCAGCATCGCGCCGCTGAGCGTCAGCGTCGACGATTCGATGCGGGCAATGCCGAAATCGCTGACCTTGATGCGCCCCTGCGGCGTGACGAGCAGGTTGGCCGGCTTGATGTCGCGGTGGACCACGCCGCGCGCATGCGAGTAATCCAGCGCATCGAGCAGGTCGGTCATCCAGCCCAGCACGCGGCCCGTCGCGCAGGGCTGCTCGCCCAGCAGCGCGGACAGCGGCGTGCCGGCAACGAACTCCATAGCGATAAAAGCCACGCCGTCGCTCTCGCCATATTCGTAGACGGTGACGATGTTCGGGTGCGTCAGCCGCCCCGCCGCCTGCGCCTCCTTGCGGAAGCGTTCGATCATGTCGCGCGCCTGCTCGGCGTCGCCCACGTCGCAGCGCACCGTCTTCAGCGCCACTGTGCGCTCGATCAGCGGATCGGTGGCGCGATAGACAACGCCCATCGCGCCCTTGCCCAGCACCTCGTCGAGCCGGTACTTGCCGATGCTGCGCGGGCCGTCTTCGTCAGTCATCATTCATCGAGCATCTTCATCGCGCTGGTCAGGCTGCTGCGCATGCGGTCGAACGATTGCGCCAGGCGGGCCAGCTCGTCGCCATCGCGGGTATCGAACGGCGGCGCGTCGCGGCCCAGACTCACTTCATCGGCGATCGCGGTCAGGCGGCTGATGCGGCGCGTGACGAAGACATGCACCACGGCGTTCAGGACCACGAACAGGAAGGCAAAGATGCCCAGCAGCGACCACATATAGGTGCGCAGCAGCTGGCTGGCGCGCGCCAGCGGCACGTCCATCGGCACCGACAGCACGTGTGCGCCAACGGTTTCGTTGAGCTTCCAGCCGAAGCCATTGACGCGGCCGTAGATGTCGAGCATCGTGCGGGGCGCCGCATCGGGCGTGCTGTGGCAGGCCAGGCAGGCGCCGTTGGTGATCGTGATCGGCCGCGCGATGTACAGGGCCGGGCCGGCCGGCGTGGCGCGCTCGCCGACGAGCTCCTTGCGGCCCGGTTCCGCGCGCAGCTGGTTCACCAGCGGCCTTTCCCATTCGTTGGCGCGATTGCGCGGATTGGTCGGGTTCAGCGTGGCCTGCTTGTAGCTGTAGTTCGGGTAGGCCTTCAGCAGTTCGTTCAGGTGCTCGATCGCGGCGAACGTGGGCACGCCTTCGCGCACGAACTCGAAGCGCATGCGGTTGTCGAGCAGCGGCACGATGTGCGCCGCCGTGTACTGGCGCGCCGCGTCGGACGACTGCATCAGGAAGCGGGCATTCTGCAGCGTCTCCTCGCGCGCATTGCTGATCAACAGCTGGCGCGTGATCAGCGTGGCGGCGCAGAAGCCGACGATGGAGACGGCCAGGAAAACCAGGTTGAACTTGGCGGCCAGGGAATGGATCTTCATGGGTCAGAACAGGTGGTTCGTGTAGGTGTCGGAAGGCTTGCGCGCGGTTTGCTTCAGCGCCTGGCGCCACTCGGGCTGGGCGGCCAGCAGGTTCTCGGCGTCGGTGCGGAACGCGGGATCGGCCAGCCGGCCGGCAAAGCGCACCGCCAGCTGGCGGCGCAGCGGTGTCGCCACGTCGTTCCATTGCGCGATGTCGGCGGCGCTGGCCTCCCGCAACAGCGTGGGTTCCGCCGGTCTGGCGCGGGCGGCCACGCTGACCAACGGGTCGAAGAAGGCGCGCGGCATCTCGCTGACGAACAGCCGGGCAGGGCGCGGTTCGGCCTGCAGGGGCTGGGCGCCGCGATGCACGACGTATTGTTCGCTGCCGATCTCCAGTGGTGCGGCCGCGCCTTTGTCCGTGGCCTTGACGGACAGCGTGCCCCGCTCGACGAACAGCTCCGTCTTGTCCGCCGCCACGCGCAGCACGCCGCTGCCGCTGGCACCGACGGACAGCGCGCCCGCTGCGACGGTCAGCTTGCCAGCGACGTCCTTGCCGCCGCCGGCCACCTTGATCCAGCCGCGCAGCAGCGTGACGGCGGGGAAGGCGGCGGCATCGTCGATCAGCAGCGTGCTGCCGGGGCCGACGGCCAGCAGCACGCCTTGCGGCCACTCGATCTGCACGCTCGTCGCGGCCGTCGTCACCAGGTCGCCCGGGTGTAGCGGCACGCCGGCGGCGGCATCGTAGACGGCCGTCTTGCGTATCAATTTTGCCGGCTGCTCGGCATGCGTCAGCAATGCCCGCTGCGCAAACGCTGGCACGGCCAACGGCAGCAGCGCCGCCAGCACGAGCAGGCGGGCAGCCCGGAGCATGCCGGTTGCGGTCGAAGGGGGCATCGTGTCAGCCGAATCAATGAAGTGGTTTCGTTGACATACGCGCGAGGGAGCGGGTTGGATGCAGGGCGGCGTATCTGCCTGTTGCGCCACCCACTACATTTCGGCCTGACACAACGGCGAGTGCTGTCAGACCGCCAGTGATTTCATAGAAGAAATTATTTTCACGGACCGTGAATTTGTGGAAATATTGAAAATATTTAAAAACGCTCATAGAATACAAATATTCACGGACCGTGAAAATTTCTTAAATATGAACGAACGGACTCTCCAGGACGAGCTCGAAAGCTTTGCTCCACATGAAGTCGAACGAAACATCGTTCAAGCCGCGCTGGCGGAGCTGCGTGCGCGGTTTTCGCTCGACGGCCAGGTACTGGAGGTGGAACCAGCCCAGCTGGATCGGTATCGGCCAGACGCGGTTGTCGAGTTTTCCCATGCCGAGGGGCGAATTCGCTACATCGTCGAGTGCAAGACGGTCGTCGATCGCAAGCTTGTGATCGACCGGGTACAACATCAGTTCGGTGATCAGCAGGGGCTGCTGGTCGCACCCTACATCTCGCGCGAACTTGCCGAACACTGCCGGGATGTGGGGGTCCAGTTCCTGGACACCTGTGGCAATGCTTACCTGCGTGCAGCTGGCCTGCTTGTCTACATTGCAGGGGAGAAGAACGAGCCCCGGTTTCCGTCTTTTCGTGCGCCGAAGGGACTCACGAATCCGACTGGCCTGCGTGTCGTGTTTGCGCTGCTGTCTGAACCCGCACTGATCCAGGCGCCGCTAAAAACAATTGCGGCCTATGCCGGGGTATCGGTAGGTGGCGCTTACAATGTGCTCGAAGATCTGGAGGGACGCGGCTATCTGCTCAATCGCGGCAGCGCCAAGCGCCGTCGGCTGCTTGACGCCGCTCCCTTGATCGAGGAGTGGGCCATCAATTACCCGACGACGTTGCGCAGCAAGCTGCATGCACGGCGCTTTCATGCCCCGGATCCCCAGTGGTGGAAGGACTGCATGCTGGAACGCCCGCACGACATCACCTGGAGCGGAGAAGTCGCGGCGCGTGCGTTGACGAAGTATCTGAAGCCGGGTACCCAGACCCTGTATGTCCCACAAGATCGGATGGAACATACGATCAAAACGCTCGTCGGACACTATCGTCTCAGGCCGGATCCTGCGGGCGAGGTGGAAGTACTGGAAAAATTCTGGATGCCGGATCCGGCGAAAATCGAAGAGCTCGCACCGGCATTGCTGGTGTACTCCGAGCTGCTTGGATTGCTCGACCCCCGCGCGAAGGAGACTGCCCACATGATCAAGGAACGGTACATTGAACCCACGTTCGATACGGCCTGACCGGCCCATCGATCCGGTCACCATCGACATCCTGCGCGCCGTTGCCGAGGCAACCCAGGCCAAAGGAATCGGGTACATGCTCGTTGGCGCGACCGCTCGCGACGTTCTGCTCGACCATGTGTTCGGCATCGCGCCACGACGTGCCACATACGACATCGATTTCGCCGTTGCGGTCAAGGACTGGGGGCAGTTCGGCGCGTTGCGGGCACATCTGCTTGCGCAAGGAAGGTTCATCGAGGGCGGCGGCGCGCAACAGCGCCTGCGCTATGTCGGCGAAAATGGTGACCTCGACACAATGCTCGATCTGGTGCCCTTCGGTGGCATTGCCGGCGAAAACAAGGCAGTTGCGTGGCCGCCGGACATGAAGATCATGATCAACATGGCCGGATACGACGAGGTATTCGCCGCGGCGGAGGTCGTCCAATACACTCCGGACTTCGCGGGAAGTGTCGTATCGCTGCCTGGCCTGGCGATCCTGAAACTGATCGCCTGGGCCGATCGAGGAAGGGAGAACGATCGGGACGCGCGCGATCTGATTCATTTGATGGCGAACTACACCCATGCCGGAAATGCGGATCGCGTCTACGACGATGCCGATCTCCTTCAGACAGCCGGGTATGACACCGATCTGGTTGCCGTGTACCTGCTTGGCCAGGACATGCGACACGTCGCCACAGCCGAGACGCTCACGGTCCTCCTGACCATTCTGGAGCGGGATGCTGCGAGGCTGGCGAATGACATGATCAAGGCCAACCGCCACCTCGCAAATGTCGAGGAATGGGTCGACCAACGGCTGCGCCTGCTGCGGCGCGCGCTTTCGACACCGGCTGCGAGCACTGCCTGAATCGAGGCATGCCCGCGGACGGCCGCCAACATGGCGGCCGAGAAGGTAAGCGCGGCCTGCGAAGCGTATCAGTCCCACATCGAACGGTGACGAGAATACAGGGTGGCCCTACCCCGCCAAAGCCGTTTTACTAAAATCCACGATTCCTTGCTACCTCCTGATAACGGCCTCTGCCTCGCTATATTCGACACTACGGATTACTAAAACCTGATGATCGCATCCCGGCAAACATCGGGGCCCCGCGCCGATGTTTCGGCAAAGCCTTTTTAGTAAGCGTCAGCACGTATCAGCGCTGGTTCGGGCGAGTCAGCAGAGTTTAGGAAAACCGCTTTTTCGCGCGCCCCACCCAGGCTATCGGCCGGATAGTACAAAGTTGCCTTCGGCCACGAGCAGTGACCATCGGCGACCATGCCGGGCTCAGCCCGCCAGATCCTCCGCCACGAGAATCCCCGGCACGGCAGCCGGTTCGGCAAGGCCACCCGCCCGGTCCTGCAGGTAGCGCGCCGGCGGCTTGCCGACGGCCTTGCGGAACATCGTCACGAAGCCGCCGGCGCTTTCGTAGCCCAGGTCCAGCGCCACCTTCTGCACGCTGTCGCCGCGCGTCAGCCGGCGCAGCGCAAGGATCACGTGCAGCTGCCGCCGCCAGCGGCCGAAGCTCATGCCGATTTCCGCCAGCAGCAGCCGGCTCATGCTCCGCTCGCTCATGCCGATGCGCGACGCCCAGCCGGTGGCGGCTGTCTTGTCGTCCGGTGCGGCCAGCAGCAGGTCGGCCAGGCGGCGCAGCCGGCGGTCGCGCGGCATCGGCAAATGGAGGTCTTCCACCGGCGCGGCCGCCAGTTCGTCGAGCAGCGTGGCGACCAGCCGTTCTTCGCGGCCACCCGCTTCGTACAGCGCGGGAAAGCCGACCATCTTCAGCAGCAGTTCGCGCAGCAGGGGCGACACGGCAACGGTACAGCAACTGGCCGGCAGGCCGGGCGCCGCGGCCGGTTCGACGAACAGGCAATAGCACTCGGTGTCGCCGGAACCCCGCGCCGAATGCATGATGCCGCCGGGGATCCAGACCGCGCACTGGGGCGGCACGATCCACACGCCATCCTCCGTTTCGCAGTTGACGATGCCGCGCACCGCGTAGATCAGCTGCGCCTTGCGGTGGCTGTGCGCGGCCTGCTCCCAGTCCTGCGCGACGCTCCTGGCGTTCAGCGAGGCGACCGGGCGGGGCGTGTTGTCCGCTTCCTCGTTGCGGTGCGGTTCTGTGATCGTGACTGGCATGAAGAAATGGTTGGCCGGATTGAAGAATATTATGTCCGGATTATGCAATGACGTCCACCCGGCCGCTGGCTATGCTGCGGGTTCACCGTCCCGCTCCGCGGAACGACGAGGCGCTGGCCACAGCAGGGGCATTGCTGGCCAGCGGAACGCTTTTTGCCGAAAAACCTACATAAATGAAATACTGATTGAAATCCAGATACCGATCGGTATAATCGCGCTTATTCAATCATGCATTCAATCAATTTCTCCATGCTTCCAGCTTATCTATCCCGGGCCGCCTGGCCGGCCATCCTGCTCGCGCTGAGCGGCTGCGCGGTCGGCCCCGACTTCGCGGTCCCCAAGCCCATCGTGCACGATGGCGTCTTCGACAAGGCCGCCACCACGCTGCCCAGCACCACCACCGATGCAACCTTCGATCCGGCCTGGTGGCAGCAGTTCGACGATGCCACGCTGGTCGCGCTCGAAACCGAGGCGATTGCCGCCAACCTCGACCTGCAGGCCGCCGCCGCGCGCCTCGAGCAGGGCAGGGCGGCGCTGCAAATCAGCGGCGCGGCGCTGCTGCCTCGCGTGGATGCCAGTGCCTCGCGGCTGCGCTCCCGCAACAGCGAAAACGGTCCGCTGGCGGCACTCGGCGCGCCCACCACGCCGACCGACCTGTCCCAATACGGCTTCGATGCCAGCTGGGAGATCGACCTGTGGGGCCGCGTCCGCCGTGCCCGCGAAGCGGCAGCCGCGCAGGCCGACGTGGCGCTGTACGACGCCCAGGCGATGCGCGTGTCGCTGACGGCCGAAGTGGCGCGCACCTACCTGGAGCTGCGCGGCGTGCAGAGCGACCTGCACATCGCCCGCGCCAGCATCGACATCGCTCATAAAAGCCTGCACGTGGCCGAACGCCGTCACCAGCAGGGCGTGGCGACGCAGTTCGACACGTCGATCTCCGCCGCGCAAGTAGCCACGTTCGAAGCGGCGATTCCCGCGCTCGAACAGCGCCGCGCCGCGCTGACGAATGCGCTGGCACTGCTGCTGGCCCAGCCGCCGCATGCGCTGGATGCGCGCTTGGCCGCGAGCGACAAGGATGCCGTGCCCGCCTTGCCGGCGCAGGTACCGGTCGGCCTGCCGTCGCAACTGGCGCACCGCCGTCCCGACATCCTGCGCGCCGAAGCGCAGCTGCATGCGGCCACGGCCAGCATCGGCGTGGCAAAGGCCGCGTTCTACCCCAGCGTCAGCCTGACCGGCAGCTTCGGCATGCAGGCCTTCCGCACCGCCGACGTGGGCGACTGGGGCTCGCGCCAGTTTTCCATCGGCCCCGTGCTGCACCTGCCGATCTTCGAAGGCGGCCGGCTGAAGGGCAATCTGGCACTGACCGAAGCGCGCCAGCAGGAAGCGGCGATCGCCTACCAGCGCACCGTGCTGGGCGCGTGGCATGAAGTGGACAACGCCTTGAGCGCGTATCGCACCACGCAGCAGCGCGCCGAGCGGCTCGACGTGGCCGTCACCAGCAACCGCCAGGCGCTGGCCAGCGCGGACCGCCGTTACGGGCAGGGCGCCGCCGACTACCTGAACGTGCTCGTCACGCAGCAGCGCCTGCTGGACAGCGAAAACGCCGCGTCGCGCAGCCGCACCGACATGGCGCTGGCGATGGTCGCGCTGTACAAGGCGCTGGGCGGCGGCTGGGATGCCGCCGCCGCGGCTCAATAAGGAGCCCTCATGCACGACTGGTACCAATCGGACGAGTTTGAAATGCCGCTGTGGGTGCTCGACCTGGACGACGACACGTGGAGCGTCCACCACCGCCGCCTGTGCGTGTGGTCCGACGAATTCGACGGCAGCTGGCACTGGGAGATCCAGACCTACGACCACGGCGGCGTGGCCGCCAGCGGCACTTGCGCCAGCGCCGAAGCGGCCATGCGTGCGGCCGAAGCCGCGGCGCGCCAGCACGGAGCCACGTGATGAGCACACTGACTTTACCGGCGGGCGCGGCGCCGCCGGCCGCCGCGCCGCCCGTCGTCCACCCGTTCGGCGCAAGGGTGCTGACTGGCGTGTTCGGCGTGTTCGTGGCGGCGATGATGTCCGGCCTGAACAGCCGCATCGGCGGCCTGGCGCTGACCGACCTGCGCACGGCCTTCGGCATGGGCGTCGACGACGGCAGCTGGATCTCCAGCCTGTATGCCGCGTTCGAGCTGGCCGCGATGCCGTTCTCGGCGTGGTTCGCGATCACGTTCTCGTTCCGCCGCTATCACCTGGCCGTCGTCGCCATCTTCACGCTGCTCGGCCTGGCCACGCCGCTGGCGCAGGGGATGGACAGCGGCACCGGCATGCTGCTGGTGCTGCGCTGCCTGCAGGGCTTCTTCGGCGGCCTGCTGATTCCCGTGCTGATGGCCGCCGCGCTGCGCTTCTTCCCGGCGCCGGTGCGGCTGTACGGCCTCGCGCTGTATGCGATGACGGCGACGTTCGCGCCGAACGTGGCCACCTGGCTGTCGGCGACGCTTACCGACACGCTGGCCAACTGGCAGCTGCTGTTCTGGCAAACCGTGCCGATGGCGGCGTTCTCGCTGGCGGCCGTCGCCTGGGGCATTCCGCAGGATCCCGTACGGCTGGAACGGCTGCGCCAGATGGACTGGCTGGGCCTCGCGACCGGCCTGCCCGGCCTCGTGCTGATCGGCGTCGCGCTGGCACAGGGCGAGCGGCTGGACTGGTTCAACAGCCTGTTCATCTGCTGGTCGATGGGCGCGGGCCTGGCGCTGCTGGTGATCTTCCTCGTCTGCGAATGGTTCCACCCGCTGCCGTTCGTGCGGCTGCAGCTGCTGCACCGCCGCAACCTGGGCCTCGGCTTCACCGTCTTCGTCGGCCTGCTGGTGGTGCTGCTTTCCGGCTCGCTGCTGCCGGCAAACTACCTGGGCCACGCCTTCCATTTCCGCACGCCGTACGTCGCGGTACTGGGCCTTGAAGTGGGACTGCCGCAGTTCGTGCTGGGACCGGCCGTGTCCTGGCTGCTGTACCGCCGCTGGGCCGATGCGCGCCACGTGTTCGCGCTCGGCCTGCTGCTGATCGCGGCGGCCTGCTGGGTGGGCTCGCACATCACGCCGGCCTGGATGGCGGCTGAATTCGCGCTGGCGCAAGGCCTGCATGCCGTCGGCCAGCCGCTGGCGGTCGTCGCGCTGCTGTTCCTCGCCACCAGCGTGGTGCAGCCGATGGAAGGGCCGATGGTATCCGGCATCATCAACACGCTGCGCGCGTTCGGCACGCTGTTCGGCAGCGCGCTGATGGGGCGCTTCCTCGCCGTGCGCAGCGACACGCATGCCAATGTGCTGCTCGACCAGGCGGCCAATCTGCGCCGCGCCGGCGATGCGGCTCTGGCCGCGCCGCAGGCGTTTGCCGGCGTGGCGCATCGCGTATCGCACCAGTCGCTGGTGCTGTCGATCGCCGACGGCTACCTGCTGCTGGGCGCCGTCGCACTGGCCCTCGTGCCGCTGGTGCTCGCGCTGCAGTACATCCCGGCGCCCGTATCGGCATCTACCCCGGCTGCGCCGAAACACTGACTTACCGAATACTAAAATTTAAAGAGAAAACACCATGTCCCTCCCCAAAACAGCCAAACTGACGATCGCCGTGCTGGTCGTGGCGCTTGCCGCCGGCAGCGTCTACGCCGGCTTCCACGAAGAAGGCAGCGGCCCGCGCCAGAGCACCGACGACGCCTATGTCACCGCCGACTTCACGCGCGTGGCGCCGCAGGTGGCCGGCAACGTCGTCGAAGTGCTGGTCGAAGACAACCAGCCCGTGCGCAAGGGCCAGCTGCTGGCCCGCATCGACGATCGCCACTATGCGGTGGCTGTCGATGCGGCGCAGGCCGAACTGAGTACCGCCAACGCGAACCTGGTGCGGGCTCGCGCCGCGATCGCGCAGCAGGGCAGCGAGATCCGCCGCGCCGCCGCGGCCATCGATGCCGGCGCCGCCACGCTGAAGTTCGCCCGCTCGAACGTGGCGCGCTACACCGACCTGGCTTCGGACGGCTCGGCCACGCAGCAGGACCGCCAGCAGGCCGAATCGCAGGCCGATGCCGCCGCCGCGCATCATGCGTCGGACCTCGCCGCCTTGTCGGGCGCGAAGCAGCAGGTGGACGTGCTGACCGCGCAAGTGGCGCAGGCCCAGGCGCAGGTCGAGCGCGCCAAGGCGGCACTGGCCGCGGCGCAGCTGAACCTGTCGTACACGCGCATCGTGGCGCCGATCGACGGCATCGTCGGCCAGCGCGCCGTGCGGGTGGGCGCCTACACGCAGGTAGGTGCGCCGCTGCTGGCCATCGTGCCGCTGCAACAGGCATATGTGGAAGCGAACTTCCGCGAGACGCAACTGGCCGGCATGCGCGTGGGCCAGCGCGTTACAATCGCGGTCGACATGCTGCCCGGCGTGGCGCTGCAGGGCCGCGTGGCCAGCCTGGCACCGGCCAGCAGCGTGTCGTTCTCGCCGATCGCGCCGGACAATGCGACCGGCAATTTCACGAAGGTGGTGCAGCGCCTGCCCGTCAAGATCGTCATCGAGCCGGGCCAGCAGGCGGCGCAGCAGCTCAAGGTCGGCATGTCCGTGACGCCGACCGTGACGATCGACCGCAAGGGCTGATCCATCCGTCTTACCGATGCAGGCAGATATGACCGAACCGACTTTTCGTGAGATGGACGACAGGCGCGATGACCAGCCCAGGCCGGGCCGCCTGACCCGCGAACAAAGCCGTGCGCAGACGCGCGAACGGCTGCTGGCGTCCGCCGCCGTGGTGTTTGCCCGCGAGGGTTACGGTGGCGCCTCCGTCGACCGCATCGCCGAAGAGGCGGGCTATTCGAAGGGTGCGCTGTATTCGAACTTCGCGTCGAAGGACGACCTGTTCGGCGCGATGTTCACGCATTTCGCCGGCAGCGAAGTGCAGGCGCTGTGCCGCCGCCTGGACACGGTGGACGATGGCGACGCCATCATCGCCACCGTCTGCGCCTGGGCCAACGGCATGCAGCACGAGCCGGACCTGCGCACGCTGGTGCTGGACATGGTGCGCCATGTGCGCAGCGACCCGGCGCTGATCGCGCAGCACGCGCGGCTGTTCGACGAGCAGTGGAAGGCGGTCGGCGCGCGGCTGATGAAGATGTTCCCGGCGGAGCAGGCCGCCATCACGCCGTTGCAACTGGGCGCGCTGGTACTGAGCCTGGCGTATGCCAACGGCGTGCAACTGCACGACACCGTCAAGTCCGGCGACCTGATCGCCATCGCGTTGCGCGCCCTGCGCGATGCGTACGGACGCGGCTAGCGCCAGGTTACAGCCCCAGTTCGCTCAGGCCCGGATGATCGTCCGGGCGACGGCCCAGCGGCCAGCGGAACTTGCGGTCCGCCTCCTTGATCGGCAGGTCGTTGATGCAGGCGAAGCGCCGCTGCATCAGGCCCTGCTCGTCGAACTCCCAGTTCTCGTTGCCATATGAACGGAACCAGTTGCCCGAATCGTCGTGCCATTCGTAGGCATAGCGCACGGCGATGCGGTTGCCGTCGAACGCCCACAGTTCCTTGATCAGCCGGTAGTCCAGCTCCTTGTTCCATTTGCGGGTCAGGAACTGCACGACCTCGGCGCGGCCGGTGGCGAATTCGGCGCGGTTGCGCCACTGCGTGTCCGGCGTGTAGGCCAGGCTGACTTTTTCGGCATTGCGGGAATTCCAGCCGTCTTCGGCCAGGCGCACTTTCTGGGTGGCGGAGGCGCGGTCGAATGGCGGCAGGGGCGGGCGGGGTTCGGTGTTTGTGGTCATGCTGTCTCCTGGGGCGGGTGGATGGATTCACTGGCTATTTCACCACAATCGCGCGCATGGCGCTGCCTGTGCCAGGCGCAAGACACCGTTGCGCTCGGCGGGTATCGAGCGGCGCGGCCAGCGTCTGATTGAACTGAAGCAAAAGCGTGGGAAACGCCAGCCGCTTTGATGTTTCTATAGCGACACGCACTCCTGCCTTGCGCGTTTGACCTCTACCATATGTACAATAATCCGTACCATGTTTACATATGGTACAAAAATATGTACAATGGATCAGCACTGCGAGATAGAAGCTGGCCAACTGATCGCAAGCGCAACTTTATCGTTATCGTCAATTCTCAGGAGCTGTGGGGCGCACCGTTGTTGGTCGGTGTACACCACTCAAACGAAAGGTCCGTATGAACATCCTAACTTTTAGCGAGGCGCGAGCCGGGCTGAAAGCTGTGATGGACGAGGTTTGCACTGACCACAGTCCTACCGTCATTACCCGTCAAAAAGGGGAGTCGGTGGTAATGCTGTCGCTGGCGGATTTCAATAGTATCGAGGAAACGTTGTATCTCCTCGCTTCGCCGAAAAACGCGACCAGGCTGCTGGCGTCCATAGAGCAGCTGAAAGCCGGTAAGGCCCAGAACAGAGGGTTGATCCGCAATGAAAAGCAAGAAAGCAAGTAATAAGGAAGAAGCGAAACAGTCCGCAGTTGCATTTACGGATATTGGCTGGGAGGACTATCAGTACTGGCAGAAGGAAGATCCACTGCTGGCCGAGAAAATCAACCAGCTGATTGATGCCTGCCTGGCTGATCCCTTCAAAGGCATTGGCAAGCCGGAACCACTGAAGGGGAATTTGACGGGCTTCTGGTCGCGCCGCATCAATCGCGAACACCGTCTGGTCTACTCGATGCAAGCCGACACGCTCTACATCGTTGGCTGCCGATATCACTACTGAATGGATGGCGCCAGGCCGCACCGGCGCCATGTTCTTGTCCGCGTTCCCGGTATCATCACCCTCAAGAACAACGCCCGCGCATGACCGGCCCGCGTAGCAGCAACAACTGCGGCGGCGCCGCAACCACCGCCCCGGCCGCATGCTCCTGAAACACCTGCAACGTCCGCGCCAGCACATCCATCGTGAACGGTTTGCTCAGCAACGCAAACGCGGCATCGTGCGCGGACGCATCGAGCGCCACCCGCCCGCTGACGAAAATCGCGGGAATGCCCGCCGTCGCATACAGCTCGCGGGCTAGTTGAATACCCTCCTGGTTCCCGGCCAGATCGATGTCGACCAATGCCAGGTCGGCGGAGGTGCCCGCCGCAAGCCGCAAGGCACCAGCCACGTCATGCGCCGGCCCAAGCACGGCATGGCCCAGGTCCTGCAGCATCTCGTCCAGCAGCATTGCCATGAAGGCATCGTCGTCGACAACCAGTATTTGCATGTGTGCACTCGCGGAATCGGCGCCGGCCGGCAACCGCACCGGCCCCGCGCAACCGTCAACTTACCGCATTCCCGCCATCCGCTGCGTGCGGGGCCGTACTTTGCGCCACAGCGAAACTGTGGCGCGGCGGGCACGCCTGACGCAGGAATTTCAATCGTGAGCGATGCAGTTTATTTTCCCATGGTAAAATAACTTATCCATACGTAATGTTTGGCCATCAGCGCAGGCGCCCCGATCGCGCGCCGCACGCCACTGCTTCCCTGCCCTCGAAGCAATTGCCCTCAGCCCAGGGAAGCTCATGTTCACCGCCATTATCGCCAGTGCCGACAAGGCCCGGTCTCCGTCACCAACCCGTGCACCGCTCGCCGAGCGCTGGCGCCAGCTGTCGCCTGCGCGACAGACGGTGCTGTGGCTGATTGCCGTACTGCCCCTGCTGTGGGGCGGCGTGGCGGTGACGCTGGACTGGGTGCACGCGCGCACCGTCGCCGAGGCGGAAGTCGAAACGGGCAATCTGGTGCGCGTGCTGTCGGAGGAAGTCAACACCGCCATCCGCACCGTCGACCTGACGCTGCTGGACCTGCGCGAACACTGGCAGCAGGAACCGGCGCGCTTCGGCCAGCGCGTGGAGGCCCGCAAGGTACGCCTCGCGCGCGACTTCGCCTTCGACGTGACGGTGACCGGCGCCGACGGCGTGCAGGCGTTTTCCACGAACGGCGGCGCAGCGGCACCGACGCTGCCCGTCATCGGCGACACGCTGGCGATCAGCGGCCCGGTGCCGCAGAAGAACCCAAACGAATGGACCATCCGCTTCGCCCGCCCGCTGGTGGACGACACGGGCATCAGCCAGGGCACCATCGTCATGTCGCTGCAGGCGCGCTACCTGGCGCGGTTCTGCCGCGGCATCGACGTGGGCAACCGCGGCGTGTGCGTGCTGATGCGCGACGACGGCCAGATGCTGGACCGCGCACCGCTGCCGCCCCGGCCACTGCACACCATCCGCCTGCCCATCCCGGCGCTCGGCCAGGGCGGCCAGGACCTGCTGCTCGAATCGCATGCCGGCCGTACCGACGGCGTGCATCGCCTGTACGGCTGGCGGCACCTGCCCGGCTTCCCGCTGGTGGTCTCCGTCGGCACCTCGCAAGACGTGGTGATGGCGCCCTACCAGCGCCTGCGCACGATCCTGATCTCCGCGGGCGTGGGCGCGTCGCTGCTGCTGGCACTGGCCGGCTGGTTGCGCTTCGCCGGCGTGCAGCAGCGCCGCCGCGCCGTCGCCACGCTGGCCGAAAGCGAAGCACGCTGGCAGTATGCGCTGGAGGGCGCCCGCGAAACGGTGTGGGACTGGGACCTTAGCACCGGCTCGGTGTTCCTGTCGGCGCGGCTGGCCGACATCATCGGCGTGGCGGTGGCCGACCTGCCGACGAAAATGACGGCATACGCCCAGCTGATCCACCCCGAGGACATGCCGCTGGTGCTCGGCTCCGTGCGCGAACACCTCACCGGCAACGCCACCAAGTACGAATGCGAGTACCGGCTGCACGCCAGCGACGGCAGCTACCGCTGGGTGTCCGCGCGGGGCACCGCGATCAGCCATGACCGGAACGGGCGCACGCTGCGCATGACGGGCGTGCTGTCCGATATCACCGAAGCGCACAGCGCGCAGGAAGCGGACCGCATGTACCAGCTCCGCTACGACACGCTCACCGGCCTGGCCAACCGCGGCATGCTGCGCGAGGAGGGTGCCCGCATGCTGGAACAGGCGGCCGCCCGCGGCGAGCGGCTGTGGATGGTGTGCGTGGACATGGACCGCTTCCAGGTGCTGAACGATGCGCTGGGCCACGAGGCCGGCAACGTGATGCTGCAGGTGGTGGCACGCCGCCTGCAATCGACGCTGGACAGCGCCGACATGGGCGCGCGGCTCGATGGCGACCGTTTCGTCATGCTGCTGGGCGGTGCGCTGGACGAGCGTGCCGTGGCCAATCGCGCCAAGGCGATGCGCGCCGCCATCGCCAAGCCGCTGTCCGTGGAGGGCAACGAATACTACCTGGCCTGCTCGGCCGGCATCGCCGCCTTCCCCGACGACGGCGCCACCATCGACGTGCTGCTGCAGCACGCGGAAGCGGCGATGCGGCGCGTGAAGGCCATCGGCGGCAATGCGTTCGGCTTCCACGAGGCGGCGCACAACGAGCGGGCCATCGACCGGCTGCGCATCGAGAGCGCGTTGCGCCACGCCGTGGCCAATGGCGAACTGATGCTGCATTACCAGCCGCAGGTGCTGCTGCGCACCGGCGACGTCGTCGGTGCCGAGGCGCTGCTGCGCTGGCGCCACCCGGAACTGGGCATGGTGCCGCCGGACCGCTTCATCCCGATCGCCGAAGAGACGGGCCTGATCCGCGATATCGGCCGGTGGGTACTGCGCGAAGCGTGCCGGCGGGCGCGCACGTGGCACGATGCCGGCTACCCGCACCTGCGGATCGGCGTCAACCTGTCCTCATACCAGTTCCACGATCCGATGCTGGTCGACGACATCGCCGCGGTGCTGCATGAAACGGGCGTGCCCGGCACGCTGCTGGACCTGGAGATCACCGAGGGCGTGGTGATGACCAACATCGACATGGCGGTGAAAACCATGCTGCGCCTGAAGATGCTGGGCGCCACGCTGTCGCTGGACGATTTCGGTACCGGCTATTCCAGCCTGTCCTACCTGCGCCGGCTGCCGATCGACACGCTGAAGATCGACAAGTCGTTCGTGTCGCAGGTGACCAGCGACACGCGGCTGGCCGCCATCACCACGTCGATCGTGGCGATGGCGCAGAGCCTGGACGTGGCGGTGATCGCCGAAGGCGTCGAGACGGCCGAGCAGCTGGACTTCATGTGCCAGCTGCGCTGCGACGAGATCCAGGGCTATTACTTCAGCCGGCCGCTGACGGCCGGGCAGTTCGACACGATGCTGGCCGAAGCGCACCGGCTGGAACTGGAGAGCGGCGAGCAGGAAGCCGCGGCGGTCTGACTGTCAGCGCGGCCGGCGCGTGCGCTCCGGCTCGCTGAGCACGCGGCAGATCACGGCGAACGGCACGCCGGCCATCTGCAGCGACAGGGCGGCCTGGCTGCGGCCGATGTCCGGCAGCAGGCGCAAGGTCTCCTCGATCGTCACGGCAAGCTGATCGTTGGGGCGGGTCATGTCGGTCTCCGGCATCGTTTGCATTGCCTGCGTTGTTTTTTAGGCTACATACATATTAAATTTATATGTATTCGGCCAATATAGCGTATTGGCGGCTGCCGCGGTAAATTTTGCGCGCCGCCACGGGCGCCGACACCGCGTTGGCGGGTTTGCCGTCGGCAGCCGCCAACGGCCTCATCGTGCGGAGGTCACCATGCCGGTCGCGACTTTGCTGTTCGCCAGTCTCCTTGTTGCTTTTCCCGTTTCCGCTTCCGCTGCCACCGTGCGCCCCGACGTGCCGCCTGTGCCGGGGCTCTGTTCCGCTCCCGTGCCGGCCGACCAGGACACGCCGGGCTGCTACCAGACCGGCCAGCTCGACCTCCCCGACGCGCCTGCCGGGATTTTCTGGCACCTCCACCAGTTCGCCACGCCCGCCGCGGCAGCAGCGGAAGCGCTGAAGCACCGCTGGGCCACAGTCGCGCAGGCACATTCCCGCACCTGGCTGTATGTGCTGGGCACCGCCACGGAACGGATCGAAGGCGGCACCGCGCGTGCCGTCATCGGCCCGCTGCATCCGCCGGCCGGGCGCCTGACCGCGCATTTCGCCGAATCGGTTTTCCCGCCGGGGATGCAGACGCGCGTGCATTCCCATCCGGGGCCGGAAGCGTTCTACGTCGTCGAAGGCGAGCAGTGCATGGATGGCCCGACCGCACAGCGCCGGCTGCCGGCGGGCGCGTCCTACATTGTCGAGGGCGGCCCGCACCTGCAGGCGGCGCCCAAAGGCCGGCGCAACCTGGTGCTGATCCTGGCGCCTGCCGGCCAGCCTGCGATTGCGCCCGGCGGGGACTGGCAGCCGAGTGACTTCTGCAGCCGGTAAGTACACGGATTGCCGCGGTCAGCCCTCGGCCGGCAGTTCGCGATACCACAGCGCATACGGCGTATTGGCCACCATGTGCCGGTTGAAATCCGGCGCGCCATCGTCCCACCATACCGGCCCGCGCTCGCCCAGCGCGTGCTTTGCCTCGTCCACATCCGCCCGCGCGCTGCGCTCTGCCGACGCGTCTCCCGCCTTCAGCGCCACGCCTACCCGCCGGCGCGCGTTCATCAGCTGCTTGACCAGCCGTTCTCTCTCGTCCGCCGCGAGGTCGGGATTGCTCATGCGCCAAAGCCGGCCTTTGACGACGAAGTAGCGGCCGTCCGGGGTGACGGGATATTGTCGAGGGGTGGACATGGCGGGGACTATACCTGCTTCGGACGAAAGCGCTTGTCCCTGAGCCGTGACGGGAATTGCCATTCCAACCGGCGCTATCACGCCGCGCTTGCATAACATAAAATTTACATTACAATAGTTAATGTAAATTTTATGTTCCCATCTTGAATGAAACCACCACGTACATCCGCCGTCATCCCGTCTTTGGTCGCCGAACGCCTGGAAGTCTGGGGCAAGTGCATCCGGAAGCAGCGCGTGGCGCAGAACGTGACGGCGGCGGACCTGTGCCGACGGCTGGACATCTCCCGTCCGACGCTTGGCCGGATTGAGCGTGGCGAGGGCAGCGTGGCAGTGGCATTGTATCTGGCGGCATTTCACGTACTGGGCCTGCTGGCCATCGTCGCCCCTCGGCTGGATCTGGTCCTTTGGGAGCCGGTGCGCGAGGGTGCGCGTGCGACGCGGCCCCGCGACGACGTCGACTATTTCTGAATCTTGACGATGCCTCGAGCGTCGGCACCGACAGGTGGACAACGGCGATCGAAAGTCTCGCCTGTTCACGTCATCATCTACGACCTTCGCTAACTTCCAATGACGGACACCCGCCCGACCGGCCGCGGCCTGCTGAACATCCTGAGCCGATAGGCGGTCGCCACGCCGATCAACCCCGTGAGTGATTGCCCGCAGGCGGTAGACCCTCGTCCGCCCAGCCGCTACCATGCCCCGCAGTGAACATCGATAACACCGGTGCGGGCCGCAGGCGAACGGGCGCGCCGCCGGCCCGGAGACACAATGACTACTTGCCCTTCGCCCCGCCGGCGCTTCCTGCGTTCCGCCGCTGCCCTGCCGCTGTTGTCTGCCATTCCCGCCGTCTCGCGGAGCGCCACTGCGAACACCGGCGGCAAGCCGACGCCTGTCACGGACACCGTATTGCGCTGGCTGGACGGCAAGGCGCCGGCCCGCTTCGATGGCGCCACGCTGGGCGTGCCCTGGCCGCGCGGCACGCTGCGGCTGCCCGCCAGCCAGCAGCTGCAGTTCAACCTCGGTGGCGACGGCCCGGCGATGCAATCGTGGCCGCTGGCCTATTGGCCGGACGGCTCGCTGAAATGGACGGCACATGCGATCGCCGGCGGCACACCCGCCGGCAGCTGGCGGCTCGGTAAAGGCACATCGAAAGCGGGCACGGTGTCGGTGCGCCGGACCGCAGCCGACATCGTCATCACCGCCGGCGACGTGGTGTGGCGCGTGCCCACCAGCGGCGAACATCTCGTTGCCAGCGCAACGCGGGCCGGCCGCGTCGCGCTGCAGGATCTGAAACTGGTCGCGCTGCGGCAGGACGGCCCGGAACCGGAGGAGGGTGGCAGCACTGCGCGCACGGCCTTCACCAGCAGGATCGGCAAGGTGACGGTCGAACAGTCCGGCCCAGTGCGTGCCGTCGTCAAGATCGACGGCACGCACAGCGGCAATGACCGCGCATGGCTGCCGTTCTCCGTGCGGCTGTATTTTTATGCGGGCTCGGACAGCGTGCGCATCGTCCACTCGTTCGTGTTCGATGGCGAAGCAGCCAAGGACTTCATTTGCGGCCTGGGTGTCACGGCCAAGGTGCCGTTGACGGATGCAACCTACGACCGCCACATCCGCTTTGCCGGCGAAGGCGTCGGCGTGTGGGGCGAAGCCGTGCGGCCCGTCACGGGCCTGCGCCGCGATCCCGGCCAGCCATACCGCGATGCGCAGGTGGCCGGCCAGGCGCTGCCTCCGCTGGCGAATATGGCGAAGCCCGTGCACGATGGCATGCGGTGGATTCCCGAATGGGGCGACTTTTCGCTGTCGCAGCTGACACCCGATGGCTTCACGCTGCGCAAGCGCACGCAAACGGGCCAGGCATGGATCGACGCGAATGCCGGCTCGCGTGCCAAGGGCCTGCTCTATGCAGGCGGCGCTGCCGGCGGTGTGGCTTTGGGCCTGAAGGACTTCTGGCAGCGCGCACCGGTGCGGCTGGACGTTCGCAACGCGGCCACGCCGATGGCCGACATCACCGCGTGGCTATGGTCGCCGTCGGCGCAGGCGATGGACATGCGCCCCTACCGCGCGGCCGGCGAAATGGACACGCACGCCGAGCAGATCGAAGGCCTGAACATCACCTACGAGGATTACGAGGAAGGCTGGGACTCGGCCACCGGCATCGCGCGCACGTCCGAGCTGCAGCTGTGGGTTCTGGGCGGCACGCCGTCGCACCAGGTTTTATCGGACATGGCGGAACAGGTGGCCAACCCGGCGCGGCTGGTGCTGGCGCCGCAGCGCATCCACCAGTGCGGCGTGTTCGGCGACTGGGATCCCGCCGCGGCAGGCAGTCCGGCGCGCAAGCTGATCGAAGACCGGCTCACGCTGCAGCTGGACCAGTACCTGCGCGAAGCGGAACAGCACCGCTGGTACGGCTTCTGGTCGTACGGCGACGTGATGCATGCCTACGATGCCGACCGCCACATGTGGCGCTACGATATCGGCGGCTACGCATGGGACAACTCGGAGCTGTCCACCGACCTGTGGCTGTGGTACAGCTACCTGCGCACGGGCCGTGCCGACATCTTCCGCTTTGCCGAAGCGATGACGCGCCACACGGGCGAGGTGGATGTGTACCACCTGGGCCGCTTCAAAGGCTTCGGCACGCGGCACGGCGTGCAGCACTGGTCCGATTCGTCGAAGCAGCCGCGCATCTCGAACGCGGCCTACCGCCGCATCTATTATTTCCTGACCGCCGACGAGCGCGTGGGCGACCTGATGCGCGAGCTGCTCGACTCCGACCGCGACCTGCACAAGGTGGACATCTCGCGCAAGCTGGCCAGGGCGCCCGAACGGGAGTCCGCGCCGGGGCTGGTGAACGCATCGTTCGGCACCGTATGGGGTTCGCTCGTCGCGGCCTGGCTGGCGGAATGGGAACGCACCAACGATCCCAAGTGGCGCGACAAGATCGTCAACGGCATGCAGACCATCGGCGCCTTGAAGCGGGGCTGGTTCGCCTCCGGTGCACCGTACGATCACCGCACCGGCAAATTCTCGGGGCCGGGCGACAACGTGTCGATCTCGAACCTGAACGGCGTGTTCGGCGTGGTGGAGATGAACTCGGAGCTGCTGACGCTCGTCGATGTGCCGGCCTACCGCAAGACGTGGCTGCAGTACTGCCGCTACTACAACGCGCCGAAGGACGAGATCGTGGCGCTGCTGGGCCGCGATCCGGGCGGCCGCGGCATGGCCGACACCAACTCGCGGATGACGGCCTACGCCGCCTACCAGGAGCGCGATGGCGCGCTGGCCTTGCGGGCATGGCGCGAATTCTTCCAGTCGAACTGGCTGAAACCGGAAGGATCGACCGTGCGGCGCATCGGCGGCGCGGCCGTGCTGCGGCCCGTGGACGAACTGCCCGGCATCAGCACCAACGGCTCCGCGCAATGGGGCCTGGCCGCCATCGCCCATCTCGCGCTGGGCGGCGACAGTCTCGACGAAGCGGCCCGTGCGGCGGGGCTGGTGCCATGAAGCGGTTCGTCGCCGCATTCCTGTTCTGCGTCGCCGCGATCGCCACGGCGCAGGACCTGCGCCCCGCGTTCCTCTTGACCGGCGCCGCATCCCGCGAAGGGCAGGACCTGTCCGGCCAGTGGACCTACTCGAAGGACCTGTACCGCACGGGCCTGAACGACATCAACGGCTGGGTCGCCAAGTCACGCATGCAGCGCTATCGCGACATCGACGTGGCGGCGCTGGAAGCGCGCGGCGGCACCGACTTCTTCGAGTTCGACATGGACCGCAGCGCGCAGATGACGATCCCAGGCGCGTGGAACGCCGCCACGCCGGAGCTGCGCTACTACGATGGCCTGGTGTGGTTCCAGCGCAAGTTCACCGCTCGCCCGCCGCAGGGCGGCCGATCCTTCCTCCGCTTCGAAGCCGTCAACTACCGTGCCCACGTCTACCTGAACGGCAAGGAGGTGGGCAAGCACGAAGGCGGCTTCACGCCGTTCGTGCTGGAGGTGACCGAGGCACTGCGCACCGGCGACAACCGCCTCACCGTCGGCGTCGATTCCACGCACGATGCGCAATCGATCCCCACGTTCATCACGGACTGGGACCTGTATGGCGGCATCACGCGGCCCGTCCGCCTGGTCCACACGCCCGCCACCTTCATCGATGACGCGATGCTGACGCTGCAGCCGGATGGCTGCATCGCCGGCGAGGTCGTGCTGCAAGGCGCCGCCGTCGCGGGACAGAAAATCACGGTGGCGATCGGCACGCTGGCGACGGCTGCCGCGACCACGGATGCGAAGGGACGCGCCACGTTTGCGATCCCGGCCCCGGCAACACTGGAGCGCTGGTCGCCGGAGCATCCGAAACTGTACGACGTGCGTTTCAGCGCTGCGGGCGACACGGTGCGCGACCGCATCGGCCTGCGCACCATCGCCGTCAAGGGCAGCCAGATCCTGCTGAACGGGCAGCCCGTCTTCCTGCGCGGGATCTCGCTGCATGAAGAGGAATTCGGCGCCAACCCCGCCCGCAACATGACGGAGCAGGCAGCGCGCGCACTGCTCGGCGAAATCAAGCATGGCCTGCACGGGAACTATGTGCGGCTGTCGCACTACCCGCATTCGGAAACCACGATAAGACTGGCCGATGAAATGGGGCTGCTGGTGTGGAGCGAGATTCCCGTCTACTGGACGGTCGATTGGGAAAATCCCGAAGTGCTGCGCAAGGCGCTGGCCATGCAGGCGGAGACGATCTACCGCGACCGCAACCGCGCTTCGGTAGTGCTGTGGAGCGTGGGGAACGAGACGCCCGTGTCGGCTGCCCGCACCGCCTTTCATGGCGCGATGGCGGACAATGTGCGCGCCCTGGATCCCACGCGGCTGGTCACCGCCGCGTTGCTTGTGGAACGGCATAAAACCGATGGCGAAGACGTGACGGCGATTCGAGATCCGCTGGTGGACAAGCTCGACGTGCTGGCCGTGAACACCTATGCGGGCTGGTACGGCAACGACACGCTGGCCGCGCTGCCAGGCCTGCAATGGCAGGTGCCGGCGGACCGGCCGCTGATCCTGTCCGAATTCGGCGCCGACGCGCTGGCCGGCTACCGTCACGACGGCATGAAGAAATTCACCGAGGAATACCAGGCAGCGTACTACCGCAGCACGCTGGCGATGGCCGAGAAAATTCCCACGCTGCGCGGGCTGTCGCCATGGATCCTGAAAGATTTCCGGTCGCCGCGCCGCGAGCACCCGGTGTTCCAGAACGGCTGGAACCGCAAGGGCCTTCTGTCCGAGACGGGCGTGCGCAAGGAAGCCTTTGGCGTGCTGGCCGACTACTACCGGCGCAAGGCCGACCGATAGCGGCCGCCAGCGCCGCCGGCCGTTCTCGGCTACGATAATGGGCTCGCCGCCGCCGCGGCCCATTGACGAAGAGAGCACCGATGACGATCCCCCTGCCACAGCGCGACTACGCTGCCTTCCTGTTCGACATGGACGGCACCATCCTCACCTCGATCGCGGCGGCCGAACGCGTGTGGGGCAACTGGGCGCAGCGGCAGGGGCTCGACGTGGCGGCATTCCTGCCGACGATCCATGGCCTGCGCAGCGAAGAAACGATTCGGCGCCTGGCCTTGCCAGGCATCGATCCGGTGGCCGAAGCGCACCGCATCACGCTGGCCGAAATCGACGACACCACCGGCATCGAAGCCATTGCCGGCGCGGCCGCCTTCATCGCCAGCCTGCCGCCGGAGCGGTGGGCCATCGTCACGTCGGCACCGCGTGCGCTGGCGGAACGCCGCATCGCCGCGGCCGGCCTGCCGCTGCCCGCGATTCTCGTGTCGGCCGAAGACGTCCAGCGGGGCAAGCCGGCACCGGATTGCTTCCTGCTCGGCGCCCGCAAGCTGGGCGTGGCGCCGCAGGACTGCCTGGTGTTCGAGGACACGCTGGCCGGCCTGCAGGCGGCGGAAGAGGCGGGGATGGACCGCGTGGTGGTCACCGTCACGCACCGGCACACGCTGGCGACGGCCGCCGCCGGCATCCACGATTACAGCGAGCTGCAGGCCGTGCCGGCGGCCGATGGACGGCTGCGGCTGCAGGCGCGGGCCGCATAAGGAAATTGAATGAGCGCGGCGCCGCGCCGTCCCGAACTACAATGACGGCATGTCACGCAAAACTCCCATCTTCCCCGGTCCCCGCACGGCGCGCGGTGCCGTGCTCGCCGTGCTGCTGTCGGATGCCGACCAGGCGGGCGCCGAGCCGCTGCGCGGGCGCGTCACGCTGGCGGCCATCGTCCGCGCGCTGAAGCGCAAGTATCACTGGCCCATCGAAACGACGAGCTTCCCGTCCAACGACAGCGACGGCCGCGCCACGTGGGCCACGGTGTACAGCCTGCCGCCCGATGTCGTGGCCGCCGCCATCGAGAACGGCGGGCGGGACTGGCTCAAGGCCGGCAGTACGGGCCGCGAACCGCGCCAGCCTCATTCAGGATGAAAGGGTCGATCATGACCGCCTCCCGCATCGAAAATCACTTCACCACCGGCGCCGCCGACTACGCGGCCTACCGTCCGACCTACCCGCCCGAATTGGCCAACGCACTGGCGGCCATCAGTCCCGCCACCGCGCGCGCACTCGACTGCGGTTGCGGCACCGGGCAGTTGTCCGTGCTGCTGGCCGACCGTTTCGACGAAGTCGTGGCGACCGATGCCAGCGCCGCGCAGATCGCGCAGGCCGAGGCACACGAGCGCGTCACGTACCGTACCGCGTCCGCCGATGACAGCGGTCTGCCGGATCACAGCGTCGACCTGGTCACGGTCGCGCAGGCCGCGCACTGGTTCGACCTGGACAGGTTCTACGCCGAGGCGCGCCGCGTGGGGCGGCCCGGTGCCGTCGTCGCGCTGATTACCTACGGCGTGCTGCACGTGGAAGGCGCCGTCGATTCCATCGTCCAGCGCTTTTATTACGACGTGATCGGCTCTTACTGGCCGGCCGAACGCCGGCACGTGGAGGACGGTTATCGCAGCCTGCCGTTTCCGTTCCGCGAGCTGACGATGCCGGCGCTGACGATGGAAGCATCGTGGACGCTGGATGAACTGGTGGGCTATATCGGCACCTGGTCGGCGGTGAAGGCGGCGGCGAAGGCGCTGGATACCGATCCCGTGGCGTCGTTCGCCGGCGAACTGCGCGGCGCATGGGGCGATCCGGCCACGCGCCGCAAGGTGACGTGGCCGCTGTCGCTGCGTGTCGGCGCCGTCGCTTAGGCTGTTACAGGCACCAGCGCCGACATGGATGCATGAATATGGAATTGAGACACTTGCGTTACTTCGTGGCGGTGGCCGAGGAGCGCAATTTCACGCGGGCCGCCGAGCGGCTGCACATCGCCCAGCCGCCGCTGAGCCGGCAGATCCAGCAGCTGGAAGAAGAGCTGGGCGTGACGCTGATCGAAAAGGGGCCGCGGCCGCTGCGGCTGACGGAGGCCGGCGACTTCCTGCTGGCCCACGCCAGGCCGTTGCTGGACCAGGTGCGCGACCTGAAGGCGATGACGCAGCGCGTCGGCAAGCTGGAACGCACGGTGTCGGTGGGCTTCGTTGCCTCGACGCTGTACGGCCAGCTGCCGGACATCATCCGCCGCTACCGCGAGGGCAATCCGGAGGTGGAAGTGACGCTGCACGAAATGACCACCATCGAGCAGATCAAGGCGCTCAAGGAGGGCACCATCGACGTCGGCTTCGGCCGGCTGAAAAGCGAGGATTCCAGCATCCGCCGCATCCTGCTGCGCGAAGAGCGGATGGCGGTGGCGCTGTTCCCCGGCCACCGGCTGGCCGATGCCACCGGCGGCCTGCGCCTGCTCGACCTGGTCAACGAACCACTGCTGGTGTATCCGAAAGCGCCCCGGCCGAGCTTTGCCGACCAGGTGCTCGCCGTGTTTGCCGAAGCGAATCTGGCGCCGGACCACGTGACCGAAGTGCGCGAGCTGCAGATCGCCATGGGCCTGGTGGCGGCCGGGCAGGGCATCGCGATCGTGCCGGAAAGCGTGCAGGGCATGCACAACCGTAACCTGATCTACCGCCCGCTCGACGACAAGCATGCGTTCTCGCCGATTTTATTCAGCGTGCGCTACATGGACCGCGCGCCCGAACTGGAAAACATGCTGGCTGCCGTGTATGCCGTCTATGACGAGCTGGGCGTGGCGCATGTGAAGGAGCAGCTGTAGGTCCCGCGCCGTTACAGATCCACCTTCATCGTCAGCTTGACGAGGCGCGGCAAACCTGCCGACAGCCGCGTGCCGGCAGCGGCCCAGTAGTATTTGTTGGCGACGTTTTCCACGTTGGCCTGCCACGTGGTGCGCTTGCCCATCACTGTGGTGACGTAGCGGCTGCCCAGGCTGAACAGCGTGTTCCCGCCCAGGAAAGCCTGGTTCAGATCGTTGACGGGCCGCGCGCCGGTGAAGTAGGCGCCGCCGTTGACGGACAGGCCGGGCACGGCGGCAAAGTCGTATGACAGGAAGGTGCTGGCAGTGCGCCTGGCGGCATTCTCCGGCAGCTTGCCGTCATAAGCCGCGCCGATGTTGCGGAATTCCGGATCGATCCACTGTGCGGAACTCTGCCACGACAGCTGCTGCGTCAGCCTGCCCTGGGCCGACAGTTCCAGGCCGCGGTAATTTTGTTCGCCGTCGGCAGTGAACACGTTCGCAGCATTGGTGTAGTAGCCGGGGCGATCAATGTCGAAGACGGCCGCCTGCACCAGCGTGCCGCCCGGCACGCGCCAGCGCATGCCCAGTTCCTTCTGCCGGCTGACGCCGGGCGCCAGCCGTTCGTTCTGGTTCGCGCTGCCGGTCGGTGCCGCTTCGCCTTCTTCCAGCCCCTGCGCCGCCGACGCGTAGAACGACATGTTCTCGTCCACCTTGTAGATCAGCGCCGTCATCGGCGTGGTCTTGCTGACGTCGTAGTGGCTGCTGCCCTGGTCGCTCGTGTACTTCACGCTGCGCACGCCGGCCACGGCCTGCCAGTGCGGCGAGAACGTCAGCCGGTCGAGCGCATAGATGCCTTCGTCGCGGCTGTCCAGCGCGGCGGTGGTCGGCGTCGTCGGGAACGCGCCGATGGTCACGTTCGCGACGGGGACCGGGTCGTACAGGTTCTGCGCGGGGATCGTGTAGTTGGCCTGGTAGATCGGGTCCTGGCCCTTGTCGGTGCGGGTGATGCCGAACGTGACCTCGTGGCGCACAGGCCCTGTCGCCAGCTTGCCGAACAGTTCGGCGCGCACCATCGTCGAATCGACCACGTGGTGCTGCATGTTGCCGGTAATGCGGCCGGCACCGGTGGCGACGGTGGCCGCGCTGTTGAAGCGGAAGATCGGCAGCGTGCGGTCGCGCGCCATCTCCGAATGGCCGCCTTCGAGCGTCAACGCCCAGTCGTCGTTCAGCGCGTAATCGGCACGCAATTGCACGTTTCTTGTTTCGGCGTCGAACTTCGCCCAGTCGGGCCCCACCAGCTTGTGCGGATCGATCGCACGCGGCAGCGTGATCGTGCCGCCGACCACCGGCGGCAGCATCACGGCCGCCTGCTCGGTGACGCGGCGCTTGTCGTATTCCAGATCCGTCTTCAGGCGCAGGCGGGCGCTCACACGCCAGTCCAGCGCGGCCGATGCGAACGCGCGGTTGCCGTTGCCCACGTGGTCCAGGTGCGAACCCAGCGTGCCGCCGGCGGCGTTGACGCGAACGCCCACCTGGTTGTCCGCGCCGAAGCGGCGCGCGATATCGGCCGAGGCCACCGCCGTGCCGTTCTGGTCGACGACGAGGCCCAGCGACGTGACGGGCGTGGCGCCGGCCCGCTTGGTGACGAAGTTGACGACACCAGCCGGCGACGTGAAACCGTAGTACAGCGCCGTGGCGCCTTTCAGCACCTCGACGCGCTCCTTGTTCTCCATCGGCACCTGCGAGAAATTCATCACCGGCAGCGAACCGTTCAGGCGGTAATTCGTGCGGTTCTCGACGGCGATGCCGCGCACCACCAATTGATCCCACGTGTCGCCGCCGTTCTGCTGGCGCGTCACGCCGGCCGTGTTGCGTACCGCGTCGTACAGGCCGCCGGCAGCCTGCAGTTCCAGCACTTCGCGGGTGATCACGTTGACGGTCGACGGCACGTCCATGATGTCCGACCCGCGGAACGATCCCGCCTCGACGGTGTTGGGCGTGAAGCCGTCGGCGCGTGCGGCCGTCACCTTGACGGCCTGCATGACCTTGTCGTCCGCTTCCTGCGCCGTGGCGAGGGCGGGGATGGCAAGCATGACGGCGATGGTCAACGGGCGGAGCGTGGCGGGAACGCGGCGGATGGAGGGCGGCATGAAAGGCTTTTCGGTTGAATGAACGGGCAATATTGCAGGATGATAGCCTTTAATGAGAATCATTCGCAACTACGGCTATCACTTAACGCGTTCTTCACAGAAACATCACCGGCGATTAACCGGGCTCCCGTTACGCTCTCTGCCGATACTGTCACGCTTCCACGCCGATTTCCATGCCCCTTGAACTTCCCGCATCCTTCCGACGCTTCCTGCTGCTCGCACTGGCCCTGTCCGCATTATCGATCCTCTGGCTGGGCAACTACACCGATATCGATGTCCGGCTCGCCGACCTGTTTTACGACCGCACCGCCCACGCGTTTCCCTGGCGCGATGCGTGGCTGACCGAACGTTTTTCCCACGGCATCGTGAAGCAGCTGCTGATCGTGCTGGCCGCCGTGCCGGTCTGCCTGGTGCTGGGCGAGATGCTGCTGCGCCGGCGCTTTCTCGGCGCGTGGTGGCGGCCCCGCCTGCGCTTCGTGGCGCTGTGCGCGGCGGCGATCCCCACGGTGACGTCGCTGCTGAAGCAGGCCAGCACGTCGCACTGCCCGTGGGACCTGGAACGCTATGGCGGCAGCCAGGCTTACCTGCGCCTGCTCGATCACGTGCCCCGGCTGGCCGAGGCGGGCAAGTGCCTGCCGGCCGGTCACGCATCGAGTGCGTTGTGGCTGGTCGCCATCGGCGTGTTCTGGCTGCCGCACCGCCCCCGCGCCGCCTTGGCCGCGTCGGCGGCCGGGCTGGCGTCCGGCCTGGCGCTGGGCTGGCTGCAGCAGATGCGCGGCGCCCACTTCCTCACGCACACACTGTGGTCGGCATGGATCGCCGTCATGCTGGCGCTCGTGCTGCTTGAGGCGACGCAACCGCGGCGACGCGCGTTGGCCCTGCAGTCCACTTAACATCCTTTTAACCACCACTTCACGCCGGCTTTACCTTGCCGGCGTCAAGATGGCGATCGCCCTCGGCAGTTCACCATCACAGGAAACACGCAATGAAATTCTTCGCCCTCGGCGCCTTCACCGCCGGCATGCTGGCCCTGTGCGGCCAGCGCCGTGCCGCCTTCTGGGCCGCCGCCCTTGGCTTTGCCGCCATGCTGCTGGCCGTCGCCGCCGATTAGTCGGCGTCCCGATAAGCGGGGAACACCGCCGGCGTCCACTCGTCGCCATCCAGCTCCGGCACATCGTGCCGCACCATAGCCGCGTAATAATGCGCCGCTTCCTCGGCCAGCAGCTTGCCGGCCAATCCCCGCGCCAGGTACTGCGCGCCGTCGCTGATCTGCGGGATGTCGCCCGAACTAAGCCCCTGCGACTGCGTGGCGGCGTAGTTGAAGCAGTGGATGCGCTCCAGGCCCGGGCAGTCGCCCGCCACGCGCTGCTGGAATTCGTAATGTGGCCCGAGGTCGGGCGACTCGGCCAGCTCCTGGTCTTCCTCGCCTGGCGGCGGCGTAAAGCGATCACGCCACAAGCGCACGTGCGGCGCGATGCGCGCGAATTCGGGTCGCGCTGCCCAGTCGTTGCGGTAGCCGGTCCCGAACAGCACGAAGTCCGTGGCCAGCGGGCCCAACGCGGTATCAAGCCGCAGCGAACCGTCGCGGCGCGGTACCGCCGACTGCACCGGCGCACCGAAATGAAAATGCGCATTGGCATGGCGCGACACGCGCCGCGTGCTGCCCTGCGGCGGCGGCAGCTGCTGCACATTCAAAAAGTGGCGGAAGCGCCATTTCCATTCGTCGGGCAGCGTGCGGAAGCCATGCACGAGGCCCGGATTGAAGGCCGCGCGGCCTTTCGCAGTGAGCGGGAACGTGGCGCGCCGGATCAGCAGGTCGACACGGGCCGCCCCCACTTCCAGCGCGGTGGCGGCAGCATCCATCGCCGACGCGCTGCCACCGATCACCGCCACGCGCAGGCCACGTAACCGTTCGGCAGGCCAGTGCTCGCCCGAGTGCGCCCGCTGCGCTGCCGGCACATCGTTCGCCCAAGCCGGCAGCCACGGCGCACCGAGGCCATCGCGGCCCGTGGCCAGCACCACGTGACGGGCCAGCACCGTGGTACGCGCACCATCGTTCACGTCGTGGGCAAACGCCAGCTGCACGAGGCCATCGCCGCGCGGCTGCAGATCGACGAGCCGCTGCCCATTGCGCACATCCAGCTTCAGCACCTGCCGGTACCAGCGCAGATACCCGGCCCACTGCAGGCGGGGGATCTTGTCCAGCTCCCGCCACCGTTGCGCGCCGAACTGCGCCTCGAACCAGGCGCGGAACGTCAATGCGGGCAGGCCCAGCGCCGGACCGCTCAGCTCCTTCACCGACCGCAGTGTCTCCATCCGCGCCGTGGTAGCCCACGGACCTTCGAAGCCTTCCGGTGCCCGGTCGAACACGCGTGCGCCGATGCCAAGCTGGGTCAGCGCGGCAGCCACCGTCAAACCGGCCATGCCGCCGCCGACGATGACGGTGTCGAGCACGGGCTGGCCGTCCACCGTTCGGGCAGGCACCCAGCGCGGCGCGGGCAGCTGCAGGATTTCGAGGTCGGCGTGCAGCCGCGCCTCAAGTGCGGTCAATGACGGCGCGTCCATCAACCGCTCGCCATCGGCCGCAGCGGGTCGTGCGACCACTCGCTCCACGAGCCCGGATACAGGATGCCGGTCGGCAGGCCGGCCACGGCCATCGCCAGCAGGTTGTGGCATGCCGTCACGCCGGAGCCGCACTGGTGCACGCTGGCGGCGGGATCCGCGCCGGCCAGCAGCGTGCCGAATTGGGCGGCCAGCGCGGCCGGCTCGGCAAACGTGCCGTCCGCATTCAGGTTGTGCTGGAAGAAGCGGTTGCGTGCGCCGGGAATATGGCCGGCGGCGGCGTCGAGCGGTTCCACGTCGCCCCGGTAGCGCTCCGGTGCGCGCGCATCGACCAGCGTCACGCCGGCCAACTGCGCCTGCAACTCGGGCGCCTCTACTGTTGCCACCAGTGGCGGCCTTTCAGGATACAGCGCGTGTGCGCCCGGCGATACCACGCCGCTGTCCACGCCACCGCCAGCCCGCTGCCATGCGGCCAGGCCGCCATCGAGCACGCGCACCTGGTCATGGCCAAGCCAGCGCAGCAGCCACCACAGCCGGGCGGCGAACATGCTGTTCTGGCGGTCGTACACCACGACATCCGTCAGCGGCCCGATACCCAGCGCACCAATAACGGCAGCAAATGCGGCGCGCTGCGGCAGCGGATGCCGGCCGCGGAACGTGCCCTCGGCGTCATGCTTCGCGCCAGACAGCTCGTCTTCGAGATGCAGATAAAACGCGCCGGGGATGTGCGCCGCTTCGTAGGCGCGGCGGCCGGCCTGCACATCGGCCAGGTCGAAGCTGGCATCGATGATCACGGTGCCGGTTGCCAGGCGCAAGTCGACGGCATCGATCAGAGGAGAATTCGTCGCCATCGGATCAGCGCGCCAGTTGCGGCAGCAGGCGTTCAGCATTGCCGCGCAGGATATCGTGGACCGTGTCGTCGCCCAGCCCGAGCGAGGCCAGGCCGTTCAGCGTCACCTGCGGATTGCCGACCGGGCTGTCGGTGCCGAACACGATGTTCGACTTCGGCACGAAGCCCAGCAGCGCTCCCAGGTTTTCCGGCGTCGCCGACGTGGTGCAGTCGAAGTAAACCCGCGCCAGGGCAGGCCGCACGCCCTCGGGCAGGTTCTCGCGCGCCGACTCCGTGTATATCTGCGCGCGGTCGATGCGGGCCAGCGCGGAAGGCAGCACGCCCCCGGCATGGCTGAAGATGAACTTGATGTCGGGGAAGCGCGTGAACGCACCGTTGTACAGCATGCTGGTAATCGCCCGCGTGGTGTCGAACAGGTATTCCATCGCCGACGGCGGCACGCCCTTCATGATCCACCGGTAGTAATACGGCGGCTGCGGGTGCACGAACACCACGGCCTTGCGGCGGTTCAGTTCTTCCAGCACGGGGAAGAACACCGGGTCGCCCAGCCATTGTTCGCCATAGCAGGTGAACAGGCCGATGCCTTCGGCGCCCAGTTCGTCCAGCGCGCGGGCGATCTCGGCCAGCGCCGCATCGATGTCCGGCAGCGGCAGCGTGGCGAACAGGCCGAAGCGGCCTTTGTACTGCTGCTTCAGGTCGGAGCCATAGTCGTTGACCGAAAGGGCCAGCGCGATGGCGCGGTCGCGGTCGCCGAACCACACGCCGGGCGAGCGCAGCGACAGCAGTGCGGTACCCGTGCCGTTGGCATCCATCCAGTCGATCGAGCGCTGCGGCGTCCAGTCGAACAGGCTGGGCACGTAGGCCAGTTCGTCGCGGATCTCCGGCGTGTCCATGTAGGCGGGCGGGAAGAAGTGGTGGTGGAAGTCGATATGGGCCATGGGGTTCTCCGAAAATGGATGGGATCAGAATTTGTAGGTCAGCCTGGCGTACAGGTAGCGGCCGAAAGGATCGGACGGACCGTTCGGGTAAGGCGTGTACGACACCGTGCGGTTCGCCAGGCTCAGCGTGTCCACGCGCTTGTCGAACAGGTTCTGCGCGCCGACCGTCACCTTGACCGCCGGCGTGAGCTGGTAGCGCAGGTCGAGGTCGATCATCGTCGAGGCGCCGATCACCTGGTCGTTGGCGGCGTTGCTCAGGTTACTGACGAGGAAAGTGCCGTAGCGGGCGGCGCCCAGCGTGGCGCCGAACTCGCCCAGCGTGTAGTCGCCGCTGGCGACGATCTTGCTGCGCGGCGCGGCCTGTTCGATATTGTTGCGGGCCACCCGGTTGATGATGGTCAGGCCGGCCGTGTCGAGGAAGGGGTTGTTGCGCACCGCGTCGATCTCGATGTCGTGCCAGTGGCCGGACAGGCCCAGGTTCAGGCGCCCGGCGCGCTGCAGGTCCAGCCGGTAGCGGCTGACGATGTCGATGCCGCGCGTCGTGTAATCGACGGCGTTGCTGAAGTACTGGGCGATCGCCACGTCCGGATAACCGGCGGCGGTCAGCGTCCGGGTCACGTAGGAACCAGTCAGGTTGCCGGAATAGACGATGGCATTGGTCAGCTTGCGGCGGTAAGCATCCACCGTCACGGCGGCCGCCTTGGAAGGGCGCCATACCAGGCCGGCGCTGATGCTCTTCGATTTTTCCGGCGTCAGCTCGGTGGCGCCCAGCAGCCTGGCCAGCTCGCTGGCGACGGGCAGCACGCGGCCCTGCGTGATGATGCCCACGCCGGACGGCGCCTGGCCGGTGGTTTGCGACAGGCCCATCTGCCCCAGCGACGGCGCGCGGTAGCCGCTGCCGGCCGAAGCACGCAGCGCGAATTCGGACGTGACGTCGAAGCGTAGATTGCCCTGCGCGCTGGTGTTGGTACCGAAGTCGGAATAGTCTTCCGCGCGCACCGCCAGGCCAGCCTGGATGCGCTCGGTCAGCGCCTGTTCCGCATCCAGGTACAGGCTGGTGACGTGGCGGCTGTATTGGCCCGCATCGGAAACGCGCAGCGGCTGATTTCCGGGCGGGTAGCCCGATGGTGCCGGCTTGCCCGCGTTCGGGCCGTCGAGGATCACGCTGCCGCCGTTGATGTAACCCGATTCGTCGCCAGGGCCTTCTTCCCACACCTCGCGCCGGTAGGCACCGCCGGCCCGGACGGTCAGCGGCTCTTGCGCATACGACGTGGCGATATCGCGCACATACGAGAACTGCGCTTCGCTCAGCGAGTTGTCGAAGCTGCCGATGTAGAACTGCGTGGGACTGGCGGTGCCCAGGCTGGCATTGGTGGCGCCGTAGGCGTTGCGGTGCGAGTTGTTGGCGCCGTGGCTCAGGCTGACGTCCCACAGACCGGCATCCCGGTTGCCCACGCGCGCGCCGGCCGTCACCGAATAATTCTCGGAGCGCTGGTCGGTGGTGGTCGGCGCACCGTCCGGGAAGATGCTGCGCACATTGGCGTCGTCGGCCGGACGCAGCGGAATCAGCGTGGCCAGCGAATCCTTGCGGGACAACGTGGCGGTGCCATACAGCTGCGTCGATGCCGCGATGCGGCTCTCGGCATTGAGCACGACGTTGAGGATTTCGCGGTCCGGCTTGCCGGAGCCCCAGACGATGCGGTTGACGTTCGCTTCGCGCGGGTCGCCGGCGAAGTAGTACTGGCGCGTGTCTTCGTAGCCGCTGTCCATGGCGGTGTTGTTCGTCGCATTCACGCTCAGGTTGACGAAGCCGTCGCCCGGCAGGCTGGTGGCGACCCAGCCGCTGACGTTGCGGCTGCGGCCTTCGCCGGATTTGTAGCTGCCCGTCTGCACGGATACCTCGCCGCCCCGGTCGTCGTCGCGCAGCACGATATTGATCACGCCGGCAATCGCATCCGATCCGTATTGGGCGGATGCGCCGTCGCGCAGCACTTCCACGCGTTCGATGGCGCTCAGCGGAATCGCATCCAGGTCGACCGCCTGCGCGCCCTGGTCGTAGCCGGCCTGGGTGCGCACGATGGCGTTCGGGTTGATGCGGTGGCCGTTCAGCAGGACCAGCGTGTAGTTGGGGTTCATGCCGCCCAGCGCGGCGGCCTTGGCGTTCCACGCCTCGGAACCGACGGCCGTCCCCTGCGGAAAGTTGACGGACGGCGCCAGCTGCTGCAGCGCCTGCAGGATCGTCACGGCGCCGCTGGCACCCAGCTGCTTCGCACTGATCACGTCGACGGGCGACGCGCCGCCCAGCTCCTGTACATTGGCGCGGTTGCTGCCGATGATGACGACGGATTCCGGCTGCGCCGCTTCCTGGCCATGGGCGTGTGCGGAGAAGGCGAGGCCGATGGCGGCGGCCACCAGGCCAAGCCGGGCGGTAGGGCGGGAGTGCGTAGCAGGATTCATGGTCGGCAGGGTCGTTGAAGTGGAAAAGGGAAAAGTGCTCATGCCTTCAGGGCCGCGTTGAAGCGCGCATCCCACAGCGGGGTGACGTCGATGGCTTTCTGCAGCAGGCCGCCGGCCACGAAACTGGCGACGACGTCCTGCTGGTCCCGGATCGCCACCGCATCGACGGGCAACTGGTCGGAAGGATTGCTGCGCCGCTTGAACTGCGCCAGCCACAAGGCGCGCGGCACCTTGCTGATGCTTTCCATCTGCGCGGCCCATTGCTCGGGATGGCTTTCCACCCACGCGTGGGTATGCTTTTCGCGGCGCAGGTAATCCTCGACGGCGGCGCGGCCCGGTGCGGTGGACAGGATGTCCAGGCCGGCCACGGTGGTGCCCCGCGCATGAAAGTAGTCGCCGCCGCGGGCAATCACGCGGGCACCGTCCTTGACGGCCAGTGCGCTGTACAGGCCACCGACGACCCACGCATCCAGGCGCCCGCCGCGGAAGGCGGCATAGCCATCCTGCTGCATCATCGGCACGGCGCGGATGTCGCGGTGCGTCAGGCCGTGCGCCGCCAGCGTCTTGAGCATGAAATAGTGCGGCGTGGTGGAACGCAGGAAGGCCACGTTCTTGCCGCGCAACTGGCCCACTGACGTGATCGGCGAATCCTTCGGCACCACGATCAGGTAGCTGTTGGCGTCCGAATGCAGCGACGAGATCTGCCGGAAGCGGGCCCGCTCGGGCGGCACGAAGATCGTGCTGACATTGCTGCTGCCGGCCAGGTCGATGACGCCGTTCGACACCGCCTCGACCAGCAGGTTGCTGGCCGTGGGGAATTCGTGATAGCTGACCTTGTACGGAAAGTCCGCCACGCCGGCCGCTTCGAAGAAGCTGGTGATGTGGCCCTTGTAGACGCTGATGCGCAGCTGCACGGCGCTCAGGTCCGCGTTCTGCGGCTGCGCAAGTACCGGTCCGGCCGCGCCGGCCAGCAAACCTGCCGACAGGGCCAGCACGCGCCGGCGCGCCGGGCTTTCCGGCTTGTCGCATGCGTTGAAGATTGTGTTCATGTGTGGCTCCTGTCGAAAAAAAGGTTGCAGCGGCCCCTGGCGCATGCCCGCGGCGCCTGTGGCTTGGTGTCAGGGATTTAAAGAATCGTCAGTCGGGCGGCACGTCCACGCCCAGCAAGGCCAGTACATGCCGCTTGGCGGCCAGGATGGCCGGGTCGCTCGCCTTGCGGATGGCCAGATCGGGCAACGCGATATCGGCTGCGATGGCGCCATCGGACAGCACCACCACGCGGCCCGCCAGCTTCAGCGCCTCGTCGACGTCGTGCGTCACCAGCAGCACGGCCGGCGTGTGGGCGCGCCACAGGTTCAGCGTCAGCTGGTGCATGCGCAGCCGGGTCAGCGCATCCAGCGCGGAAAACGGTTCGTCGAGCAGCAGCAGGCCCGGTTCGCGAATCAATGCGCGCGCCAATGCCACGCGTTGCGCCTCGCCGCCGGACAGCGTGGCCGGCCACGCATCGACACGGCCGGCCAGGCCCACTTCATCGAGCGCGCGCAGCGCCCGGTCACCGACGTCCACGCCGCGCACGCCCAGTTCCACATTGGCGCGCACCGTCAGCCACGGCATCAGCCGCGGTTCCTGGAAGGCCACGGCCTTGACCTGCGGCGTGACCAACTGGCCGCACTCATAGCTTTCGAGCCCCGCCAGCAATCGCAGCAGCGTGGTCTTGCCGGAGCCGCTGGTGCCCAGCAGTGCGACGAATTCGCCGGCGCGGATGTCCAGGTCGATGGCGCGCAGGATGCTACGCCGGCCAAAGGACTTGTCGAGGCCGCGGATGCTGACGGCGGCCGTCGTGTCGAGAAAGGTTTGCTGTTCCATCAGCGCACCACCTTCGGCCGCCATGCCAGCAGCCGGCTTTCGGCGCCGCGGATCAGCGCATCGCTCAGCAAGCCAAGCAGGCCATACACGGCCAGGCAGATCAGAATGATGTCAGTGCGCATGAAGTCGCGCGCATCGTTGATCATGTAGCCCAGCCCACTCGTCGCATTGACCTGTTCGACGACGACGAGGCTGAGCCATGCGATCGCGATGGCCTGGCGCAGGCCGATCAGGAAAGACGGCAGCGCGGCGGGCAGGGCGATGCGCACGATGATCTCCAGCGTGCTCAGGCCCAGCATGCGGCCGGCTTCGATCAGCTTGACATCGGCGCCGCGCAGGCCGCCATACAGGTTCAGGTAGATGGGGAAGGTGGCGCCGAACGTGATCAGGCAGATCTTCGACGGTTCGCCGATGCCCAGCCAGATGATGAACAGCGGGATCAGTCCCAGGAAGGGCAGGCTGCGCAGGATCTGGATCAGCGGGTCGATGGCGATCTCGCCCGCCTTCGTCAGGCCCGCCGTGGCGGCCAGCGTGGTGCCGATGATCAGGGCCAGCATGATGCTGATCGCCACGCGGCCCAGCGACACGAGCAGGTTGGACAGCAGGTTGCCGTTGGCGATTTCCTCGGCAAACGAGGCGGCGATCTGCAGCGGCGGGGCGACGATGTCGGCGGAAATCACGCCGGCATTCGTCAGCAACTGCCATGCGACCAGCAGCGCGACGGGGCTGGCCAGCCGCAGCAGGGGCGCCAGTGCACTGAGCTTCATCGTTTGGCGCCTTTCGCCGGCGCCACGGCCGCATCGATCAGCAGGCCGGCGCAGCGCCGTGCCACCAGCGCCGCCATCGGATCTCGGTTGACCGAGAAAGTGGCCAGCGCCCCCTCATAGCAAAGCGCGATCTGGGTGGCCAGCTCGCTTGCATCGGCCACCGGCAGTTCGGCGCAGATGCCAAGGAAGATCGTCTTGATGGCCAGCTTGTGCTCGCGGGCGATGGCGATGATGGGTTCCGAAGTCTCCTGCTCGGCCACGGCGATCAGGAAGGCGCAGCCGCGGAACGGCGGCTGGTGCGACTTTTCGGCCAGCATGTCGAACACCTTCAGCAGGCGCTCGCGCGGCGGTTCGTCCGACGTTGCCAGGCTCTCCGTCAGCGCCTCGATCACGCGCTCGTGGCGGGTGCGCAGATAGACGGCAGCCAGTTCCTCCTTGCCGGAGAAGTGGTGATACAGCGTGGCCTTGGCGATGCCCGCTTCGGCAATCAGCCGGTCCACGCCTACGGCGCGGATGCCCTCCGTATAAAACAGCCGTTCCGCCACACTCAAGATTCGTTCGCGCATTGCTTCTCCATCGTGGACCAGACATACAGGTCTGTCTGGTGATGGTCAGACTATGGCGTCTCGCGGAAAATTACTGAACGAATTTTTTTGCGTTTGCTTATTAAATTACCGCCTCACTGCTGCAGGCGACGACATACGAGGCTATTGCAGGAGCCCGCGCGTGGCACGCAGCTCCTGGAACACCTTGGTGACCGGCAGGTGATAGCACAGCTTGGTGTTCGTGTGGTGCCAGGCGCCAGGTACGCGCGAGGCCAGGCCAAGAGCGGCTACCGAATTGAAGCCGCCGAACCAGTCCAGCTGACCGATCACGTTCGATATCCGGTCCACAAATCGCGGGGGCATGGGGACGACGGCCGACACCGTGACAATCTGTGTCATCCGCAGCCGCTCGTCGGTTGTGGTCGCCAACTCGTACAACGCCTCGGAAATGACGAAATTGCCCTTCGAGTGCCCAGCAAGGAGTGAGAAGCTGAAGCGTTTATCGGACAGCACGCTGACTAACACCTTGGTGTCCGAGCTCTCGCGTGCCAGGTTTGCAGCGACCCCGGACATCTGGAAATTCCGCTCGTCGCCAACCATCGCACGCAGCGATTCATGGAGCCGCTCGAACACATAGCGCGCCTTGTTCACGCCGCGGAACCAGAAAAAGCCGCCGATGGCCTCGCTCAGCAGATCCGATAAACCATAGCCGGATACCAGCGCAGCAACCGGCATGTCGAACGCATCGGCAACGTTCCGGGCAAACGCAGCCGCACCGAGCGCCGAACTGCCGACGCCTGCTACGACGAGGATGCGCACCTCGGTGCCACCCGCTTGCGCAAACTGTTCGATGCCATCGCATGGCGTCAGTATCCCTTTGCCGGACGGCGGCACGATCAACAGGGCGCCTTCCCTGGCGAGCCAGGGTTGAAGTTGTTTTACTTCTTCCGGCATCACTGTGCCGATGTCATAAAAGATGCCATCCAGCGCTGCATTGCGATGGGCAAAAGCAGCCAATGCCGGTCCCGGCCAGCCTGCCATGCCGCCGGTTGCACTGGCCGCCAGATCGTTGCTGGCGAGATGGGATAACAACGGCTGCTGGAACGTGGTTAATGGCGCGTCGATCATTTCATTCTCCCGGTTGGCAACACTCACTGCACTCTCATTGGACTGTTGGCACGCAACGCGGCCGAACATCGCCGCAATAGGAAAATGTACATCGCCTGCACCTGCGCGTCTGTATGAAAATTGTGTAGCCGTTGACCTCACACATTGCCCACCTGCCAGCACGGGGGCTCTCTCTCTTGCACCTTCGATACCCGGCAGCCACCACGATCGGGGTTACGGAAAGAACCGGCAAAGAGCGGCGGGCGAACGATATGGCCCCACCGCGAACGGTTACGAGAATCGACCGTGGGCCATGGCGGCGAAACCCGTTTTACTCGTTTCTGCTAACCGTCACTACCTCGCTCTGATGGCCACTATCCCTTACTAAAATGTGATGATGGCATCCAAACGCCTGGACGACTGGCCTGCAGTTTCACCAAGGATTTTTTAGTAAGCGTCAGCAGGCATCAGCGCTGGTTCGCGAGGATCAGCGGCGGTTAGAAAAAGCGCGTTTTTGCGCGACCCACCCCATGTCTTCCCAGCGCACGGTCCGGCATGCCGATCCGCTGCACACCGAGGATTATCCGGGCTTCGACAAGGCCCGATACCTGCGCTGCGGCGTCAACGCATCTTCATGACGCCGCCGCCGCATCCCACAGCTTCATCACCTGCGTGATCGCCGCATCGAAGGCCGGCGCGCGGATGCCGTCCCGCGCCAGCGTCGACACGCCCAGCAGGAAGCTGTCGAACACCATCGCCAGCGCGCGCGCATCGGTATTCGCCGGCAGCCCGCCGCTGGCGACGCCCCGTTCGACGCAGCGGATAAACCCGTTGCGCGTGCGCGTGCGCGATGCCGTCAGCGGCTGCGCCACGGCGGCGTGTTCCGGCGTCGGCGCACTCATGACCCCCAGCGCGACCATGCATCCCTTCGGATGGCCCCGTTCGCACTGCATGCGGGCCGACTGGCGCAGCGCCAGTTCGATCGCCGCCCTGGGCGGCAGCGCGTCATCCCACAGGCATTCCGTCACGCGCGCATAGTTGGCCAGGTAGCACTGCGCCGCCTCGCGGAACAGCGCTTCCTTCGACCCGAACGCGGCATAGAAACTGGGCGCGGAAATGCCGCCGCCCAGGCTGGCCTTCAGCTGGCTCAGCGATGTCGATTCGTAACCCTGTTCCCAGAACAGGTGCATCGCCTGCTCGACGGCCTGCTGCCGGTCGAACGTGCGGGGCCGTCCCATCTGCGCCATGCGATCTCCCATGAATTGCGCCGCCGCAGTGCTGCCAGCGCCGACTTAAATACTACTCGATACAAAAGTCATTGACAACCGGCGGCGCCGCCGTCAACATCTGTATCAATCGGTACATATCTTGGCCGCAGCATCGAAAGGATCATCGTTTTGCACAACACCTCCACGCTGGCGCAAGGCGCCGCACCCGACCGTCTCCCTGTCGCCGGATTACTCGCCCTGGCCATGACGGGCTTCATCTGCATCGTCACCGAAACGCTGCCCGCCGGCCTGCTGCCGCAGATCGGCGCTGGCCTCGGCGTCACGCCATCGCTGGCCGGGCAGATGGTGACGGCCTACGCACTGGGCTCGCTGCTGGCGGCGATTCCGCTGACCATCGCCACCCGCGGCTGGCGCCGCCGCAGCGTGCTGCTGCTGGCGATCGGCGGCTTCCTCGTCTTCAACTGCGCGACAGCGCTGTCGTCGAACTACTGGCTGACGATGGCGGCCCGCTTCTTTGCCGGCGTGGCGGCCGGCCTTGCGTGGAGCCTGGTGGCCGGTTATGCCCGCCGCATGGTCGCGCCGCACCAGCAGGGCAGGGCCTTGGCACTGGCAATGGCAGGCACGCCGGTGGCGCTGTCGCTGGGCGTCCCGCTCGGCACGATGCTGGGTGCCGCGGTCGGCTGGCGCGCGGCGTTCTGGATCATGTCCGCGCTGACGCTGGCACTGGCCGGCTGGGTGCTGGCCAGCGTGCCGGACTATCCGGGCCAGGCCGCCCACGAACGCATGCCGCTGCGCAGGGTGTTTACCACGCCGGGCGTGCGGCCCGTGATGGCGGTGGTGATTGCCTGGATGCTGGCCCACAATATCCTCTATACGTACATCGCCCCGTTCGTCGCGCCGGCCGGCCTGGCCGGGCAGGTCGACCTGGTGCTGCTGACGTTCGGCGTGGCGGCGCTGGCCGGCATCTGGATCACGGGCCGCGTGGTCGACCGCTTCCTGCGCGGCGCCGTGCTGGCCAGCCTCGGTGGCTTCGCCGCCACGGCGTTACTGTTTGGTTTCACATCCCATTCTCCCGTGGCGATCTACCTGGGCGTGGCGATCTGGGGCCTGACGTTCGGCGGCGCCGCCACGCTGCTGCAGACGGCGCTGGCCGACGCGGCCGGCAGCGGCGCGGACGTGGCGATGTCGATGAACGTCGTGGCATGGAACTCCGCCATCGCCGGCGGCGGCATCGCGGGCGGCATGCTGCTGGAGGGCTGGGGCGTGGGCTCCTTTCCGTGGGCGGTCTTGATCCTGGCGCTCGTTGCCTTGCTGGTGGCCTGGTCGGCACGCGCGCATGCATTCAGACCGGGCAGGCGCAGCGGCGGCCACGTGGCCGGCCATTGACGCTAAAAAGTATTTATCCGCAACGCTCCAGCGCGTGATACTATTGACGTACGGAAAGCCGCATTGCCGCTTTCCCGTTCCCTTCGGCCCAACCCACGCCGCGTAATCGTCGCCTCCCGCGACTGACATTTACCGGATGGACCAGCCATGGCTACCACAGTACCCCGCATTCTCGTCGTCGACGACAACCGTGATTCTTCCGATGTGCTTGCCGAGCTGCTCACGCTGCACGGCATGACCGCGCGTCCCGCCTACGATGGCGCGCAGGCGCTGGCCCTGGCACAGGATTTCCGTCCCCACGTGCTGCTGCTCGACCTGGGCATGCCGAACATCGACGGCTTCGCCGTGGCCGCGGCGCTGCAGGAAGATCCTTCGTACCGCCCGTTCATCGTGGCGCTGACCGCCTGGAACGACGATGCCACGAAAGCACGCGTCAGCGCGGCCGGTTTCGACGGCCACCTGGCCAAGCCATCGAGCCTGACGTCGATCATGAAGGCGATCAAGGACAGCGCGCCGGTCTGGCAGGACTGACAGTTGCGGCATGCGGCCAGTACAAGGATGGACTATTCAGTAATGTGCTAGAGTCCGGCTGGAAACCGCCACCAACAGTCGCGCAGCTTTACCAACCAGCGCGCTGTTCGAGCCGTGGCGGCGAGTCGAAGGAGTCGCATGACCACGACCACCACGCCGGCGCCGGACTGGACCCGCTGGCTCACCGATCCGCTGGCGCTAAGCCAGGCCGCCACCGAATACGCCCGCGATAGCTGGCAGCGCAGCGTGCTGTATGCCGACGTGCGCCGCCGCCGCGGCAACCAGTACCGCGCCCACCTGCGCGAAAAAACCCCGAACGTGCTTGATTTCCCGGCCGACCTGATACTGGACGGCCGCGAACTGCCGCAGCCCGTCAACTACGGGCTGGTGCGCATCCGCCAGCCGGAAGGCATATCGGCCGATCCGGGCAAGCGGCCGTTCATGGTCGTCGATCCCCGCGCCGGCCACGGCCCCGGCATCGGCGGCTTCAAGCCGGACAGCGAGATCGGCGCCGCGCTGCACGCCGGCCATCCCTGCTACTTCGTCGGCTTCCTGCCCGATCCCGTGCCGGGCCAGATACTCGACCACGTGCTGCGCGCCCAGGCCGCGTTCGTGCGCAAGGTGGCCGAGCTGCACCCGGACGCCATCGGCAAGCCCGTCGTCATCGGCAATTGCCAGGCCGGCTGGCAGGTGATGATGAGCGCCGCCATCGACCCGGAGCTGTTCGGGCCGATCATCCTGGCCGGCGCGCCGATGTCCTACTGGGCCGGCAGGAACCCGATGCGCTACAGCGGCGGCCTGCTGGGCGGCAGCTGGGCAACGGCGTTCACCAGCGACATCGGCGCGGGCCGCTTCGACGGCGCGTGGCTGGTGCAGAATTTCGAGAACCTCGACCCGGCCAATACGCTGTGGACCAAGCAGTACAACGTCTACCGCCACGTCGACACGGAAGGCCCGCGCTACCTGGGCTTCGAGCGCTACTGGGGCGGCCACGTGTTCCTGAACGGCGGCGAGATGCAGTACATCGTCGACAACCTGTTCATCGGGAACCGGCTGGCCACCGCCGAACTGCGCACCGCCGACGGCGCCCGCATCGACCTGCGCAACATCCGTTCGCCCGTCATCGTGTTCTGCTCGCACGGCGACAACATCACGCCGCCGCCGCAGGCGCTGGGCTGGATCACCGACCTGTATCGCGACGACGCCGAAGTGGCCGCCTACGACCAGACCATCGTGTTCGCCACGCATGCCAGCATCGGCCACCTGGGCATCTTCGTGTCCGGCAGCGTGGGCCGCAAGGAGCACCGCGAGTTCGCCGCCAACATCGACATCATCGACCTGCTGCCGGCCGGGATTTACCGCGCCGTGGTGGACGACGCGCCGGAGGCGAAGGACAGCACGCCGGACGATCCGGCCTACCTGATGACGATACGCCGCAGCGGTGTCGACGAGGTGCGCGCGATCGTCCAGCCCGACCCGGCCGCCGAACGGCGCTTCGCCGCGGCCGCCCAGGTCTCGCGGATCAACCTGGCGTGGTACCGCAACACGGTGCAGCCGTGGGTGCGCGCGTTCGCCACGCCGCTGTCGGCGCGCTGGCTGCAGGCGCTGCATCCGCTGCGCACCGGTTACGAATTCTGGTCGGACCAGCATCCGCTGGCCGCCGTCACGGCGTCGCTGGCGGCGCAGGTTGCCGAAGCGCGCCAGCCGGCCGCCGAAGACAACCCGTTCCTGCAGATGCAGGACGCGATGTCGCGCGCCACGGTGCAGCTGCTGGACCGCTACCGCGACCAGCGCGATGCGCTGTGCGGCCTGCTGTTCGACACGATCTACGGTGCGCCGGCGGTGCAGGCATTGGCCGGCATCGATGCGCGCGGCGAGGTGCGGCCGCATCCCGGCAACTCGCCGCAGCATCGCAGCGAGCTGGCCGCGGTACAGGCACGCATGGACGAAGAAGTGCACCAGGGCGGACTGCCCGAAGCGTTCGCGCGCAGCCTGAACTTCGTGTTCGGCGCGCGGGGCGAGGCCGATGGCCGGCACTTCCGGCGCATGTGGGAGTTACTGCGGCCGCACCTGGCGCCGGACCGCACCGGACCGGTGCCCGTGTCGCGGCTGGACGCGTTCCGCACGCTGGTGCGGCACCAGGCGCTGCTCGCGCAGCACGACAGCGAAGGCGTGCTGGCGGCGATTCCCGCGCTGCTGCGGGATGTACCGGCGGATGTGCTGCACCGGGTCGCCAACGCGATTGCCGAGATGGCGGAGCAGGGCGGCACGCTGTCCGCCGAAGAGGCCGAACGGCTGCGGCGCGTGCGGGGCTGGTTCGAAGGCGCGGAAATTGCGTCGCAGTCGGCGCCGCAGAAGCCGGCCGGCCGCGCGACTGCGCGCAAGGCGGCGAAACGGTCGTGAACCGCGCGGCGGCCCGTCAGGCCGCGGCCAACCCCCGCAGCGACGGCACGATGTCGTGCAGGCTGGCCACCTCGTACGTCGGCACCGCCTGCGAGTCGTTGGCCAGCCGGCCCGGATTGAACCAGCAGCTGTCGATGCCGAACCGGTTGGCGCCCAGGATGTCCGCATCGAGGCGGTCGCCGACGATGATCGCCTCGTGCTGCACGTAGGCGCGGGCCATCGCGGTGGTGAAGGCGAAGAAGCGGCTGTCCGGCTTGGCGTGGCCGCACGCTTCGGACGTGGCCACGAACGAGATGTGCGGCAGCAGCCCGGAGCTGGCGATGCGGCGGTTCTGGATCGCGTGCACGCCATTGGTGATGATGCCCACCTCGCCGACCTGCGCCAGGGTCTCGCACAGCGCCACGGCGCCGTCGACAAGCACCACGGTGTCGGCCAGCGCCTCCAGGTACAGCGTGCTGGCCGCGGCGGGATCAAGGCCGAGGCCGTGCAGCGCGAACGTGGCGCGGAACCTCTCCACCTTCAATAAATCCTTGCTGACGGTGCCGTGTTCGAAACGCTGCCACAGCGCGGCGTTGATCGGCTGATATGTCGCGAACAGTTCGTCCAGACCTTGGTGCACGCCCAACTGCTGCAGGGTGCGGTTGAACGAGCGGCGTTCGGATGCCTTGAAGTCGAGCAGCGTGTCGTCGAGGTCGAACAGGAAGAGCCGGTGTTTCATCGTGCGAAGCGGTAGCGTCAATCCGGCATGCTAGCATGCCCGACGCCGTCGTCGCGCACCCGCTCGGGCCGCGACCACATCCAGATGGCACCCGCGCCCATGCCGGCAGTGGCCAGCACGATCACCCACACATGCGGCACCTTCCACAGCATGATCGCCACGCACACGCTCATCGCCAGCGTGGCGCTCAGCTTGGCGCGCCGCGTCACCACGCGGCCATGCCGCCAGTTGTAAAGCATCGGACCGAACACGCGGTGCCGCTCCAGCCAGGCGGCCAGCCGCGGCGAACTCTTGCCGGCGGCCCAGGCCGACAGCAGGATGAACTCCGTGGTGGGAATGCCGGGAATGGCCAGCGCCACGATGCCGGCGCCCAGGCTGAGGTAGGCGACGACGAGCCACACGCGGCGCGCGCGGGGCGACAGGGCATGCGGCGGGTTCATGGTCCGGCAACGCCCGTGTCGGCGATCAGTGCCAACAGCGCATGGATGTCCGCCGGCTTCGTGATGTGCGCATCGCAGCCGGCCGCCAGCGACGCGGCGATGTCGTGCTGCTGGCCATAGCCGCTCACCGCGATCAGCCGGGCGTGCGCGGAGGCGGGCCGGTTGCGCAGGATGCGCGCCAGCGCGTGGCCGTTCATGCCGGGCAGCCCGATGTCGAGCAGGTAGACGTCGAAGGCCTGGTCGCTGTGCAGCGCCGTGTCGGCATTGTGGGCCACGTGCGCATCGTGGCCGGCCGCGCCCAGCAGGCCCTGCATCGCTTCGGCGCCATCGACGTTGTCGTCCACGATCAGCACGCGCCGGCCCGATGCCGCAAGCAGCGGCGTCACCGGTTGCGGCTCGCCCGAGGGCAGCGGGGCGGCGTCGTGGCGCGGCAGCCGGATCGTGAACGTGCTGCCGGTGCCGATGCCGCCGCTGTGCGCGGCCACGCTGCCGCCGTGCAGGCCGACCATGCTGCGCACCAGCGCGAGCCCCAGACCGAGGCCGCCTTGCGACCGGTCCGGCGTGCGGGCCGCCTGCGTGAACAGGTCGAAGATGTCCGGCAGCAGCGACGGGGCGATGCCGATGCCCGTGTCGGCCACTTCCAGCGCCACTTCCGCGGCGCCGGCATGGAGTGTCAACGTGATCTCGCCGCCCGGTTCCGTGTACTTGGCCGCATTCGTCAGCAGGTTGGCGACCACCTGGATCAGCCGCTTGCGGTCGCCGTGCACCAGCGCTTCGGCCGACCCGATGCGCGTGGTCAGCACGTGCCCCGCCCTTTCGATCAGCGGCCTGGCCTGCTCGATGGCGCCCTGCACGACGGCCTTCATGTCCACCGCGGCCAGGTCCAGTTCCACCAGGCCCCGCTGGACGCGCGACACGTCGAGCAGGTCGTCGATCAGTTCCGTCATGTGGCGCACCTGGCGGGCAATGACGTCCGCCGCGGGGCCGATGCGCTCGATGCCCATGCCGGGCATCTTGAGAATCTGCGCGGCGCTGCTGATCGGCGCCAGCGGGTTGCGCAGCTCGTGGGCCAGCATGGCGAGGAATTCGTCCTTGCGGGTGTTGGCGGCCACCATCGCCTCGGCCGACGAGCGCTGCTCGTGGAAGTCGGTGATCGAGCCCATCCACTTGACCACCGTGCCATCCGGTCCGCGCACCGGCAAGGCCCGGTTCAGCACCCACCGGTATTCGCCGCTGCGGTGGCGCAGCCGGTGCTCGTGCTCGAACGGCTGGCCGCTGTCCACGCTGTGCTGCCACGCCTGCCGCAACGCCGACAGGTCGGCCGGCTCGACGACGCTGACCCAGTTGTCGTCGACCAGCGCATCGGCCGGCACGCCGGTGTATTCGCGGCAGCGCAGGTTGACGTATTCGTTGCGGCCGTCCGGCGTGGCCGTCCACACCATCTGCGGCAGCGTGTCGGCCACCGCATGCAGCTTCTCCTCGCTGATGCGCAGCTCGCGCTCCGCGTACAGCTGGCTGGTGACGTCCATATTGGCGGCGACGGCGCCGACGATCGCGCCTGCATCGTCGAGGATGGCGCCGGCCCGCATCAGCAGGATGCGGCGCGTGTCCGGCTGGCCGAACGGCTCGATCTCGATCATGTCGCTGCCGACCTTTTCGCCGCGCAGCACGCGCGCCAGCGGCCATTCGTCCGCCGCGACGGGCTGGCCATGGCGCGGCGAGCCGTCCGCCCACCAGCCTTTCCACGCCGCGTATTCGTGCTGGCCGGCCGGCATCGGATGCTCGCCCCACAGCTTGCGATTCATCGGATTGACGATGCCGATGCCGCCCTGCGCATCGGCATACACGATGCCTACCGGCGCGGCGGCCAGCAGCGCATCGAGCTGGCGCCGCTGCGCCTGCGCTTCGGCGGCCAGCGCGCGCGACTGCGCCTCGCTGGCCACCAGTGCCGCTTCGGCCTGGCGCTTGGCGGAGATGTCGGTGAACAGCAGCGCGACGCCGTCGTGCATGTGCGGCACGCGGCTGGCATACACGCTGAACCAGCGGCCCATCGCATCCGAGCCCTCGGTGAAGCGGCGCGCCTCGCCGGTGCGGGCGACTTCGCCGTAGATGTCGATCCAGTGCTGCTCGATGTCCGGCAGCATCGCGCGCACGTTCCGGCCCTTGGCGTCGGCGAGGCCCGTCTGCCGCGCAAAGGCGCTGTTGGTTTCAACGAAGATGTAGTCGACCGGGCGGCCCTGCGCGTCGCGGACGATCTGCATCACGCAGAAGCCTTCGTCCATCGTCTCGATCAGGTTGTCGTAGCTCTGGCGCAGGCCTTCGCGGCTGACGTGTTCGTGCGTGACGTCGTTGCAGATGACCAGCACGCCGCGCACGCGGCCGCCGTCCTCGATCGGGCTGTAGCCGTAGGTCCACCACACGTCCTGGCGTTTGCCGTTGCGGGTCAGCGGCACCAGGCGGTCTTCGTACCAGGCACTGGGGCCGCCCGCCATGACCTGCTCGATGTCCGGGCCGATGATGTGCCACGCCTCGCGCCAGCATTCCCGGCCGGGCGCACCGAGGGCCGCGGGATGCCGTTCGGGGCCCAGGGTTTCGCGGTAGGCATCGTTGTACAGCTGGAGCAGGTCGTCGCCCCACCAGATGAACATCGGGTGGTTACTGGTGAGCAGCAGGCGCACCACCGTTTTCAGGGGCTGCGGCCAGCCGGCGGGCGCGCCCAGCGACGTGCCGGCCCAGTCGTGGCCGCGCATGCGCTCGCCCATCTCGCCGCCGCCGGCAAGAAAATCGGTGTCGTGGTTCAAAGCTGAAAGTGATGCCTGTTGGTCCGGCAGCACGGCGCTGCCACCCGGGCATTCTAAGGCAGAGCGGCGATGGGGGCCGTTTCGTTCCGGTCAGGGGGCGGCGCTGCGTTCCCGCTGCGCTGCTTTTTCCCAGTCGCGCGTGTACGTCTCGGACTTGGCCCGGCACGCCTGCCGTTCGCTCCAGTCCATCTGCTGGTCGCAGGCCAGGGCCATGTCGCGCGGCGAGTAGGACGAGCAGGCCGACAGCAGCAGCAGGGCGAGTGGCGTTATCAGGTACCGGGTCATGCGGGATTCCTTTGCAGTCGACGAGGGCCCATCTTACCGATAACTTTTGCGAAAATTGTCACGCACTGTCACAGGCCGAGATTACAGGCCGAGACCGGCCAGCATCAGGAAGGTAGCGAACAGCACGAAGTGCGTCAGTCCCTCGATGGCATTGGTCTCGCCGTCATGGAGGTTGATCGCCGCCACGGCGAGCGACAGCAGGATCATCGCCGTCTGCACCGGGGACAGGGCCATCTGCAGCGGGCTGTCGCCCAGCAGGGCCAGCGCTTCCATGATCGGCACGGTCAGGATGACGGTGGACAGCGACGCGCCCAGCGCGATATTGACCACCGGCTGCATGCGGTTGGCCAGCGCGGCGCGCACGGCGGTGAGGATTTCCGGGCTGGCCGAAATGAACGCCACCAGTACCGCCGCGACGACCGGCGGCACGCCCGTGCCGACGAGGCCCGCATCCATCGTCTTCGCCATCGTTTCGGCCAGGATGCCGATGATGATCACCCCGCCCACCAGCAGGCCGATCGACAGCCGCGCGCTGCCCGGGTGGGCGTGGCCTTCGGTGCCCGTCTCGGCATAGCTGTAGCTGAAGAAGTAGCTGTGCTGGGTCGTCTGCAGCCGCAGGAACATCCCGTACAGCAGCACCATGATGACGATGGTGAAGATCGAATAGGTCTTCCACGACGCGGCTGGAATGAACTCCGGCACGATCATCGAAATGCCGATGGCGGTGAGGATCATCACGATGTAGGTGTTGCCCGAGTCGACGTTGTACGGCTGCTCGCCGTGGCGCAGGCCGCCCAGGATGGCGGCCACGCCGAGGATGCCGTTCAGGTCCAGCATCACGGCCGAATAGATCGTGTCCCGCACCAGCGTGGGCGAACTGGTATGCGACATCATGATGGCGAGGATCACCACCTCCACCAGCACGGCGGCCAGCGTCAGGATCATCGTGCCGTAGGGCTCGCCGACCTTTTCCGCCAGCACCTCCGCGTGATGGGCCACCCGCAGCGATGCCAGCAGGATCGCACCGATCAGCAGCACGGCGGCGGCCAGCGACGCTGTCTGGCCGGCAGCCAGCGCGGCGTGTTCGAGGGGGAAGGCGAGCATCGCGGCGATGGCCGCGACGATGAGGAAACGTTCCTGCCGGAGGAGGGCGAGCATGGACTTAAGAAATCATTAAAGATTCCTTATTGTAATCGTTGGTCGCTGGGAAAGATGCAGGGCGCGGTTGGTGACGCCACAAAAAAGGCTCTGTCACCCGAGCTTGTTGAAACGGCCTGAACTTTTCCGCTGTTGCGTTGTCTGAGCCATACCGACCGATCGACATGGTCATCACCGACAACGGAGGCAGCCGTGAAAACGCATCCCTTCAACCAGTTCGTCGAACGCCTGCGCCGCGTGCTGGCGCACCTGTCGCGCAGGCAGGTGGCCACCGTGAGCGAAGTGGTCGCCGCCTTCGCAGCCCACAGCCTGTGCCTGGACCTGATCGAGCAGCACGGACGCCAGCATCCCGGCTGCCCTCATTGTCGCTGCGCGGATGTCTACCGGCACGGCTACGCGGCCGGCCTGCAGCGCTACCGCTGTCGGGCCTGCGGCCGCACCTACAACGCGCTGACCGGAACGCCGCTCGCCTGTCTGCGGCTGCGCGAGAAATGGCTGCCCTACCTTGCATGCATGCTCGATTCGAAGACGGTGCGTAAATCGGCCGATGCCGTCGGGATTCACCGCAACACGAGTTTCCGCTGGCGGCACCGTTTCCTGACCGGCGCGAGGCAGCAACGGCCGGCGCAGTTGCAGGGCATCGTGGAGGCGGACGAGACGTTCATTCTCGAATCGCAAAAGGGGTCGCGTAATCTGACGCGGCCGGCGCGTCATCGGGGTGGACGCGCCAGCACGCGCGGCATCACCAGGCAGCACGATTGCATCCTCGTGGCGCGCGATCGGGCCGGACAGACGCTGGACTGGCTGACCGGCCGCGGCCCGGTGTCGGCCGGCCAGCTCGGGCGCTGCCTGGGCCCCGTGCTGGCGCCGGACGTGGTGCTGGTCACCGATGCCGCCAAGGCGTATCGATCGTTCAGCCGCGCCGCCGGCATCGTGCACAAGCCGCTCAACCAGTGCGCCGGCATGCGCGTCGACGGCCCGTATCACCTGCAAAACGTCAACGGCTATCACAGCCGCTTCAAGGGCTGGCTGGCGCGCTTCCGCGGTGTCGCCAGCCGCTATCTGCCGAACTACCTGGGCTGGCATCGCGCGCTCGACACGCGCAGCATCGACACCCCGGCGCAATTCCTGTCGGCGGCGATCGTGCCGAAACAATAAACACCGCGCCGCTGACCGCGCGCCGGATCGACACCGCAGCGATTTCAACAAGCTCGGGTGACAGAGCCACAAAAAAAGAGGTGGCCGGGCGTGAAGCCGGGCCACCTGAAGGGAAGCGCGCCATGGGGCAGGCGCAGGTGAAACTCCGTACGTGTTGCATGTCCTGCTGTGCACCGCGGTGTGTTGCGGGTCACGAGAACTGCAGTGTAAGGTCTTTCGACAACTTGTTATACCGCAGTTAATTGGAAGTTGACTTCGGAAAAACAGAAGGTTCACCGTTCAGCCGCCCGATCAGCCGCCCGATCAGCCCCTGTGGCGGCCAGAAAGTTGCCGTAAAGCGAAGCCTCCGTTATATACTCAACTACATAACGATCGCTGACGGGAACCCCATGCTTGCTCACCTGCGCCTGACCATCCTCGCCGTTTCCCTTGCCTGCACCGCGCTGGCCCATGCCGAGGCCGGGCCACCGCCGGCGGTGCCGCCCACCAGCCTGACCGTCTCCGGCGGCGTCGAGCGGCCGTCGACGTGGAGCGTCGACGACCTGAAAAAGCGCCCGGCGCAGCAGATCGGCGAACTGCGGCTGCCCGGCAAGGACGGCGGCAAACCGGCCGTCCTGCGCGGCGTGCGCCTGCGCGACCTGCTCGACGAGGCAAAGATCGTCAGCCGCGACCACCACACGGTAAAAAAGCTGGCGATCATCGCCACCGCCACCGATGGCTACAAGGTGGTGTTCTCGTGGAGCGAGCTGTTCAACTCGCCGGCCGGCGACAGCGTGCTCGTGCTGTTCGAACGCGACGGCAAGCCGCTGGGCCGGGAAGAGGGTCCGCTGGCCCTGATCGCCGGCAAGGACCTGCGCACCGGCCCCCGTCACGTGAAGTGGCTGCAGGCGGTCGAGGTGCGGCAGATCGTCGACTGAGCGCCAACGGTGCTATGCTGCGGCGCCACCATTTCATCACCCTCACGGAGAATCCCATGAAAAGCAGCGCACGCAACCAGTTCCAGGGCACCGTCACCGGCATCGGCACCGGCGCCGTCAACGACCAGATCGAACTGGACGCCGGCGGCCTGACACTGGTTGCCGTCATCACCCGCGGCAGCACCGGGGAGCTGGGGCTGACCGTGGGCGCGACCGCGTTTGCACTGATCAAGGCATCGTCGATCATCCTCGTCACCGACGACGGCGACGTCAAGTTCTCCGCCCGCAACCGCGTGCAGGGCACCGTCACCGCCATCGAGCCGGGTGCGGTCAACACGGAAGTGGTGCTGGGCCTGCCGGGCGGCGGCGCGCTGACGGCCATCGTCACCAACCACAGCGCCACGTCGCTGGGCCTGGCGGTCGGCAAGCCGGCCACGGGCCTGTTCAAGGCATCGAGCGTGATCCTGGGCGTGCCCGCCTGACCAGGCAGGCAAGGGGGCCGGAGAATCCGCGCCGGCTACTTCTCCAGCCGGTACCGCTGCTCGCGGTACAGCAGCGAAGGCAGCATCACGTGCGCCATCGCCCGGTCGAGGCGCTCGGCGGCCGGCGGCGCCGTCTGCAAGGACAGCTCGCCGCTGGCCGCATCGTAGCGGCCGGCCAGCGGCGGATTGTCCGGCCGCAGGATGGTGGCGGAGTCGCCTTCCAGCCAGGCGTAGTAATTATCGAACTGCAGCATGGCGCGGCCCGGGCTGTCGCTGTCGGCGGCCAGGTCGCGGCCGATCATCGGGTGCGTGCTGGAGACGCCCATCAGCGACAGCAGCGTCGGCGCCAGGTCGATCTGGCTGGCGATGGTGGCGATGCGGCGCGGCGCGATGTCCGCGCCGAGGATCAAGCCGGGGATGTGGAATTTCTTGACGGGCACCAGGCTGTCGCCGTACACGCGGTTGTCGTGGTCGGCCACGATGAGGAACACGGTGTCCTTCCAGTAGTCCTGCTGCTTCGCCTCGCGGATGAATTTGCCGAGCGCGAAGTCGGCGTATTTCACCGCATTGTTGACGCTTTGCTTGACCGGGTCGTGCAGCGCGATTTTCCCGTCCGGGAATTCGAACGGCTCGTGGTTCGACGACGTGAAGATCAGGCTGAAGAACGGCTTCTTCTGCGCGTGCAGGTCCTTCAGGCGCTCCAGCGATTTGTCGAACAGGTCTTCATCGGACGCGCCCCAGCTGCCTTCGAAGCGGGGCTGCATGCTGCGGCGGTCCACCACGTTCTGGAAGCCGTTGCCGGTGAAGAAGGAACGCATATTGTCGAAGTGCGCCTCGCCGCCGTAGACGAATTCCGTGTTGTAGCCCTGCTTGCCGAGGCCGAGGGCCAGCGTGTAGAAGTTCTGCTGGGCCAGCGACAGCTTGACCACGCTGCGTGCCGGCGTGGGCGCGTAGCCGGACACCACGGCCTCGATGCCGCGCACCGAGCGCGTGCCGGTGGCATACAGCTGCTCGAACCACCAGCCTTCGTGCTTGAGCTTTTCCAGCTCCGGCGTCACGGGTACGCCGCCCAGCGACTGCACAAAGGTTGCACCGAGACTCTCTTCCAGCACGATCACCAGGTTCAGCGGCCGGTCGCGCGCGATGGCGGCCTGCTGGTGGTGCAGCGTGGGCATCTCGGTCGACGGGAACTGGTAACCCTGCAGCCACGGCGCGGCCTTCACTTCGGCCAGCACTTTGGCGCGCGGGAAGTCGCCGTAGATCTCGGACGAATTGGCTTCCTTCTGCATCGAATTGATCGCGTCCAGCACCGACCAGGTGGAGTTGATGATGAGCGAATTGACCATGGCATCGCCGCTCAGCGCGAACAGTGCCGGATTGGCCGGCCGGTGCGCCGTCGTCGAACGGATCTGGAAGGCGACGACAAGCAGCAGCAGGGGCCACGTCAGCAGCACCTTCCATGCCGGCCACATGGTGGCCTGCGCGGCGGCGTTCTTCAGCAGGCGGTGCAGGCCGATGCCGAGGGCGATCGTGCAGGCGATGGTCAGGATCACGGCCGTCCGGTAGCCGCCCCACAGCGTGCCGAACACCTCGGCCGGATACGACAGGTATTCGATGAACAGGCGGTTCGGCCGCACGTCGTACTGCTGGATGAACTGCGGCGTGGCCAGCTCCATGAACGCGATGGCCAGCAGCGCGGCGATGGTCCACCACGTCGTGCCGGCGATCCACAGGCGCGCCGTGCGCCGGTAGGCAAACAGCGGCGCCAGCGCCAGGGGAATCGCGAGGAAATACCCCAGCAGGATCAGGTCGGCGCGGATGCCCTGCACGAACACGTCGCCGAGGATGCCGGTGGCCTGCACGCGGCCGTATTGCCAGAACACCAGCGCGACACGCGACGCCGACATGATTGCCAGGCCGATCAGCAGCAGGTATGCGAGAGACAGGTAGGGCCCTGTCCAGGTCAGCCAGCGTGCGGTCCGGCGCGCCGGGCGATCCAGGATGGGGAGGGAAGTTGCTGCCAGTTGCGTCATGGGAATCCGGTTCGTACGATGCGTCGTCAAGCGACGCAAGATAGAACCTGGCCCGTCATGGCAGTGTTAAGTCGGCGTTAAGGGAGCGTTAACCGGATTGTCGAGCTCGTGTCCACCATGGTGTCTGACACCGACACGGACACGAGCTCAGCCGCACAGACTGCTGAGGCCGTGTCGACGTCGGTGCCTGACACCACGGTGGACACGGACTGATCCGTAGGCTTTACAGCTCCAGCACGAGCCGGCCGGGCGGAGCGGCCCACGAGACGCAGGTGCACATGCCTTCGGCGCGCATGGCGGGCGTCAGGCACACGTCGCGGTGCAGCGGCTGGCCTTCGGTGACGCGGGTGTAGCAGCTGCCGCATTCGCCGCGGCGGCATTCGTAGGCGGCGAAGACGTCGGCGGCGATCAGCGCGTCGAGGATCGGCGTGCCGGGCGGCACCTCGATCGTCATGTCGGATAGCGTCAGCTCCACGGTCAGCGGCACGTCCCCTTGCTCCACGCGCGCACCGAAGCTCTCGAAGTGCAGCGCGCCGGACGGCCAGCCCAGCGCGGCGCCGGCGGCGGCGAGCCCCTGCAGCAGCGCCGCCGGTCCGCACGCGTACAGCACGTCGCCGTCAGCGTACGGCCCGACCAGCGCGGCCAGGTCGGCGCGGCCCGTTTCCTGCGACACGTGCGTCACCACCGAGCCGACGGGCAGCTCGTCCAGCAACACGAGCCGGTCGCGCGCATGCACGAGATAATGCAGCACGAACGACACGCCCCGCGCGTGCAGGGCTGCGGCCATCGACACCAGCGGCGTGATGCCGATACCGCCGGCCACCAGCACGACGCGGCCCGCGCCCGGTGCCGCATCGAGCGGAAAGCTGTCGAACGGCCCGCTCGCCTCGACCACGCTGCCGACGCCCGCTTCATCATGCAGCCAGCGCGAGCCGCCCTTGCCGTGCGCCTCGCGCTGCACGGCGATGCGGTAACTGGAAGAAGGCCCCGCCACGCCGACCAGCGAATAATGATTGTCATACACCGTGCCATCGTCCGCCGAGAAGCGCAGCACGATGTGCGAACCGGGCCGCCAGTCCGGCAAGGCCGCGCCATCCGCCCGCCGCAGCCGGAATTCCTTGACGTTGCCGCCCAGGGCAACCACGTCGGCGATGACGCAGTTCATACCGCAACCGGCGGATTGAACGGCGACGCATCCAGGTACTCCCATTCCAGCGGCTGCGGCGTATCGCGCAGGATCCATTTGTCCACCGTGAATTCCCAGAAGCGCCGCGTGCCGCCCGTCTCATTGGCGGGATCGTCCTGCTGCCATTTGACCGCCACGCTGCCAGTCAGCTGCAGCAGCTGGCCGTGCCGGAAATCGGGGATGCACAACCCGCCGCGCGGATCCACGTTGAAATTGCCCAGCGTGTTGAACAGGCTGTTGCCGTCGTAGTCGGGAATGCGCAGCGTGTTGTCGTTGACGACCTTGATGAAGCCCGGCTGTCCGCCCCGGTGCGATGCGTCCGCACCCGTTTCCGCATGCCGGCTCGCCACGAACAGCGTATCGGCGCGGCGCAGGATGTCCTCCACGGCGCCGCGCAGCACCGTGCCGTGCGCGGCCTGCACGGGCAGGCTCGGCTCGCCCATCTGCCGCAGGTGGCGCCGCTGGATGTATTTCGGGCAGTTCGGATACGCTTCGCGGATCGCCACCTCGGCGCCGCGCTCGTCCAGCCGCTGCACGGTGCCGTTGACGCGGTAGCGCCGCCGCGAGCCCAGCTCGATGAACAGCATGCCCAGGTCGGGATGGGCCGCCATATTGTCCCAGACCGGGTCGGCCAGGTCGCGCTCCTTCGGCACCACGTCGATCTGGATGGCCCGGCCCGTATCGGTATGCAGGAAGCCAGGCTTGCCGAACACCAGCGAGGCCCACACGTCGCCGGCCGCATCGATGCTGCCGACGACCACCATGAACTGCTTGGCGATGAAGGGGCGGGCGCCGCCGATGACGGTGTCGCTCAGCACGGCGATATTGCGGTCGGCGATGGCGGTTTCGCCCGCACATTCCTGGGCGGCCCGCTCGCCTTCATGGAAGCCCGTGGCCAGTTTTTTCGTCGCGTCGTTCATTGCCATCTCCCTCGAAGTGGGTTTGCCGTGGATGGCATTGTGCGAAATAATGCGCCAAACCAGAATAGCCACCGCCAGCAAGGCACTGTTTCGCTTGGAGCAATGGATGGACCAGATTCACCTGATGAATGTGTTTGTCGCCGTCGGCGAGGAGGAGAGCTTTGCCGCTGCCGCCCGCCGCATGGCCGTGTCGCCCGCCGCTGTCACCCGCGCCATCGCCGCTCTCGAGGAGTGGCTGGGCGTGAAGCTGCTGCTGCGTACCACCCGCAACGTGCGGCTGACCGAAGCGGGCCGCCGCTACCTGGACGATTCCCGCAACATCCTGTCCAGCATCGCCGAGGCCAACGAGGCGGCCGCCGGCGTCAACTCGACGCCGAAGGGCAACCTGTCGGTCACCGCCTCCGTCCTGTTCGGCAAATCGTACGTGATGCCCTGCATCGTACGCTTCCTGAACGAGTATCCGGACGTGGAAGTCTCCGCCTTCTTCCTCGACCGCGTGGCCAACCTCGTCGAGGAGGGCATCGACGTGGCGGTGCGCATCGGCCACCTGCCCGATTCGGGCCTGAAGGCGCTGCGGGTCGGCCAGGTGCGCCGCATGCTGTGCGCGTCGCCCGCCTACCTGGCCAAGCACGGCGTGCCGCAGCACCCGGCCGACCTGCTGCGCCACACGATCGTGGCGGCGGCCGGCATCTCGCCCCGCGTGGAATGGAAGTTCGGCGCGGTGGACGATCCCACGATGGTGCGCCTCAAACCTCGCCTGACGGTGACCAGCAACGATGCGGCCATCGACGCGGCGGTGTCCGGCCTGGGCATCTGCCGGCTGCTGTCGTACCAGGTGGCGGACGAACTGGCCTCGGGCCGGCTGCAGGTGCTGCTGGCCGATTACGAGGAAGCGCCGTGGCCCGTGCACGTGCTGCACCGCGAGAGCAAGTACGGCTCGTCGAAGGTGCGCAAGTTCATCGACCTGCTGGTGGCGCACCTGCGCGCGCACCAGCACCTGAATTGACAGCATTGCTGCGGGCGAAACAATGAATTGTCCCGCCCATGATGTTTCTTTGTCCGTCCGGTCCCTAGAATGGCCGCAGCCGTTGCAGCAGCAGCGGTACATCCATCTGTCCACCGAACGAAGGAGCACACCATGAAAGCAGCCATCATCATCCTGTCCGACCCGAAAGCCGGCGAAGACGCGCTGGGCCGCGCATTCAACGGCCTGGCCGCCGCCTACGATTTCAAGCAGCAGGGCAGCGAAGTCGGCATCTATTTCCAGGGCACGGGCACGCGCTGGCCCGGCGTGCTGGCCGACACCGCCCACCCGATCCACGGCCTGTTCCAGGCGGTGCAGGACAGCGTGGTGGGCATCTCCTGCGGCTGCGCCGACGTGTTCGGCGCCCGCGAGGAAGCAGAGAAGAGCGGCTTCGACCTGATCACCGACAACAGCGTGCCCGGCACGTCCGGCCTGCCGAGCATCGCGCGCATCGCCGCCGACGGCTACACGGTGTTTACGTTTTGAGGAACGCGCATGACCGCACCCGGCGAGGTTCTCGAACTGTTCCCCGGCGGGTATCCGGTGCACCTGGACGTGCCGCAGGCCACCGTCCAGGGCAGCGGCACGGCGATGCGATTCGAGTTGCCATCGCAGGCGCATAACTTCCCGCTGCTGCACCACCACGAGCACAAGCTGGTGGTGGCGCTGGCCGGCCAGCTGGTGCTCAGGGCCGGCGGGCGGGTACTCGCCCGTCTTGAAGCAGGGCAGGGTGTCGTGCTGTCGCCGGGGACTGCGCACCGGATCGCGCAGCACGGACCGATGCCTTCCATGGTTGGCGTGGCGCTGTGGCCGGGGCGGGTCGAAGAAGCCTTTCGCGCCATCGCGCGCGACGTTGCCGTACACGGTTTTGAAAAGCCGGCCATCGTCGCGCTGCTGGCGCGGTATGGCGTGCTGTGGGATGCGGACGGCGCACCGGCCCATGACCTCGAGGTGCAGCCCTTCGACCGGGCCGTGCTTCATTTGCCGCAGCCCTTCGCAGCGGCGGTACAGGACCGATGGCGCGAATGGCTCGCGCCGGATAACTGAAACTACCCTCGTGCCGCAGCCAGCCAGTCGCGCGGCGACATGCCCGTGCGCGCCGCAAACGCCCGCGACAGCGCCGACGGATTCGCATACCCGAGTTCTTCCGCCAGCAGCTTGATCGGCCGGCCTTCCCGCAACCGGCTTTGCGCCAGCGCGATGCGCCAGCCGGCGAGATAATCGGCCGGCGTCTGCCCGACCGCCTCGCGGAAGGCATTGGCAAACGCAGTGCGCGACATGCCGGCACGAGCGGCCATCTGCTCCAGCGTCCACGCGTCTCCCGGCGCATCGTGCATCGCCACCAGCACCCGCGCCAGCCGCGGATCGGACAGGCCCGTGATGAGCCCGGGCCGGATACCTGCTTCCTGCGGATGATCGAGCAGCCAGCGCAGCAGCTTGAGCACCACCACTTCGAACAGCCGGTCCGCCAGTAGCCGCTGGCCGCAGCGCACGTGCTCCGTTTCGTCGAACAGCAGTTCCAGCGCCGCGTGCAGACCCGGTACGCGCGCCAGCGGCAGCGCGATCAGCGGCGGCAACGCGCGCGCCAGCGGATTCTGCGCACCGCCATCGAACAGCAACCGTGCGCACGTAAAATCCGCGCCTTCTACCGGCGGGTTGTGGAAGCGGTGCGTCAGGGGCCGGGGATAGAACAGCAGCGACGGCTCGTCGAAGCGCAGCACGGCGGGCACATCGCGCGCGCCGGGATGGCGCACCTCCAGCTCACCGCGCCGCAGCACGTGCAGATAGCCGAAGCCGGCGCAGGCATCGAAATGCGTGATGCCGCACAGCGCGCCGGCGTGATGCAGCTGCGCCTGGACGCGGAAGCGTTCGAGGATGCCGGACAGGCGGTCGATGGCGGGGACAGGCTGCATGGAACGAAATGGTATGTTTTACGTACTCGATGTATCCAATTGTACAGACCTTTGCCGGATACTGCCCTCACACCAACCACCACCGAGGGTCATCATCATGCAAACGTTCAAAACCGCCATCCTCTGCGCCGCGCTGTTCGCCGGCAGCGCCTTCGCCCACGAGGGCGGCATCGCCAGCAAGGCGGACAAAGCCGTCAAGGCACCGTTCGACATCGTCCACAGCAGGATCACCACCGAGGGCAATGTGGCGATCTTCCACATGGCCGTGTCCGGCAAGGCGGGCGCCAGCCGTCCATCGAAGGTCGGCAAGATGGCCGGCAGTACCGTGTTCTCGTATGTGTGGCCCACGTCGCTCGCCCCGTCCGTCGTCGGCTTCGAGCCGAAGTCCGGCATCCTGGCCTTCGCCGTCACGTCGCATCCCGATTTCGACGACACGCCGCTGTACGATGAAAACGGCGACGGCAAGCTCGATAACGATGGCGACCTGTGGCACTCGCACTGGGTCGTGCTGACGAAGGACGCCGCCTGCGGCAAGGGCGCGCTGAAAGTCGTCGACATCCCGGGCGGCACCGAGCCGCGCCTGCCGAAGACGTGGCCCGGCGCGCCGATCCTCATCGACAGCCCGGCATGGTCGCCCGTGTTCAGCAAGGACAGCGTGGAAGTGCGCGTGCCGTTCGACGACATCGGCGTCGTCCAGGCCAGCACGTTCGACGGCGTGACATCGGCACTGCGCGTCAACGCCAGCATGCACAACCCGCTGCTGTGCGTGAGCGACGTGTTCAAGGTGGCATCGGGCGACCTGTCGCTGCCTGGTAAAGTGAATCACTGATATTGAACGACTGGCGAGGCCTTTGCATGCAAACCCCGATTCCGATTGACCTGCTGTGCATCGGCCGCGCCAGGCCGCTGGCCCGCGCCGGCTACCCCGACGTCCCGAGCGGCATTTTGAAAGCGCCGCAGCAAGGGCCCGTACGCCTGTTCTTTCACGGCCTGGAAGGCGACGAACAGGGCGACACCGTCTACCACGGCGGCCCCGAAAAAGCCGTGCACCACTACGCCGCCGAACACTACGCAATGTGGCAGGCGCGCTGGCCGGACAGTCCTGTGCCCATGCAGCCGGGCGCCTTCGGCGAGAACATCTCGACCAGCGGCATGACGGAACATACCGTCTGCATCGGCGACATCTATCGGGCCGGCACCGCGCTGCTGCAGGTGTCGCAGGGCCGGCAGCCGTGCTGGAAGCTGAACCGGCGGCTGGGTCGCGAGGATGCGGCTTTGTCCATGCAGGCCTCCGGCGCGACGGGCTGGTATTACCGCGTGCTGCGGGAAGGGTCGCTCTCGCGTCACGACCGCTTCGAACTGGTCGAGCGGCCTTGCCCCGACTGGGCGCTGGCGCGGTTGATCGCTGCGCTGTTTCCGGCGGATTCCGCAGCTGCCGGTTTGCTGGACGAATGGCGGCAGGCTGCCGCTATCGAACTGTTGACGGCGAGCTGGAAGACCACGTTTGCGCGGCGCGTCGAAACGGGCCGCGTGGAAGACTGGGCGCGCCGGTTGTACGAACCGGAATGATGAAAGGGGCCGGAGGACGACTACAGGGCGCGGCCCGCATCGCGCGATACGTTCATGGTCGGCCATGTCGATGCGCCGTGGCGCGTTGTCCACTTTGGCGATCTGCGGCTCGAGTACATGGGCTGCTTCCGGCCGGATGCGCAAGGGTTGTGGAATGACGCGCTGACCTGTTTTGATGCTGCAGGAAACTCGTCGTCCGCGCGGTGAATACCATGGGGGTGAGCTTTTTGCGGCCCGGTCTAGTTTGGTCTATTCGGGTCTTTTTCGGGCTAATTCGGACCAAATTCGGCTCACGACTGTCCAAAGAAGGCTATGGCAAGCACCTGCGGTTCGATTTCGGTCTAACTTAAATGGCTCAGAATCTAAGGTGACCTAAGTTTCTGCTCTGCCGTTCTATTATTAGACTACTTTGGATAGGATTCAGGGCATATGAGCCGACGGTTACTGAGCGGATGCAACCGAACTTGATGTGTGAACGGGGCTTCTTACTGTCGGCGCTGGCGGTAGCTGCGTCTGCTTCGCCGTTATCGGCGCTGAGGGTTGCTCGCTGCTCACGCATCCCAATATGCTTTACTGGCTGCGGCGAGCTCATCGAGTGACACTTCATTACCTGAATCGTCCTTCAGAAGGCAGCTGCAATGCGCTTTTGTCGATAGCAGTGCTGTCCGTTGCGGTCGGTTTTGACCCAAAGCGGGCCGTCATGTGTTCTGTTAGCGAAGCGGCGACTTATTGCTGATACAGAGGTATGCGGTGCATTTACGCGCCACAGGGCTCTTTTTTTAGGGCCGATCTCATCGACCAGCAATAAATCAGCGCTTCCTTAGAGGTGAGGAAATATGTGGCCAACCCTTCCCGAAAAAACGCCGGGTGCCCAAGCTGCGCAACTGCCAACGAGGCTGATAGTCGTACTTTGTCCTTCTGCGGACTCAAGTTCGACTGTGCAGACAAAGGGTTCACCCCTGGTGCCGATATTGCCGACTTGTACGCGAGCATTAAACTGCACAATGAGCGTCGCTCGTTTCAAGGAATCCCAGGCAATGTTCTGCTTTGATAGCGCTGTACGCAAGAAGATCGATTGCTCATCGGCGACGCTGGTGGTGATTTTATTAGCTGGGCAGGCATCCCCGGAAATGAGATTGAGCTCGACGCGCCATGGCGCCGCGCGCACACTGCTATAGAGCACGCCTAATGTCCAGAAACCTTGGTAGTCATTGTTGCGGCTGATGAATCTGGCAAGAAGACCAGAAGCGCCATGCTTAAGGCGAGAGCGAATTTTCATACGAGGTCCTACAAGGGCAAGCGCCCTTTAATCCCATCCGCGATTCGGAGCACCCCATCATATCACCACTGTGAACGCTATCGACCATGTCGTCCTGCTTGCTGTCGCGACAAAGTGGCGACGCCCGTTTCCGACCATTTGCGATAGTTCCGTTAGCTAGACTTATCGCGCAGCCGTACCGCTATTGCCGAGCACAGGTTGCGTGGCTCGGAACGCTTCACTCGCCTCGACATTCCACGGGAAATATCCTCTCTGGACGGCCAGATAATTTGATAAAGCGGAAAAGCATTCCCATCGTAATGGCCTGCTGCACCCCTAATCTTTATCAACCGCCTGCCGCCACTGCGCCCCGCACCAAGCCACAGCCAACGCAAGCGCAAACCCCACCAACGCGGCACCCGTACTACCCTGGTCATCGAGCAGATAAGCATTGCACAACCGCTGCGGCATATCCTGATACAGCAATCCGGCAATCGCCATCATCGCGCACACGTTCGCGACAAAGAACAGCTGCACCACCACATGCGCGCGGCGCAGCGATCCGGGCAGCGCGACACCAAGCAGAAGCAGCGACGCAAACTTCGCCACTTCGGCGCCGGGTGCGACAAGCGCCTGCTCCAGCGCGCGAGGAATCATCCAGTAGGCCGTGACGAACGATGCCGCCGTCAGCCCGGCCAGCCCCTGCATATCGAACGACGCCAACCGCGCACTCAGCGCAACCGGCAACCGCTCCAGCCACGGCTGCCACAGCACGCCGCACAACACAAGCAGCGGCAACTGGATCAGCATGTGCCGGAACATCAAAGGCTCCACGATGCCGCGCGTGGCGATCAGCATCGCCAGCAGCAGAGGGGCAGCGAACAAGTACAGCACATGCGCCATGCGCGAAGTGAACAGCGGCCGCGCAAAGGCCGGAACGGCAGTAGCAGCGAGGTTCATGCGCCACCTCCCAGCCGCAGCGCGGTATCCAGTGCGCCATTGGCTTCGCCCAGATCGACGATGCGGCTCAACCGGCCCTGCCGGTCGATCACGTGATACGCGGCGTTATGCACGAATTCGCCCAGCGGCGCGGGCACCACGACGATGCCGAAGGTATCGAGCAGCCGTGCGCGTTCGGCCGCATCGTCGATGCCATAGAACTGCCACAGCTTCGGATCGGCCTTCATGCGGCGCGAGTAGGCTGCCAGCGCCGTGCTGTCGTCGAGCGGGTCGAACGAGATGGTCACCAGCCGCACTTTGTCCTGCAGGCCCCGTTCGCGGATGCGGTCCTGCAGCTGCTGCAGCTCGGTGCCGGCGGACAGGCAGATCGTCTGGCAGCGGGTATAGACGAAGGTGACGATGGCGGCACGCCGGTCGCCAGCGAGGTCCGCGACCAGCGGCACCGCACGCGCATCGAGCGCGCGGCGCACCTGCGTCGGCGGCAGTATCGCCGGCCGTTCCTCGATGGCGAGGCGACGGCCTTCTTCGGTCGACACCACGCGAAAGCCGGCCGTGCCGTAATACAGAGCGAGCACGCCGGTCAGCACGCAGGCCAGCACCGCCAGCGCGGTGGCCACCAGCGGATTAGTCGAGCGTCTTGAGTTCATCTTCGCCTTTCCAGGGGTCGGTGCGGCCGGCCGTGGCGGCGCGGGCATCGGCGACTTCCTTCGCGGTGACGGGCGCCGCAGTATTGCCGAACTGGGCGCGTGCATGTGTCAGCACGGCAGCCAGTTCTTCGTCGTTCAGCTTCTCGCCGAAGGCCGGCATCTGGCCATTGAACGGCGAGCCCTTGACGGTCAGCGGGCCGCTCACGCCATGCAGCACGATCTGCGTAAGGCGGGCCGGCGAGCCGGCCACCCATTCCGAGCCGGCCAGCGGCGGGAACACGCCGGGCAGGCCGGCACCGGTCGCCTGGTGGCAGGCCACGCACTGCGCCGCGTAGATCTGCGCACCATCGGCCTTGCCCGCGGCGCCTGCGGGTTTGCCGACCAGCGTTTCAGCCGTGCGGTTGTCGCCCAGGCCAGGCGAGTCGTCGCGCTGCATCCAGACGATGTAGCCGACGCCCCACAGGAACAGCGCCGCCACGCCGGCCAGCAGCAGTTTCGGGATGGGCCGGTCCTGCTCCGTCGGATCGGGATTCTCGCGGCGCTGCGCATCGTCCGGCGTGTGGAATTCATACGGATCGTTCATGGCCGCTCCCGTTTCGTGTTCTTCGTTTCGATGGCGGGATACGAGTGATCCAGGCCCTGCATGTAGGCGACCAGATCGAGCGCCTCCTGCTTGGCCACCACCACCTTGCCGGCCGGGTTATACCCCTCCGGCATCGTCACCACGCGGTCGCCCGGGTCGGGCTTGTCCTTCAGCTCGAACAGGAAGGGATACGACGGCATGATGGATGCGCCCACGTAGGCGCGCGGCTGGTACAGGTGGCCCAGGTGCCAGTCGGCGCTGGGCTGGCGCACGCCGATATTGAACAGGTCCGGCCCCGTGCGCATGGTGCCCAGCAGGTGCGGGCGGTCGTAGAAATAATCGTTGGCGACGGAGGCGCGGCCCCAGCCGCGCTGGTCGTCCGGCGCCTGCGCCTTGTCGCGCGGCTGCTGCGAGTGGCAGTAGATGCACCCATTCGCAATGTAGACTTCGCGGCCGCGCAGCTGCGCCGACGTATAGGGTTTCAGCCCCGGCGGCGGCGTGCCGTCGGACAGCTGCATGTGCGGCACCACCACGAGCGCGGCGGCGGCCAGGGCCAGCGTCGTCATCGCGCCGCCCAGGAGTTTGAGTTCGTCATCCATGATGTAGCTATCCTTGTCAGGCGGCTGTCGTGATCGTTGCCGCCGTTTCCGTGTGCAGCAGCGCCGCACCTTTGCGTTCTGTGCCCTGGCGCGTGGCCATCGCGATGAAGTGGCCGGCAAACACCAAGTGGCCCAGACCCATGATCGCGCCGCCCACAGAGCGGCTCTTCAGGTAAGGGATCGTGACCGTGACGGAGTCGATGAACGGCTTCGTCGCGTCCAGCATCGCCAGGCCCTGCAGCCAGCCGCCGATCGACAGGCCGATGAAGTAGATGCCGAAGCCGATCACCACCAGCCAGAAGTGCAGCGAAATCAGCGACGGGTAAGGCCACTCCCACGCCATCACGCGCGGCATCACGAAGTAGATCGCGCCGAACATCACCATCGTGAAGAAGCCGTACAGGCCCAGGTGGGCATGGGCCACGGTGAAGTGCGTGAAGTGGGCCACCGTGTTAATGCTGCGCAGCGCCTCGAAGGAACCCTGCACGGAGCTGAGCGTGTACATCATCCCGCCCAGCACGATGAAGCGCAGCGTGGGCGAGTGGATCAGGCGGTTGAAGTAGCCCTTCATCGTCAGGTGCTGGTTCACCGAGAAGGCGATCACCGGCACGATCATCATCACGCTCTGCACGATGGACAATGTGATCAGCCAGCCCGGCACGGGGCCGCCGATCAAATGGTGACCGCCCACCTGGCCGTAGAAGAAGGCCAGCGTCCAGAAGCCCAGCAGCGACAGGTTGTACGACTGGATCGGGCGGCCGATGATCTTCGGCAGGAAGTAGTACACCGAGGCGAGCGCCATCGGCGTGTAGAACAGCCCGAGCACATTGTGGCCGAACCACCAGTTCATCGCCGCCTGCTGCACGCCGAAGTGCACGGCCGGCAGGTTCCCGACCAGGAACAGCGTCGGGAACCAGAACAGCGCCGCGCCCATGTACCAGACCGACACGTACAGGTGCTGCACCTTGCGGGCCTGCAGCGTGTACACCAGCGGCAGGCCGACCAGCGCGCCGCCGATGACGAACAGGATGTCCACCTGCCACGGGATCTCCAGCCATTCCAGGCCGTCGCTGATGCCGGCGGCAATGCAGCCCAGGCCCGCGACCATCGCTGCATTCCACACCATCGCGCCGACGATCGCATAACGGGCGCCGACCAGGTGCGTCTTCAGCAGCCGCGGCAGCATCCACATGGCGATGCCCAGCGCCGCCATCGGCGCCCAGCCGTAGGCGACGGCGTTCAGGTGGATCGTGCGCAGCCGTCCGAACGACAGCCAGGCCTGGTTGGCCAGCAGGTCCGGCTCGTGCAGCTTGATGGAGCTGAACAGGCCGGCCGCGGTGGCGACGAGCAGCCACACAATGGAGCAGGTGAGGAACAGGAAGGTGACCAGGGAGCTGGATTTATCCGCCTCGACGCGTTCCTCCAGTTCTCCGGACAGGCGGGCGGAAGCGCCGGCACCGAGCGCCGGCGCATTATCGTGCGCGGCCAGCGCGGCGGCCTGGGATGCCGATGCGGCAGGATCTTCGCCGCGGCCGATCTCGCCTTCGGAGAAGATGGTGCGGGCCGCGGCGGGACTGGGTTCGAACAGCCGCTTGCGCAGCGACCAGATGAAGACGAACAAGCCTGTCACGGACAGGATGAACGACGAAAGCAGGATCGTGACGGTATTCATGGTGAGGACCGGTTGGGTGGACGTGATGGCGTTGCGTGTCTTCAGCCCGGCCGGCCGTCGGCACGGGCACGGGTCAGGAAGGGCACATAGCGCCACAGGTAGAACAGGAAGGCGGCCGACCACAGTGCGGCCGACAGCAGCAGCGTGTGTTCGCGCGCCGTACCGGCCAGGCCGTTGGCGGCCAGGCGGGCCAGCGCACCGGCCGGCAGCAGCACGAACATGATCTTTTCGGCACCGGTGGCGCGCAGCATGCGGCCCGTGTGGCCCAGCGCCGTGCGGGTGATCATCGCGCCGATCATGCCGGTCATGCCGCCGGCGGCCAGCAGGTGGAACACGGTGCTCGTGCCGACCAGGCCCACCGCCGCAAAGCCCAGCAGCGCGATGCCGCCGACCAGCAGCGCATACGACAGGTGGAAGGACCACAGCAGCGGCACGCGCCACGTGGCCAGCGGATCCCACAGCGCGAGCCGCACGGCGTGCAGCATGGCAGCCAGCCACGCGGTGCCGGCCGTCAGCCAGGCCGGCGCACCGGCCAGCCAGCACAGCGCAGCCACGGCGAGGGCGATTACGCAGGCCAGATCGAGCTTGCCGTTCTGGCGCGGCTTGCTGCCTGGCGCGCCATTCCGCGTGAACATCGGCGCGACACGGCCGCCGATCAGCGTGATCAGCAGCGCGATCAGCAGGATCGCGCCATGCACGGGCGCCAGCGGCGAGACGGCGACGATCCCCAGGTGGGCCAGGTGGAACACGGTATTGCAGACGGCAAGCAGCAGCACGACGCCGAACACGGGCAGGTTGCGCCGGTTGTTCGCCTTCAGCAGCAGGTGCAGCAGCACCGCGGCGACGACGAACAGGAAGGCGCCATCGACCAACGCAAATGCGACGGGTGGCGCCAGCGCCGCCATCCGCCCCGCCAGCCACAGCGCCACGAGCCCCTGCAGCGGTCGGCCATGCGGCGTGGGCATGCCCGTCCAGTTCTGCACGGCCGTCAGCAGGAAGCCGGCCACCACGGCGCCGGCAAAGCCGAAGGTCATTTCATGCACATGCCACAGCAGGTCCACCGGCGCGCCGGACCAGGTGCCCAGATAGGCGGCCACCCAGGCGGGCACCGCCACGGCGGCAAAGGCGGCGGCCAGCAGGTAGAAGGGCCGGAAGCCCAGGCGGTACACCGGTGCGTCGGCGTTCAGCGGGGAGAGGCGTTCCATGACGGGTACTCCATTCGGTTCTTTTTAAAGATGCATTCAGCATACATCTATTTCGCCGCAAAAGGCAATACCCCGTTGGGCAGATTGCCGCGGCGCGAAGGTCAGCGCCGCAGGTAACGCCAGACGATGGCAGGGAAGGCGAGAACGGCGAACAGGGCCAGCGTGACGGGCCACAGCTCCCACGGCGGCATGCCGGCGGAGCCGCCGTGGCGCAACGCCAAGAGCGGCACGATCATCCAAAGGGCATAGGCCACGCTCCAGCTTCCGATGCGGGCCATGATCTGCCAGCGCGCGGGCAGCCATGGCGCATTGGCCAGCACGATGGCGGCGGCGAGGTGCAGCGGCGCGAAGCCGTCCATCACAGCGCCCCGTACGAGTGCAGGCCGGACAGGAACATGTTGACGCCGACGAAGGCAAACAGCGTGATGCAGAAGCCGGCCAGCGACCACCATGCCAGCACGTGGCCGCTCACCTGCCGCACGAGGCGCATGTGCAGCCAAGCCGCATAATTGAGCCAGACGATCAGGGCCCAGGTTTCCTTCGGGTCCCAGGACCAGTAGCCGCCCCAGGCCTCGGCGGCCCACAGGGCGCCGAGGATCGTGGCGATCGTGAAGAACACAAAGCCCAGCGCCGTGGCTTTATAAGTCCATTCGTCGAGCCGGCCGCGGGCCGGCAGCCGGTCCGCCAGCGCGGGCAGGCCGGCCAGCAGCCACGCGCCACCCAGCATGGCGGCGATCGAGAAGGCACCGTAGCCGATGAAATTGGCCGGCACGTGCAGCTTCATCCAGTAGGACTGCAGCGCCGGGATCAGCGGCTGGATCTCGTGCGCATCCAGGCCGTAGCGGAACATGAACAGCACGGCCGCCGCTACCGGCAGCAGCGCGAACACGCCCAATTGGCCGTTGCCGGCCTGCTGCTCGAAGCGCAGGTACAGCAGCGTGGTGAGCCACGCGAACAGCACGAACACTTCGTACAGGTTCGACACGGGAATGTGGCCGATACCGAGCAGGTACGATTCGTGCCAGCGCACCAGCCAGCCCGCCAGCCCGGCGCCGCAGCCGATCCAGGCCGTCATCGAGGCGCGCGCCAGCCAGGCCGGCGAGCGGCACCACCAGCCCACCGCGTACAGCACGGTGGCGGCCCAGAAGCACAGCCCCATCCACATGATGGCGCTCTGGCTGGCGAGGAAATAGCGCAGCAGGAAGCGGCGGTCGGCCGCGGCGATGTCGCCGCCGTACAGCGCGACAGCGATTGCCGCCAGCAGCGCGCCCGCGAAGAGCAACGGCTGCAGGCGGCGCCAGCGGATGGCCAGCGCCGCCAGTGCCGGCACCGAGGCAAGCAGGATCGCCAGGTCGTAGCCATCCAGGCTGAAACGGGCCGGCACGGCCAGCGCGGCGGCCAGCAGGAAGAGCAGGAAGCCGGCATCGGGCAGGTAGCGCGATGCGCGGCCGGGCAGGGCAAGGGTGGTCATGATTCACCTTTCGTTGGTATGGCCAGCAGATGAGCGATGGCGGTGCGTTGGGCCGCAAGTTCGTCGTCCAGGGCCGGCGTGACGCGGTTGGCATCGAGCGCAAGCAGCAGTTCGCCGCCATGCCAGTGCAGCCAGATGCGGCGTTCGCGGATGAAGGTCATGGCGCACACGCCGGCAGCCAGCAGCGCGGCACCGAGATAGACGATGTTGGCGCCCGGCGCGCGCGTCACCTGCAACACGGCGGCCGGTACGGCTTCGACTTCCGCCAGTTCCACCAGCGCGGGCCAGTTGCCGGTGCGGCTATCGGTGTAAGCCTGCAGCGCATCGCGCGTGCGTTCTGCCGGGAAGCCCGGGGAAAGCCGCGCGGCGCTGCGTTCCAGCAGGTCCAGATAAAGTCGGCCGCCGGCGATGCGTTCCCGTTCGCCGGCATCGGCCGGCACGAAACGCGCGATGCCGGACAGGCCCTCGGCGGCGAAGCGTTCCAGCAGGGCGGCGCTGCTGGCGCGCACCGTCTTCGCCAGCGCCGGGTCGGCGACACCTTCCGCCAGCGATGCCGCGGCGCGTTGGCGGGTGGCCGGATCGTGCAACGCCTGCACCCAGCCGGCATAGCCGCGCAGCGTGCCTTGGGCGTCGGCCGGCAAGCGCAGGTACGCCGTTTCCGCTCCATCGCCGCGCGACTGCACGAACCAGCGCGCACCATCGATCTCCAGCGCGCGCTGATAAACCACAAACGACGTGGCCTGGCCGCTGGCGTCGCGCAGCCTGAAAGCCAGCGACGGGCCCACGTCCACCGTGTGCTCGCCCGGTTTCGACTGGCCGCGCCAGCCGGAGGGCGCGGTACCCCGTGCGAACACGTTGATGGTCTTCAGTTCGGTTGCCTCCAGTGTGTACGGCTGCCCCGCCAGCAGCAGCGGCGCCGCTTCGCCGACCCGCAGCGACACCGGCTGGGCGACGCCAGCCAGACGCAGCGTCACCCGGCTGCCGCCATCGTCGAAGCCGGACTGGAACAGCGTCACGCCGCGATAAGTAAACGGCTGGTTGACGCGCAGCGTGACGGGAATACGCCGTGCGCCATCGACGATTTCCAGCGTGCTGACGAAGTCCCGTGGCTGGCCGTTCGGATAATGGTCGATAGTGAAGTCGCGCAGGTGCAGGCCGAACGGCAAGGGCTGGACCAGGTAGCCGTCGCCCGCCGGCAGCTGCGCCATCGTGCCGATATCGTCGACACTGCCGCCGCGGGGCAGCGTGATCATCGCGCGGAAGGCGCCTGCATCGCGTGACAGCCGCGCGGCGGCGGGCGCTTGTGCAGGCGGTACGTCCAGCGCGGCCGGCGTCACGTCGCCGCGCCAGATGCGCCAGTGCAGCGGCACGTTGCCGTCCACCAGCCCGCCGACGCAGATCAGCACCATCGCGCCGTGCACGAGGATGTAGCCGGCCCTGCGGCCGGCACCGCGGCGGCCCGCCAGCACCCAGCCGCCATTGAACGTTTTGATGCGCACTTTAAAGCCGGTACTGCGAAGATGCTCGTACAGCGCCTCGACCGCATGGGCGGCGGAAGGAAACGAGGCGTGATGCGCCGCGCGGCGCAGGCTGGTGCGGCTGCGTTCGAGCCTGAAACTGCGCATCTCGCGCCACATGCCGGGCGTACGCTGCCACAGGCACAATGCGGTGGACGTGGCCATGAAAGCCAGCAGCAGCAGGAACCACCAGGCGTGATACACATCCGTCAGGCGGCACAGCATGAACAGCGACGTCCAGTACGTGCCGTAACGGCTGACGTAGACCACCGCCGACTGGTTCTGTTCGAGGATCGAGCCGATGGTGGCGGCGATCGCCACCACGCACAGCACGGCGATTGCGAAGCGCATGGAGCGCAGCAGGTTGAAGAAGGCGTTCATGCGACAGCCTCGCGGGGACGCCGTTGCAGCCACACGATGGCGGGAATCACGATCAGCGAGAACAGCGGCGCCGTTACCATGCCGCCGATCAGCGGCGCGGCGATGCGCTGCATCACGTCGGCGCCGGCGGCATCGGACAGCATGACGGGAATCAGCCCGCCGAGAATCACGGCAACCGTCATCGCCTTCGGCCGCAGCCGCAGCAGCGCACCGGAGACCAGCGCACGGTAGGGCTGGTCGGGCGTGGCGGCCAGCGCCTGGTCCAGGTACAGCAGCATGACGATGCCGAATTCGGCGGCCACGCCGGCCAGCGCGATCAGGCCGATGACGACCGCCACCGACAGCTGGAAGCCCAGCAGCCACGTCAGCCACAGGCCGCCCGTGACGGCGAACGGCAGGCTGGCCAGCACGAGCAGCACCTTGCGCCAGTCCCTGAAATGCCAGTACAGCAGCGCCGCCACGAGCATCATGGTCAGCGCGGTGGCGGCCCACAGCCGCGGCTTGCCATCCCTGAGCTGCAGGTACTGGCCCTGCCACGCCACCGTGTAGCCGGGTGCCAGCTGCAATCCCGCCGCCAGTGCGGGTTCGGCGCGGCGCAGGTAGTCGCCGGCGGCGGCGGCGGGAACGTCCACGTACACATAGGTGACGGGGCGAGCGTTCTCGCTGCGGATCTCGGTCGGCCCGTCCTGCACGCGCACGCGCGCCACCTGGTCCAGCTGCACCTGCGCGCCGTTCGGCGCCTGCAGCCGCACCTGGCGCAGCGCGGCAATGCTGTCGCGCTGCGCCCGCGCATAGCGCAGCACCACGGGATAGCGTTCCCGCCCGTCGATCACGGTGCTGATGGTTTCGCCACCCAGCGCACCCTGCACGGCCTGCTGCACCGCCGCCACCGACAGGCCATACCGGCTGGCCGCGGCGCGGTCCACCTGCACGTCCAGGTAGCGACCTGCCGCAACGCGGTCGGCAAACACGGAGCGAGCGCCCGGTATCCCGCGCAGCAGCGTTTCGGCCTGCTGCGCGGCCTGCGCC
>DKJA01000169.1 GCA_002454505.1 Oxalobacteraceae bacterium UBA6704
AGCGGCAAGCGGCAAGCGGCGGGTCGCGGGTTGCAGTTCACAAGTCGCATAGGCAGACTGGCGTGCGGTCGCGAGAATTGGCGGGAGCGCGAGCGGCGGCAAGCGCGGGCGATGCGGATCCCACAGCGAACGGTGGCGAGAATAGAGGGTGGCCCTACCCTGAAAAACCCGTTTTACTAAAATCTGCGATCCCCTGCTACCTCCTGATGACCGCTACTGCCTCATTATATTTGGCCCTACCGGGAACTAAATCGTAATGACAGCCTCTAATGAATATGAGCGCCCCCGGAGCTGGCATTTCAGGGCGGCCATTTTAGTAAATGTCAGCACACGTCCGCACAGGTTCGCAAAGGTTAGCAGCGGTTAGGAAAATCGTGTTTTCAAGGGAGGCACACCATGTCCTACGGCGAAAAAGCTGTCCATCTGCCTATCGAGTTGCTTGCAGCTCTTGGCGACGATCCAGCCACCTGGTACCCGGATCTCAGGGTTGAATCCATCATCTGTGACGCGATCCGCGCATGGATTGCGCCTGCGCCGCCAGCCCAAGCGCAACAGTCCTCCGCCGCAGCCGACGCTGGCTATCAATGGAAGCAGGTGTTTCTGCCGGACGGCACCAGGTTGCGCGCCAAATTCGGCAGAGAGACCTGGCACGCGACCGTGCAGGAAGGCCAGATCAAATTTGGCGAACACCTCGTGTCACCATCGTGCTTCGCCAATCTGCACGGTAGCGGCAACCGCAATGCGTGGAAGGCGGTCTGGCTGCGTTTTCCCGGCACCGAGCAGTGGGTGCTTGCCGACACATGCCGGACGATGCAGAAGGCAGCGATCGCACGCCTGTTTGCCGGCGATGCGCCCGCGGCCGCACAGCCCTCCTGTGCAAAGCAATCGCAGCCGCGAAACCCGCCTGAGTCGCCTTCCCTGCATGCCGCCGAGGATCAACCTGCGCCGCGCGCTGGTCACAAAAGTGCGAAGGGTGCGCCAGCCGCATCGCAGCACAACGGCACGCAAGCCGTTGGCAGCCCGGCACACAAGGGCAAGAACAAGCGCCGGCGCCGTGGTCGTTCGCGTGCGAAGAAAAATGCCTCGGCTAATCCTGCGTCCGCACCGCCAACCCATCGCACAAGCGCCTAACGGTTGAATGGGGCGCCAGCCGCGAAGCCAGGCGGCGCGTTTCGCGCCTCGCGCTCAGAACAGCGTGCGCTGCCGGCTGGTCAGGCCCACGAAGCTGTCGCCCAAAAACGGCAGGATCGCGTCGGCGATCGGCTGCAGCTGCTTGTCGAGGTAGTGCGCGTAATCGATCGCGGCGCGGCGCGTTTCCAGAGGTTCGGGGCCGGCGGTTGTCATCAGGTAGCGGATCCAGCCGCGGTTCTGGTATTGCAGCGGGCGGCCCTGGGCGGCGTTGAATTCGTCGGCGATGCGGGCTGCGCGCACGTGCGGCGGCACGTTGCGTTCGTAGTCTTCCAGGCCGCGGCGCAGGCGCTTGCGGTAGACGAGCAGTTCGTCCTGCTGACCGCGCAGTGTGCGTTCCGCGTAATCGCGCACGTAGTCGCGGTACGGTTCTTCCTTGAAGATGCGGCGGTACAGCTCCTGCTGGAATTGCTGCGCCAGCGGCGTCCAGTCCGTGCGCACCGTTTCCAGACCCTTGAAGACGAGGTCCTCGGTGCCGTCCGCGCGCTGCACCAGCCCTGCGTAGCGCTTCTTGCTGCCTTCGTCCGAGCCGCGCACGGTGGGCATCAGGAAGCGCCGGTAGTGCGTTTCGTACTGCAGTTCCAGCGCGCTCTCGAGCTCGAACTCTTCCTGCACGTGGCTGCGCCAGTAGTCGTTGACGTGGGCGACAAGCGTGCGGCCGATGTCGTCCGCTTCCTGCGTGCCGTGGGCGCGGCCCAGCCACACAAACGTGGAATCGGTGTCGCCGTAGATCACGCGGTAGCCCCGTTCCTCGATCAGCTCACGGGTGCGGTGCATGATCTCGTGGCCCCGCATCGTGATCGACGAGGCCAGGCGCGGGTCGAAGAAACGGCAGCCGGTGGAACCCAGCACGCCGTAGAACGAATTCATGATGATCTTCAAGGCCTGCGACAGGGGCTTGTTCTGCTCGCGCTTTGCCGCTTCGCGGCCTTCGGCGATGCGGCCGACGATTGCGGGCAGGCAGTGCTTGTCGCGCGCGAAGCGGGCGCCGCGGAAGCCGGGGATCGTCGTGTCTTCCGGCAGGCGCACGCCTTCGACGAGGCCGACGGGGTCGATCAGGAAGGTCCGGATGATCGACGGGTACAGGCTCTTGTAGTCGAGTACCAGCACCGAGTCGTACAGGCCGGAGCGCGAATCCATCACGAAGCCGCCCGGGCTGTCCTCGCCGCGCACGTCGCCCAGGTTCGGCGCCACGTGGCCCAGCCGGTGCATCAGCGGCATATACAGGTGTTCGAACGCGGCGACGGAGCCGCCGCTGCGGTCGGCTGCCAGGCCTGTCACGCTGGCCCGCTCCAGCAGGAAGTCGAGCAGCTGCGTGTGCGCGAAGATGCGCGTGACGAGTTCGCAGTCCTTCAGGTTGTAGCGGGCCAGCGCCGGCTTGTCCTCGGCGAACAGGCGGTCGATTTCCGCCATCCGGTCGTAGGGGTTGTCGATCGATTTGCCTTCGCCCAGCAGCGTCTGCGCCACGTTCTCCAGGCTGAACGACGGGAAGCTCCAGAAGGCCGAGCGCAGCGCCTCGATGCCGTCGATGATCAGCCTTCCCGTGGCGGCGGCAAAGAAATGCTGCTGGCGGTTGTGTTCGCGCCATTCCATCGGGCTGCCGTCGCGGCCGAGGCGCAGCGGCACGCCGTAGCGTTCCGCGTGCTGCTGCAGCACGCGCAGGTCGAACTGCACCAGGTTCCAGCCGATGATCGCGTCGGGATCGTATTCGGCCATCCAGTCGTTCAGCCGCTCCAGCATGGCGGGGCGGCTGTCGCAGTATTCCAGGTCGAAGTCGATGCCGTCTGCGTTGCCATTGGCTTCGCCCAGCATATAAACGCTGCGTGCACCGCAGCCTTCGATGGCGATCGAATACAGTTCGCCCTGCCAGGTGGTCTCGATGTCCAGCGATGCGAGGCGCAGTTGCGGGCGGTAGCCGTCCAGCGGTTTCAGGCGCGCGTCGCGCAGCACGCCGTGTTCCTCGGTGCCCTCGAAGCACACGGGCGCCGTGATGAAGCGCTCCATCAGGTAGCGGTCCGGCGGCCGCACGTCCGCCTCGTAGACGTCGATGCCGTGTTCGCGCAGCCGCTTTTCCAGTTTCAGCAGCTGGCGGTAGTGGCGGCAGTAAAGGCCGGTGACGGGGCGGTGGCGGAAGTCCTGCAGGTTCAGCGGACGCAGTTCGCAGCCACGCTCGGTGCGCAGCACGGAACGCGCGGCTTCTTCCTGTTCCACGGGAATGAAGGCGACGGCCGGCTGGGGCGGCAGCCGCACGTGGCGGGGGCCGTCGTCCGTCGCCAGCCAGAAGTCCACTTCGGTGCCGGCATCCGTATCCCGCCAGTGGCGGGTCAGCAGGAAGCCCGGCTGCACGTGCGCTGCTCCTGGATCAAGTCGGGGCGCGCCACACCACCCGGTCGCGTCCCGCCACCTTGGCCTGGTACAGGTGCGCATCGGCGGCGGCGAACAGGTCGGCGGCGCTTTCCTCGCCCGTCAGCGTGGCGCCGCCGATGCTGACCGTCAGCACCGGCGCCACGCCGGAGGCGGCGTGCTCGATGGCCAGCTTGCCCAGGCCTTCGCGCACGCAGTCGGTCACGTGGCGGGCCTGCGCGGCGTCCGTGTCCGGCATCAGCAGCACGATTTCCTCGCCGCCGTAGCGGGCCGCCAGGTCGCCGGAGCGGCGCACGCAGGCGTCGGCCGTGCGGGCCACGGCGCGCAGCGCGCGGTCGCCGGCCGGGTGGCCGTAATGGTCGTTGTACTGCTTGAAGCTGTCGATGTCGAGCAGCGCGAGCGACAGCGGGCTGCCGCTGCGGCGGGCGCGCTGGAATTCGACCTCGTACATTTCATCGAAGCGGCGGCGGTTGGCCAGCGCCGTCAGGCCGTCCACGTGGGCCATGCGTTCCAGCATGCGGCGCTGGCGCACCATCTGCAGGTGCAGCGCCACGCGGGCCATCACCACGGTGGCGTTGAACGGTTTCGAGATATAGTCCGAGGCGCCCATCTTCAGGCCGTTCGCCTCGTCTTCCGGCCGGTCCAGGCCGGAGACGAAGATGACGGCGACGTCTTCCGTGGCGGGATCGGCGCGCAGCCGGCGCAGCACTTCGTAGCCGTCCATGTCCGGCATCACCACGTCCAGCAGGATCAGGTCCGGCTGGTGGCGCGCCGCGCGGTCCAGCGCCTGCGCGCCATCCTTCGCCAGCAGTACCATGTACTCCGGTTTGAGCAATTCCGCCAGCACCTGGCGGTTGATCGCATCGTCGTCGGCGACCAGGACTTTTTGCAGCGAGGCTGGATTCATGCGGGTTCTTCGAGATGGATGTCGAGTGCCGCCGCCAGCTCGGCAAGGGGCACCAGCGCCGCATCATACTCGATATCGGCAACCGCCCGCGCAATGCTGGCCAGCAGCGCCCCGTGGGCGGCGGCCGCGGGCAGCGCCTGCAGTTCGCGCAGCAGGTCCTCGGCGCGGGCATCGTCGGCGCGCAGGCAGGTTTCGAGCGTGCGCAGCAGCGTGCCGGCATCGGCGGTGGACGCCGTCACCGGCTGCACTGCGGCCAGCGGCGCCAGGCCGGCCAGCAGCGCGCCCAGCGTGCCGATGAGCTCGGGCACCAGCACGCCGAGGCTTTCGTGGCGGGCGGCGCGCAGCTCCAGCTCGACCGTGCCGGCCAGGCCGGACAGGCCGTTGGCGCCGATGTAGAAGGCGCTCGACTTCAGGTTGTGGGCCAGCGCCTGGATGGTGCCGTGGTGGCCGCTGGCCAGCGCGTCGCGCAGCAGCGCCGGCGTGGCCAGGTATTCGCGCACGAAGCTGTGCAGGCGCTTGTACAGGCGGGCCGGCTGGCCGTCCACGCTGGCCAGCGCGGCCTGCCAGTCGACGCCGGGCAGCGCCGGCCAGCCGTCGCGGGGAACGTCTTCGGCCTGCGGCGCCGCCACGACAGGGGCAGCGGGCAGCTGCCGGCCGGCCAGGCGGGCCGGATCGATCCAGCGCAGCAGGGCGCCGAACAGCAGGTCCGGATCGATCGGCTTGACCACGTGATCGTTCATGCCGGCCGCCAGGCTGTTCTCGCGGTCGCCCGCCATCGCGTGCGCCGTCATCGCGATGATCGGCAGTTTGTCGAAGCCGGGCAGGGCGCGGATGCGGCGGGTGGCCGTCAGGCCGTCCATCTCGTGCATCTGGATGTCCATCAGCACCAGGTCGTAATCGGCCTGCTGCACCATGCGCAGCGCTTCGCCGCCATGGACGGCCACGTCCACCTGCATCCGCGCGGCGGCCATGAAGTCCAGCGCCACTTCGCGGTTGTTGGCGTTGTCGTCGACCAGCAGGATGCGGGCGCCGTCGAGGCGGGTCAGGTCGCGGCCGGCCAGGCCGGCCGTGTCGTCCTGCGGCTCGGCCGACAGGTCCGGCCGCAGCGCCTGCACCAGGCTGTGGTACAGCAATGCCGGTCCCACCGGCTTGGTGAGGAAGCCGGCCAGCGGCACGTCGCCCTGCTGTTTCAGCACGGTTTCGCGCGAGCAGACCGTCAGCATCAGGATCGCCGGCGGGGTGCCGCCGCGCGCGTCGGCGCGGATGCGGCGGATCGTCTCCATGCCGTCCAGGCCGGGCATCAGGTAATCCATCAGCACCACGCGGTAGGGATTGCCGTCCGCATCGGCCTGCGCCATCAGCGCCAGGCATTCCTCGCCGGACGACGCCATGTCGGCAACGATGCCGTAACCGTCCAGCATTTCCGCGATCGCGTCGCGGGCGGTGGTGCTGTCGTCGACCACCAGCACGCGGGACGACTGCAGTTCCGCCATCGGCATGGCCGTCGCGGCGGCGGCGTCGCCGACGCCCAGCGCCACGTCGAACGTGAACGAGCTGCCCACGCCGGGCCGGCTGGTGACGGCGATCGTGCCGCCCATCAGCTGCACCAGTTGCTGCGAGATGGTCAGGCCCAGGCCGGTGCCGCCGTACCGGCGGGTCACCGACGTATCGGCCTGCGCGAAGGCCTGGAACAGGCTGGCCAGCTGGGCCTCGTCCATGCCGATGCCCGTGTCGCTGACGGTGAAGCGCAGCGTGATGCCGTCGGCATCCCGCGCGGCCACGTCGACGGCCATGACGATCTCGCCCTGTTCGGTGAACTTGACGGCATTGCCCGTCAGGTTCATCAGCACCTGGCCCAGCCGCAGCGGGTCGCCGACCAGCACGGACGGTACGCCGCGGCCGACGCGGAACACCAGCTCCAGCTGCTTCGCGTCCGATTTCAGCGCCGTCAGGCTGGACAGGTGGTCGAGCATGCCGTTCAGGTCGAACGGCACGCGTTCCAGCGTCATCTTGCCCGCCTCGATCTTCGAGAAGTCGAGGATGTCGTTGATGATGCCCAGCAGGTGTTCGCCGGCGCCCAGCACCTTGCTCAGGTAATTGCGGATTTTCGGATCCGGCCCGGCCATCAGCGCCAGGCGGCTCATGCCGATGATGGCGTTCATCGGCGTGCGGATCTCGTGGCTCATGTTGGCGAGGAACTCGGACTTCATCCGCGTCGACGCTTCGGCACGGTGCATGGCCTGTTGCATGGCCTTGGTGCGCAGGCCGAGGATGCGCATGAACACCAGCATGTCGAACACGCTGGTGAACTGCAGCGCATGCATGTTCCAGAAATTGGCCTCGAAGCTGCCATGGAACACGCCGCCGAAGACCACCGCGCCGGACAGGTTGACGAGCCAGCCGGTGAGGAAGTACCAGCCCACGCTGTCGCCGCGGCGCGCGAGACGGAACGCGACGGGAATGCCCAGCACCGTCGGCATGTTGGCGATCGTGCCGGTGATCAGCAGCAGGCCCGTCATCGGCAGGATGTCGAGCGCATAGGCGAGGGCAAACACGGCCATCGACGTGCCGAGGCCTTTCATCGCCAGGCTGAAACGGCGGTCCATGCCGGGCCGGGCCAGCGCCTGTTCGATGAACAGATAGGACCCGCACGACGACATCAGGCACAGGATGCCGCCCATGTGCTTGATCATCCACTGGTTGCCGGGCCACAGGTACTGCTGGCCGATGCCGAAGTAGTCGACGAAATACATCGACACCGAGATCGTGCTGAGGAAGAATTTGCCGAACAGGATATCGCGCAGGTTGACGTACTGCGCCAGCCCGTACAGGGCCAGGCAGCCGGCGATGCCGGCCAGGATGCCCTGGGTCAGCTGCTCGAGCAGTTCCACGCGGTGGAAGCGCTCGTCGCGCATCAGGTGCACCGGCATCAGCACGGGGCCATCCGACTCGATCCGCACCAGCAGCTCGTGCCGGCCCGGTGTCAGGTCCAGCACCACGGCCGGCGTGCGCGCGCCGATGTGCGGCTCGGGCGGCGGCTGCTTGTTGCCGACCACCTTGTGGCTGCCCAGCTTCCCGTCCGTCACCACGTGGATGTCGACGCGGCCCAGCAGCGCGTAATTCAGGGCCAGCACCCACTGGCCGCGGGCATGTTCCGGCACATCGATGGGCAGGCGGAACCACACCACGCGTTCCTGCATGCCGGTGGTGCCGGGTGCCGTTTCGGGCACCGTGAACTTGTCCGTTGCCGCCAGCGCCGACGCGGCATCGAACTGCCGGTCGGGATCGCGCAGCATCGTCAGCGCGGGCCATGCGTCGACTTCGGTGCCTTCCAGCCGCAACGGCGCGGACGCCGCCTGGGCCAGGGCGGGCAGCAGGACGGCCAGCAGCAGGGCTGCCAGCAGGCGGAGCATGGTCTTCATGGTTTCTCCCGGCCCGCCAGGTGGGCTTCCAGCCGGTTCATCCAGCGGGGCGCGCGGGCGTCGCATTGCCATTGTTGCAGCGTGGCGCCGACCTGGTGCAGCAGCGCATCGGGCAGCTTCAGGGGGCGCGTCTGGTCCATCAGGATGCGCGCCGTGAAGCGGTAGCCGAGCACGCGCGCGGCCAGCCGCGACAGCGAAAAGCCCGGCACGAAAGGCCGCACGGCCGCATCGAGCAGGCGGCAGGCGCCCATCGACACGGCAAACAGCGCGCGGGCGAAAAGGTTCGTGCGTGCCGTCAGGCCCAGCGCGGCCGATGCGTCCGGCCCGCACAGGTGCCGCGTCAGCAGCACGGGGAAGTCCTTCAACAGCGGTACGGGAATCTCGTGCTCCATCGTGCGCATCAGCGCATTGCCCAGTTCCGGCCGCGGGTCCGGCAGGTAGCTTTGCTGACGCGCATCCGCCTGCATCCGCTCGAACAGCGCCGCAGCCTGGTCCATCGTGTCGGCCATCAGCGCCCGTTCGATGCCGAGGATGTGGCCCACCACGTTCCACGCGTGCAGATAGGCTTCCTCGTCGGCCGTCGACACGCCCAGGCCCAGCCGGCGCAGGCCGCGCAGGAAGATGTAGCTGAACGTCAGCAGTGTGTACGCCAGCTCTTCCTGGTTGCATGGCAGGCCGTGGCGCTGCACGTCCCAGCCGTTGGCGTACAGTTTTTGATAGATGCCCGGCCCCGCCACAGGGAGTGGCCCGACCGGGCCGGCAGCCTGCGCAGTGGCGGGATCGCCGCGCAGGATCAGGTGCCGGATGGTGGCGTGGATCAGCCTGACCTTCAGCACCTGCGCCACGCCGGCGCCTTGCGGGTCCGTCAGGCCGCCCCGCAGCATGACGGGAAAGATCATCGCCGCCGTCGAACGCACGCGGTAGTCGCAGTGTTCCTCCAGCTGGCCGGCCACATGCAGCACGCCGGCCAGGTCCGGCATCACGTAGCATTCCGGCAGGCTGGCGCAGAACAGCAGCGTGCACGACATCATGCTCATGTCCATGAACAGCGCCTCGGCGCGCGCGATCTTCGCGGTGTCGGCCCAGGCGGGCAACGCGCAGGCGGCCTGCACGAAATCCTGCAGCGGCTGCGCGACGGCGGCCGGCACGCCGGCACCGGCCTGCCACTGCGCCAGCATGCCGTTGTTCGTCCACGTGCCGATCTGGCGGTTCACCAGCGCGATCGTGTCCAGCGGCAGGCCGCCGCCGGCGGCGGCCAGGATGCAGGCGATCGCGTCGTCGGCCGGCGGGTCGGCGCGCAGCATCGGCGCGGGGAGCGGGCGGGAACCATCGGGCATGGGATTTCCTTTAACGAGACGTGTTGCCGGAAGTGGAGGAAGCGGCAGCGGGCGCGCGCCAGCGGGCCAGCCCGCACAGCGCCGCCAGCAGCGGAATGCCCATCGCGAACACGGCGACGGTGCGGGTTTCGACGGGCTTGCCGGTGGCGGCCTGGAACACCATGCTGAACGCATAGATCCCGATGGGCACCAGCACGTCGCGCCGGCGCAGCGCCAGCGTGGGGGCCGGCGCGTGGCGCCGCAGCGTCAGGCGGAATGCCGCGATGATGACGAAGGAAACGAACATCCAGCCGGCAAAGCCCTGCACGGTTTCGCCGAACCAGTCGCCATCGGTCTCGGCCATGATCCAGGCCTTCAGCTGGAACACGAAGTACGGGTCGGCGCCCAGGTCGTAGGCGGTGACCAGCATGGCCGCCAGCAGCGCCATCACGACCGTCCAGCCGGTGCCGGCCACGCCGTCGGACGGCGCCTGCCACACGATCAGGTTGGCCAGCACATAGCCGACGTATGTGAGCGCGAACCACATCAGCGGAATCACCGCCGGCACGTCACCGAGGCGGGGACCCAGCACGTCGGTATAGCGATAGCTGCCGAAGAACCAGCCGTGCGTGGAGCCCATCTGCTCGGCGAACCAGCCCAGCGTGACGGCGATCAGCACGAAATGCAGCGCGGCGCGCGCGCCCAGCAGGTGGATCGCGCTGGCCCAGCAGGCGCCGAACATCAGCACCGAGCTGGCGATCAGCAGCGCCGTCGTCTCGGACTGGCCGCGCATCAGCAGCACGGCGACGAAGGCGAGCAGCAGCACGCCACTGAATTTCGGCAGGTGGTTCATCGGCGCTCCCTTAATAGCGGTAATCGAAACGGACGCCGTAGGTACGCGGCGTGGACGGCACCGACATGCCGAAGCTGTCGACCGTCACCGGAATGATCTTGTTGCCCAGGTTGTTCACATGGGCGCCCAGGCTCCACGCGGCGCCGGCCGGCTGGTAGGCCAGCGTGGCATCGGCCACCGTGATGGCGGGTATGCGGTACTGCAGCTGCTGGGACGGGATGCCGATCATGAACGCGGCGCTGCGGCGCGCGTTGATGCCGGCGCGCAGCTGGTGGTTGGCGAAGCGCAGGCGGCGTTCGTAGCCGAGCGTGACGACGTTCGACGGCGAGCGGTCCAGCTTCCGGCCGGCCCACGAATGCACGCCATCCGGCGTGTACGACACGTAGTGCGCATCGAGCAGCGTCAGGCCGTAGTTGAAGCGGTCGTCGCGCGTGGCCTGCACCAGGCCGTCCAGTTCCAGGCCGCGCACGCTGGCCACGCCGGCGTTCGACGTGATGAAGCGGGGCACGCCCTGCACGATGGCCGTGCCGGACAGCTGCAGATTGGTGTAGTCATACTTGAACACGGTGGCGTTCAGGCTGGCCTTGCTATGCCAGAAGCGCGTCTTGGCGCCGATCTCGTACGACTTCAGCGTCTCCGGCTGGTAGAACAGGTTCTGCGGCGACACCACGGCGGCGGCCGGGCACACCACGCCCAGCGTCGTGCCGGCCACGCAGCCGTCGTTGAAGCCGCCCGCCTTGTAGCCGGTCGACATCGCGCCGTACAGGAAGGTGGCCGGCGTCAGGTCGTAATCGACGCCCAGGCGCCAGGTGCGCTTGTCCGTCTCGATGAGCGCGGCGTTCGGCTGCTGGAAGTCGGTGGCCGGGTTGAACACGGCGCCCTGCTGGAAGCTGGTCGAACCGAGGCGCGATTTCTCGTCCGTCGTGTAGCGCAGGCCGGCCGTGGCACGCAGCCGGTCGGTGACCTTGTACGTGGCCTGGCCGAACACGGCGCGGCTGCGCGCGATCGTCGGGTCGGTGGGGAACACGTAGTAAGGCGGCAGGCCGATCAGGGCCATGTCGTGGAAGGTATAGGTGGATGCGGACTGCTCGTGGAAGTAGTACACGCCGGCCTGCGCCGACAGCGGGCCGCTGCCGTTGGTGGCGATGCGCACCTCGTGCGAATCCTGTTCCTGGCTGCCGATGAAGTCTTCGCGCACGCCCAGCGTCAGCTGCGGCGCCACGCGGTAGATGTAGTTGGTCAGGAAGTCGAGGTCGAACTCGCGGTGCGAACCCAGGTAGTACAGCGTGGCCGGCCCCAGGTCCCACGTGAATTCGGCGGCGAGGCCGGACGTGCGGTTGCTGCCGCGGCCCTGTTCCAGCGGCCCGTTGAACGGCACGAAGCGGTTGGTCAGCTTGTCGCCGGCGCTGGCGCCGGTCCACACCGGATTGCCGCTGGAGACGCCGCTGAAGAAGTTGGTGTCGGCGACGAAGTTGTCCGGGTTGTAGTGGTTGATGCTGAAGTCGTAGCGCACCAGCAGCGATGCGTCGCGGCCGATGGCCAGCTTCGCCGACAGGCGCGCGGCGCGGCTGTCGCGGTCCTGCCCCGGCGAGTACGTGGTGCCCTGGCCGTTGCGCAGGTAGCCGTCGTGCTTCTCGGTGGCGAAGGCGGCGCGCAGCGCGAGCGCATCGCTGACGGGCACGTTCAGCATGCCGTTGGTCTTGCGGCTGCTGAAGTTGCCCACTTCGGCGCCGACGGCCGCTTCCAGCTTCTGCGTCGGCGCATTGGTGATCACGTTGACGACGCCGGCCGTCGTGTTGCGGCCGTACAGCGTGCCCTGCGGGCCGCGCAGCACTTCCACGCGGTCGATGTCGAAGAAGTTCGATACCTGGTTCTGCGGGCGGGCGATGTACACGCCATCCATCATGAACGCGGCGGACGGGTCGCCCTTGTCGGTCGCATCGGCATTGGAGATGCCGCGGATGGTGATCTTCAGGCCGTCGGCGGCGCCGTCCAGGTGCACGTTGGGCAGGCGTTTGCCGATCTCGGTGGGATTGTCGAAGCCCGCCGCCTGCAGCGCTTCGCCCGTGACCACGCTCATCGCGACCGGCGTCTTCGATTCCAGCGACTGCGTGCGCTGGGCGGTGACGACGACTTCCTGGATCGCGTCGGCATTGCTGTCGGCAGTCTGTGCGCAGGCGAGGTTGGCGCAGACGGCGGCGATCAGGCCGGCCAGCAGCGCGGGAGTACCGCAGGGATGGTGCATTGTTGTTCTTTCAGGTTGGTGCCGCCGCAACTGTAGTGATAAGACAATTCTTCTTGCGGCGAGGACAAAATAATCCGCCAGTCTAGCAGTTCGTCGAATGGTTAAACAGGGGGCGGCGCCCGCCGCGGCCCTCAAACGAGCCCATCTGTCGCAGGCGGGCAACTGCCTTGAACAAGTGTCACGACGCCCGTGAAGCTTTCGTCATCGCCTTGTCATTTCGATGTAACAGGGAGGTCACGCGGCAGTCACCAACAGGTCATATCGCGTCGCTACCATTCGGCACAGTTTTATTTTGCTCAACCTTACCGCCAGGGAAAGACTCCGATGCGCCACACCCCGTCACGCCTCCGCCTGAAACCGCTTTGCCTGCTGACGCTGTCCGCCTTGCACACGCTGGCCTTTGCCGCGCCAGATGCCGCCGCCGTCGATCCGGCTGCCGATCCCGCCGCCGGTGCGCCGATCCAGGTGGTCGAAGTGACGGGCACCGGCCAGTCGCGCCAGGTGCAGAACCTGACGCGCGCCGACCTGCAGCAGGCCACGCCGGGCACCAGCCCCCTGAAAACGCTGGAGAAGCTGCCGGGCGTGAGCTTCCAGTCGGCCGACCCGTTCGGTGCGTACGAATGGTCGACGCGCTTCTCGATCCGCGGCTTCAGCCAGAACCAGCTGGGCTTCACGCTGGACGACATCCCGCTGGGCGACATGAGCTACGGGAACAGCAACGGCCTGCACATCTCGCGCGCCATCTCGTCCGAGAACGTGGGCCGCGTGGCCGTGTCGCAGGGCGCCGGCGCGCTGGGCACCGCATCGACCAACAACCTGGGCGGCACCGTGCAGTTCGTGACGCTGGGCCCGTCCGACGAGAAGGGCCTGACGGTCTCGCAGACGCTGGGCAGCGACGACACGTCGCGCACCTTCGTGCGCGTGGACAGTGGCCTGTTCGGCAGCGGCACCAAGTTCTTCATCAGCGGCACGCGCATGCGCGCCGACAAATGGAAGGGCGACGGCCCGCAGAACCAGGAACAGTTCAACAGCCGCATCGAGCAGCAGGTCGGCGACCACACGCTGTCGGCCTTCTTCAACTACTCCGACCGCCGCGAAGTCGACTACCAGGATCTGTCGCTGGAAATGGCCGGCCGCCTGGGCATGAACTGGGATAACTACTACCCGGACTGGCAGCGCGCGCTCGATGCGGCCAAGGGCGCCTACTCCGGCGCCGTCAACAGCCTGGACGACGCCTACTATCTGGGCCAGGGCCTGCGCAAGGACAAGCTGGGCGGCGTGGCGGCGAACCTGAACCTGACGCCGGAACTGACGGCGAAGCTCACCGCCTACCACCACAGCAACGAAGGCCAGGGCCACTGGTACACGCCCTACACGCCGACGTCGGCCGCCGTGCCGATCTCGATCCGCACCACCGAATACGCGATCAGCCGCAACGGCGTGCTGGGCGACGTGACGTGGGACGTGGGCATGCACACGCTGAACGCCGGCTTCTGGGCCGAGCGCAACAACCACACGGTGACCCGCAACTTCTACGCCGTGCAGGATGGCGCCTTCATCGACCACATGCTGCGCAACCCGATGGCCACCGGCTTCCTGCAGTCGTTCGTGACGGACAGCCGCCAGTTCTATCTGCAGGACACCGTCGCGCTGATGGACGGCCGCCTGAAAGTGAACGCCGGCTTCAAGAGCCCGAAAGTGGACATCGACGCGCACACGGTCGTCGGCGACCGCGCCGACGGCTCGCTGACCGCGAGGAAGACCTTCCTGCCGCAGGCCGGCATCACGTACGCGCTGTCGAAGAACGACGAGCTGTTTGCCTCCGGTTCGAAGAACATGCGCTCGTATGAAGCGGGCGTCGGTGGCCCGTTCTCGCAGACGCGCGCCGGCTATGCGCTGTCCATCGCCGACCTGAAACCGGAGATGTCCACCAACTTCGACATCGGCTACCGTTTCAAACGCGATGCGGTTCAGGGTTCCGTGGCTGTCTACTCGGCCGACTTCAAGGACCGCCAGCTGGGCATCTCCACCTGCGCCGGCATCGTCGGCTGCGCCGGCACCGTCGTCAACGTGGGCAAGGTGGAAACCCGCGGCGTGGAAGCACTGCTGGTGTGGAAGATCATGCGCAACGTCTCGTGGTTCAACACGGCCACCTACAACGATTCGAAGTACAAGTCCGACTACACCGACGGCGCCACGCTGGTGGCCACCAGCGGCAAGCAGGTCGTCAACGCGCCGAAGCAGATGTTCGACACGGAACTGGCCTACGACAACGCGCAGTGGTTCGTCCGCGGCGGCGCCAAGTTCACCGACAAGCGCTACTACACCTACCTGAACGACCAGTCGGTGCCGTCGTACTGGATCGGCAACCTGTCGGCCGGCTACAAGCTGAAGGACATCGGCATGCTGCGCGACCTGTCGTTCCAGGTCAATGTGACGAACCTGTTCGACAAGAGCTACTTCAGCACCATCGGCTCGAACGGCTTCTCCACGTCGGACCCGAAAGGCACATCGATGACGCTGCTGTCCGGCGCGCCGCGCCAGGTGTTCTTCACGCTGAGCGGCAAGCTGTAAATGCGCGCGCTTGCCGATGCACTGGTCACGGCATTGCTGCTCACGGCTGCGGCGGCATCGCCGCAGGCGGCCGTGCGCGTGGTGACGGGGCCGACGGCCATCGAGGGCGGCGACGCCCGCGCTGCCGGCGACCTCACCATCGTCAACGACCGGCTGGCCTTTGCGCTGGCCGTCGAGTCGCCGGTGCCGTATGGCGTGCCGCGCGGTGCACTGGTCGACATCGCCGCCGTCACGGACGGGAAGATCGGCCGCGACCGCGCCGTGATCGCCGACTTCATCCCGAACAACTGGTCGGCGTGGCCGAACACGTACCAGAGAATCAAGGTGCTGGAGCGGGGCCCGCGCCGCGCCGCCGTCGAGGCGGTGCGCGACTGGGGCGATGTCACTGTCCGCACCCGCTACACGCTGCGCGATGGCGCCGACCGCGTCGAGATCGAAACGACGATGGTCAACGGCGGCAAGGCGGCGCTGCCGGACCTGCTGTCCGGCTACGTGCTGTGGCCGCGCGGCGGCTTCCTGTTCGGCGTGCCCGGCGCGGCGGAGCAGGGGCCGGTACCGGCCGGCACGCCTGCCCGCACCGTCGCCTACGACGAAGATTTCGCGGTGGCGCTGCATGCGCCCTATGCCAACCGCATCGAATACGGTTCCAAGGATTTATATTTGCGCCACACATTGAAGCCGGGCGAGACGCGCCGCTTCACCGGCTTCGTGCAGGTGGGCGCCAGCGGCGACCTGGCGCCGGTGATTGCCGCCGAGGGTACACGCAATGCGGGCACGCTGGCGGGCAGAGTCGATGCGGCCGATGGTGCCGTCGTGATCGTCGAGCGCAATGGCGAGCCGTATGGCTGGACGCTCAGCCGCGCCGGCGCCTTTTCGCTGCAGCTGCCGGCCGGCGAGTACACGGTGTACGCCACCGCGAAAGGCCATGCGGACAGCGACCGTGCACCGGTCACGGTGCATGCGGGTGCTCGTGCGACGCATGATTTTTCGGCGCTGCCGGGCCCCGGCCGCATCGCCTTCCACGTGACCGACGACACCGGCCCGGTCGATGCGCGCATCGCCGTCCGGCAGGGCCGCCAGCCCGTCGTCGGCTTCCTCGGCCGGAAGACGTTTTTCACCGGACTGCATGCGCGCGGCGAGGCTGAACTGTCACTCGCGCCGGGCGACTACACGCTGCGCATCACGCACGGCGGCGGCTTTACCCATGCGGCGCGCGAGCTGAATGTGACGGTGGTGCCGGGCGCGCAGCTGGACCAGCCGGTGCAATTGGCACGCTTTGCCGATCCCGCAGCGAAAGGCTGGTATGCGGCCGACCTGCATCACCACGCTGACCAGGCGGAAGCGGTCACGCCGCCGGCCGACCTGGCGCGCTCGCAGCTGGCGGCAGGGCTGGACCTGCTGTTCGTCAGCGACCACGATACGATGGTGAACCTGCCGGCCGTGACGGCACTGGGCGCCAAGCGGGGCATGCCGGTGCTGGGCTCGATGGAATTCTCGGCATCGTGGGCCCATTTCAACGCGTATCCGCTGGTGCCCGATGGCGAACTGAAGATCGACATGGGCACCGCATCCGTCGACGCGATCTTCGCGGAAGCGCGCCGGCTGGGCGCCAGCGTGATCCAGGTGAACCACCCTTACATCCCTTACGGTTACTTCGCCAGCGCGGCCGCCGGCACGGCGCCGGGCGGCTGGAACGACGGCTTCGACGTGGCCGAGATCAACGGCGCGACGCCGGGCGATGACGGCAAGGTCCTGCAAAAGCTGTGGGCCGACTGGAATGCCGGCGTGCCGCATTACCTGGCCGGCGGCACCGACCTGCACGATGTGTGGGCGCACGAATCGGGCAGCACGCGCACCTTCGTTCATCTGGATGGCGCACCGACGGCGCAAAGCTGGGCGGCGGCGCTGAAGGCGGGCCGCGCCTACGTCAGCGGCGGGCCGCTGGTGTTCCCCGACGCCGTCTTCGGCTCGCGGCTGTTCGCTCCGGCGGGCAAGTCGCTGGCGCTGGGTTACACGCTGCAGTCGGGGAGCGGCATCCGCAAGGTGGAGCTGGTTGGCGATGGCGTTGTTGTCGACAGCCGCGCTCCGGCCGATGCGCCGCGCGCGCTGCGCGTGACCTTCGAACGCGTGGCGCAGAAGGCGGGCTGGTATGCGCTGATGGTCGAGGATGCGGCGGGGCGCAAGGCTTACACGAATCCGGTCTGGGTGGACGTGAGGTAGGGGACAGGCTCCTGCCTCTACTCCAGCGCAATCCCGTAACGCCGCAGCGCCGGCAGCCAGGCATGGTCGACGATCCTGGCAAACCCCAGATTGGTCGGATGCATCTCGTTGGCCCAGTCGTCCTTGTAGCCGCCGGCGCGGTGCAGGATGCCCCGGCTGTCGATGTGGATCACGTGCGCGGCCGGGTCGTGCAACGGTGCGAACACGTCGTCGTTGAGGCGGTCGATCAGGATCTGCGCGATGTCGCTGCGCAGCGCCATGCCCGGCGGCACGTGGGCGGCATCCATTGCCGGCGCCATCCACGGCCCCGCGTGGATCAGGCCGAAGCCGAAGCCGCGGCCGTCGGGCACCGGATAGTCGTAGCCGTGGATGAAGATGGGGCGGGGCAGCACGGTATCGCGGGTGCCGGCGCGGATCGCGGCGACCAGCGTGCGCAGCGTCTGCGACAGGCCCGCCAGCAGCTCGGTCATCCGCGCGTCGTCGATGCACGACGCGGCATCGCGGGCGCGGCTGCAGTCGTCGCGCAGCGCGAGGCCGAAATCCACCGCATCGTTGCCGGCGCCGCTGATATAGAACTCGCTGAACGCTTCGGCGTAGCGGGGCTGCAGGAAGTGGTTGACCGTATCGGCGAAGCGGCCGTCGCCCACGTAGTCGCGCAGCATGGCGCCGTTGTAGCCCACCAGCTGCAGGTTGCGGTGATCGTCCGACAGGGCAGGGTGGTGCACGAGCGTGCCGAGGATGCTGTTGTTCAGGTACCAGAACCACGAATCGCCGATCGCCAGCGCGGCCGGGAAGCCCGTTTCGGTGCTCCAGTGTTCTTCCGGTTTGTAGATGTGGGGCATGGGATTCTCCTGCTGAGCGGGGATCAGAATCGGCTGACATCGCTAGGGAGAATCTTACTACCTTTGCCACGACCCGCGCGGCCACGGCTGCCGGCCCGGCTATCGGGGGTGGGGAGCGCGAAAACGCGGATTTACGAATACCCGCTAACCATTGCGATCCAATGCTGACGCATACGAACGCTTACTAAAAATGTCATCCCACAAGTTCGTCACGGGCCAGATGCTTTCAGGCTGGTATTTTTAGTACGGGTTAGTGGAAGTCATAGCTACACAGCGGCGGTTATAGGTAGGTCGTACGAGATCGCAGTTTTTAGTAAAGGCCGTTTTCCGACACCACCCCACCCTGTATTCTCGCCCACCGTTTGGTGTGGGCCGGCTATTCTCGCCGCCCGCCGCCCGCCGCCCGCCCCCCGCCGCCCCCCGCCCGCCGCCCCCCGCCCCCCCCCCGGCTTTCGTCCCCGCCTCCGCACCCCCCGCCCCCCCC
>DKJA01000167.1 GCA_002454505.1 Oxalobacteraceae bacterium UBA6704
CTGTCCACGGGGTTGTTTTTCTGCGTGCACCACATCAAAGTCAAAAGCAACCCCGGGGACAGTCCCTTGCAGGGACAGTCCCCAGCCAATATTTCTACTTCGGCACCACCGGCGTCCAGCCGCCCAACACCCAGGCAGGGTTGCTGTAATCGGCAATGGTCTGCGCATCCTTCACGCGATCGAGCTGCCGCGAGCCGGGATGGCGCTGCGCTACGTCCACTGCCGTGCCGTCGGCATTGCGGCTGTTGAACTCCCAGAACTTGACGTGCGTGGCGGCCGTGCCGATCTCGCCCCAGCCGGCAGGGCTGATGCCGGACAGCGTGGCGTTGATCAGCACCGCCTCCGCGTAGGGATAATTCTTCCCCTTGTTGTTCGGCAGCCGCGCCAGTTCCGTCTGGCCGCCGCCGAGTGTGCGGAAGCGGCAGTCGACGAACACATTGCCGTGGTTCGATTCGGGATTGCGGATCCACATATACGCATGCTCCGATTCGATGTCGCAGTTGCGGAAGAATGCTGGGCCGCGGCCGAGGATCGTGTCGCCGTGGCCGACCACGCGCACTTTGTCGAAGTAGGCGCTGCCGTTCGTTTGCAGCGCGTCGCCCGAGCCGATCACCGTGACGTTGCTGACCACCGTGCGCTCGCCGTTGATCAGCAGGCCCTCGGCCTGACCCTTGGCCGTCGTCTCGATCGTCATATTCAACAGCGCCACGTCGCGCACGTTGTCGGCCGCGAATGCTGCGCGACGCGACGGGAACGTGCCGGCCACCTCGTTGGTCGAGATGTTCAGCGGGTGCGGGTTGAACACCTCGTTGTTCGCGTAATGGATGCGCACCTTGTGCCGGTCGGCGCCGGCAATCGTCAGGGTCTGCTTGTTGCGGAAGTAGACGATCTCCTCGTAGTCGCCGTTCTGCACGAAGATCGTGGTGCGGGCGGCGGGGCGGTCCGGCACATGATCCAGCGCGCCCTGCACGGTGGAGAAGTCGCCGCTGCCGTCCGCGGCGACGGTCACGCGCGTGGCATCGGGCGCCGGGCCGCGCGCCTTGGTCGTGAAGCGCCACGATTTGTCGGCGATGCCCTGGAAGCCGTCGCCGGCCAGCACGCCCGGATCGACCTGCACGTAGTATGTTTTGCCGTAGCCGAGCAGGTTGTGATGGGGCGTCACCAGCGCCGTGTTGCCGCGCACGAGCAGGGGGTAAAAGTGAAAGCCGTCCGTGAACCCGCCGATGATCGTCAGCTGGTAATCGCCCGGCACCGGTACCGGCACGGGCGCCACGCCGGCCGATGGCGTGCCGGCCTTGGTGTTTGCATTGGTCAGCCGCTGGTCCGGATAAGGGTAGGGCTGCGCCAGGTACGGCGCGGCTGGGGCCGTGCTGCGTGCGGTCGGGCCGGCGGGAATCGACAGGTCGAGCGTATCGACGAGGCGGTCGTCCTTTGCGTCGTAGATGCGGATCTGGCCGCGCGTGCCCGGCACCGGGGCCTGGTCGAAGACGAGGCGCAGCGGCGTATCGGGATTGACGCCGGCAGCGCCGGCGCGCGGTTGCAGCTCGACGGCGACGGCGGGCAGCGCGAGCGTCAGCAGCGCAATGGAAAACAGGTGCGGATGGTTCATGGGTCTCCAGTTTTGTGTTTTGACTTATTGTAGCGTTACTCGGGGCCAGCAGCGCTCGGCGAAACGATCATCCGTCGTATACTGCAGCCTCGTGCCACCATCCGATGCGACCATGATCACCACCGAACAGACCGGCTTCTGGGCCGAAGCGATGCAACGACCCGCCGCGCAGCGCCATGGTGCCGCGCCCCCGGAACTCATTGCACAGCTGCCCGGCGCGCAGGCCGCTGCTCAGGAACCGGACTTCGATGCGGACGTGGCGCAGGCCTTGCAGGGCTTGCCGGACGTGGTGCTGGCCCGGCTGCAAACCAACTTCCTCGGCGTGTACACGGCGGCCGGCCTGCCGCAGGAAGCCGTGACGGATATCGTGGTGACGCCGGACGGCGCTTTCCTCGGCATCGTCACCGTCATTGACGCGGCAAGGCTGGCCGGCGTGACGGCGAACAGCTGGGCCACGGCCCGCGCGCGCCGACATGTGCCGGACGTGGAGGTGACCGTGGAACAGGCGCCCGGCGACACGCGCGCCAATGCGCTGCGCCTGCTGCTGCTGCACGAAGCGGGCCGAGTGCTGGCTGCCGGCCGCAACTTCGTGCCCGACTGGTGGGACGAAGACTTCACGCGCGATTACACCTTCCTGCCGGTTTCCTGGCTAGTGGAGGAGGGCAAGGCTGTGCCGTCGCACGCGCTTGGCGACGATGCGTACCGCGCGCTGCCCGCTACGGCATTCCTGACGCCATATGGCGCGCTGGGCCCGCGCGACGATTTCGCCGAAGCCTTCGCGCTGTATGCGCACATCGCGCTGTCCGGCCGGCCTTACATTGCGAAGACCGCAGGCGGCGAGTATGCGCCGCATTGGGCCGAACCGCGCCTTGCCGCCAAGCTGGCGCTGATCTCCCGCATGGTGCCTGACGTGGCGCGCGAAACCGATCCGCTTATTGCCGCCGTTGCAATACCTTTTGCCCCGCTGGTCGGCGTGGCGCCGCTGATGCGCCGCGCCTTCGGCAAGCAGGACATGACGCCCGTCGCCAATGTGCTGCTGGCCCGCGCCGAAGCCGATGCGCTCGATGCCAACGCCTACCTGGATTTCTCGACGACGCTGCAGCTGACGGGCGACCGCGACGTGGCGATGGACGTGCAGGCCGAAGCGGTGCGCATCCGCCCGCACTACACCTTGCCGGCGCGGCGCGGCGAAGCGCTGCGGCTGCTGGTGATCATGGGGCTGGGCGACCTGATGTCGAACACGCCCATCGAATTCCTCGTCGAGGATGCGGACGTGACGCTGGAGATGCTGTACGTGACGGCCGATGCGCCATGGCCGGACGTGGTGCCGGAACACGATGTGATGATGGTCTGCATGGGCGAGAACGACGTCAACCAGCCGCTTCTGGCGCGGCTGTCGGAATGGATCGCCGGCTGGCCGCGGCCCGTCATCAACGTGCCGGAGAAGATCGCCGTGCTGTCGCGCGATGGCGTCTGCAATGCGCTGGCCGGCAGCGCGGGTGTGGAGATGCCGCAGACGGTGCGCGTGGCGCGCGCGCAGGTTGCCGCACTGGCCGCTGCGCCGGATACCTTGCGTGCCGTGCTGCCGGACGGCGCTTTCCCGCTGATCGTCCGTCCGCTCGGTTCCCATGCGGGCCATGATCTCGACAAGATCGACACGCCGGCCGACCTGGCCGCCTATCTGGCGCGGGTGCCGGCCGAGCAGTTCTATCTGTCGCGCTTCGTCGATTACCGGGGCGCCGATGGCAAGTTCGCCAAGTACCGCGTGGTGCTGGTGAACGGCCGTCCTTACCTGGCCCACTATGCGATCTCCGACCACTGGATGATCCATTACCTGAACGCGGGCATGGACCAGAGCGCCGAGAAACGTGCGCTGGAAGCGCAGTGCATGGCGCAGTTCGACGACACGTTCGCCGTGCGCCACCAGGCCGCCCTGGCCGAGATCGACCGCCGTATCGGGTTGCCATACGTCGGCATGGACTGCGCCGAAACCCCGGACGGACAGCTGCTGATCTTCGAAGTGGACAACGCGATGATCGTGCATGCGATGGACGACGAGGCGATGTACCCCTACAAGAAGCCGGCGATGCGCAAGATCTTCACGGCGTTCCGGCAGATGCTGGAGGCGGCGAGGAGCCCAGGCGCCGCATAGCCATCTGCTCCAGCCCGGCCAGCAGCGCATCGATGTCCTGCCGCTCGCTGCGGTGGTTGACGATCGCCACGCGGATCGCCAGCTTGCCTTTTAACGTCGTCAGCGACGGCGCGGCGATGCCCGCCTCCTGCAGGTCCGCCACCAGCGCGGCATTGAAGTCGTCGAGGTCGCCGTCGGCCTGCATGAAACGGAAGCACACGATGTTCAGCGACACGGGTGCCAGCAGCTCGAAGGCGGGCCGCTGCGCCACCTGGTCGGCGAGATAGCGCGCCAGCGCGCAGGTGCCGGCGATCGCTTCGCCCATCCGGTCCGCGCCATAGGCCTGCAAGGTGAACCACGTCTTCAGTGCGCGAAAACCCCGCGACAGGTCCGGCCCGAAATCGCAGGGCCAGGGAGACCCGCCCGCCATGCCGCGCGGTTCGCGCCGCAGGTAGCGGGGCGTGGCGGCAAACGTCTGCCGGTGCAGTTCGCCGTCGCGCACGAGGATGAAGCCGGCGTCATACGGCACCTGGCCCCATTTGTGAAAATCAAAGGCGATCGAATCGGCCCGCTCGACGCCGGCCAGCCGCGGCGCCAGTTCCGGCGACAGCATCGCCAGCGCGCCGAACGCGCCATCGACGTGGAACCACAGGCCGTGGCGGTGGGCGATGTCCGCCACCGTGCCCAGCGCGTCGATGGCCGCCGTGTCCACGGTGCCGGCGGTGGCGGCCACGAAGAACGGGCGCAGGCCGGCGGCCAGGTCGTCTTCGATGGCCTGCGCCAGCGCCTGCGTGTTCATGCGGTAGTCGTCGTCGAGCGGCACCAGGCGCAGCGCGCTGCGGCCGATACCGGTCAGGTCCATCGCCTGGGCGATGCAGTCGTGCGCGGCGGCGGACGTGTAGGCGACCAGGCCCTGGCCCATCTGCGCGAGGCCGGCATCGCGCACGGCGAGGCCCAGCGCGCGGTGCCGCGCCACCAGCACGGCGATCATGTTGGCCATCGACGTGCCGGTGACGAACAGGCCGCTGGCCCCCGCGGGGAAGCCGAACAGGTCGGCCATCCACCGCGCCACCTGCCGCTCCACTTCGACGGGAATCTGGTCGCGCCCGCCCACGTTGGCGTTCAGGCCCGCCGCCAGCATCTCGGCCAGCATGCCCACCGGCGTGCCGCCGCCGTGCACCCAGCCGAAGAAGCCGGGATGCGCATTGCCGACGGCATAGGGCAGCACGTCCTGCATGAAGGCTTCGTGCAGTGCGGCGAGATCGCCGCCCTCGCGGGGCAGCGGCGCCTGGAATTTGTCGCGCACGTCCGCCGGCGCGGGCTGCCACACGGGCCGCTCGCGCAGGTGTTCGAGGTAGTCGAACATATCGTCGAGCATGCGGTGGCCCTGGGTGCGCAGGGCATCCCAGTCTGCGGGGTCGAGGGTGGTGCGCTTCGATTCGGCCATGACGGTTCCTTGCGGTGAAGGCCGAACTATACTGCACCGTGCCGCCTGGCGGCACCCCTCAGCGGCTCAGGCGGCGGCGGAGAACGATTCGTGCGACGGGAAGCGCGATGCCAGCGCTTCGCGGCTCAGCTGCAGTGCTGCCAGCACGTCGGCCGGCAGCGTGCCGAGGATTTCCGGATCGTCGCTCGGCGTGTCCGCCAGCAGGCTGGCCAGGTGCGTGATGCCGGCCAGCTGGCAGAACGGGTGCGCAGCCATCGGGTCCGACGAGTTCTCCAGCGCCTGCACGATATTGGCCGGGAAGTTCCAGCGGCGCGCCAGCTCGGCCGTGATCTGGCCCTCCGAGAAGCCCAGCAGCCGCTGCTCGCGTTCCCAGCGGCCGCCCGGCAGGTGCGGCATCTGCTCGATTTCCGCGAAGGCCACCGGCGACGCCTGGTAGATCAGCAGTTCGCCCAGCCGCAGCATCATGCCGGCCAGCCAGGCTTCGCCGCCGTCGATGCCGATGCGGCCGGCCAGCCATTTCGAATAGCCGGCGCAGGCCATGCTGCTCTTCCAGAATTCGTCCGTGTCAAGGCCCGGCAGCGCGGGGAACGATTCGGCGAAGCAGGCGGCCAGGGCCAGCGTGCGGATGTGCGCCATACCGGCCAGCGCGATCGCATCGTCCAGCGAACTGACGTTGCGGCTGGAGCCGAAGCGGGCGCTGTTCGCCAGCCGCATCAGCTTGGCCGTCAGCGCCGGATCGCGGGCGATGATCGCGGCCACGGATTTCGTCGATGCGGCGTCATTGTCGAGCGTGGCGATCAGGGCATGCGCCACTTCGGAGATCGTGGGCAGCTTCACGGTTTCAAAAAACATCGTCAGGTTCGGCATGGGCTTCTTTCGTTGGTGGTGTCTCTGCGATCGAGTGTAATGCGCAATCGTGCAGAAATGCGGAAAAATGCTTTTAAGTTCAACGAACCGTGTTGCGCGGCGTCTGCCTTGCTTAGTTGCCTGCGCTCGACCATACCTTCATCGTCTGCACGGCCAGCAGCCGGCACTGGCCGTTCTCGCTGACGTAAGTGCGCATGAACTGATAACGGTTGCTGCGGAAGGTCTTGCCATCCGCATTCCACTGCTCGACGGTGCTGAGGCCCCGCAGCACGACCGTATCGCCCAACGCGTGGCCTTGCACCTCGGCCGTGGTGCGGCTCTTCGCAACCGACGCCTGCTTTGGCAGGCGTGCCAGCACCGCTGCCTTGCCCTCGATCTGCGACGCCAGCGTGTGCACCCACACGTAGTCGTCGGCCAGCGCCGCTTGCAGGAATGGCACGTCGCCAACGCGCAGCGCTTCCTCGTAGCGGCGGTCGTGTTCGATCAGGTCAGCGATGGGCAGGCAGGGGGCAGCGTATGCGTGCAAAGGCAGCGCGGCGGCGAGAACAAGAAGAGCTTTCATGGGCGGGATCCGGCATGGGGTGAGAACGGGATTGTGCCACCGATGCGCGCCGCCGGGAATGGCAGGTTGACTGATGCGCAAGCCCATGCAATATTGCCTCTTTTTCCAACCCGAGAAAGCCAGCATGCGTCCCGTCCTCTCCGCCATTGCCCTCGCCATCGCCTGCACCGTTTCCGCCGCTTCCGCCGCCTGGGCCGACGCCGGCACGCTGACCGACCGCATCTCCGCCGATTCGCTGCGCGGCCACCTGTCGTTCCTGTCCTCGGACCTGCTGGAAGGGCGCGGCACGCCGTCGCGCGGCCAGGACCTGGCGGCCGAATACATCGCCGCGCAGTTCCGCCGCGCGGGCCTGGAAGCGGCCGGCGACGACGGCTACTTCCAGACGGCGAACTGGCAATACGCACAGCGCAAGGCAGAGGACTTCAAGCTGACCGTGCGCTCGGCCGGCAAGTCCATCGCGGTGCCGGCGAGCGGCGCGACAGGCGCGTTCACGCAGGCCGTCAAGCTGCCGGCCACCGGCGTCGTGTTCATGACGTGGCAGGATGCGCTGGCCGGCAAGGGCAATGTCGACGGCAAGGTGCTCGTGGTGCCGGCAGCGGCCGTGCCGCGGGCCGGCTACGTGCTGCAGAGCGGCCTGAAGTCGAAGCCAGCGCTGGTGATCATGATCGACCGGGAACGCCGCCATGGCCGCGAAAGCGGCGGCTGGCTGATCGATCCGGAACAGGCTGTCGTTGCAGGCGCGCCGCCGGTGCTAGTGCTGCACGATGCGGACGCTGCGAAAGCGCTGGAGCAGGGAGCTGCAACCGTCGCCGCAGCCATCGGCGCACCGGAGGTCCGTCCGATCAAGTTGCGCAACGTGATCGGCGTATTGCGCGGCTCCGATCCTGAGCTGAAGAAGACCTATGTGCTGCTGTCGGCCCACTACGATCACCTGGGCATTCGCGACGGTGAAGTATTCAACGGCGCCAACGACGACGGCAGCGGCACCGTCTCCGTCATCGAGATTGCTGCGGCGCTGGCCGCCGAAAAGGAGCGGCCGCGCCGCAGCATGGTGTTCGTCGCGCTGTTCGGCGAG
>DKJA01000173.1:0-15695 GCA_002454505.1 Oxalobacteraceae bacterium UBA6704
TGAACGATCCGAAGGTGGTGGCGGCTTATCTGGGTGGCGGTCACTGACCCAGGGGATAATCGGCAGGCAGTAGCGGGTTTGATCTATTCGCACCCGCACGGTATGCTTGCGCGCTCATTTCATTGATGCCGGAATCGAATGGCAATAGACCTGATCAACGCCATGCGGTCGTTCGTGCGCGTCTACGAGACGCGCTCGTTCAGCGCCGCCGGCAAGGACCTGAACCTGAGCCAGCCCTCCGTTTCGAAGGCCGTGGCGCAGCTCGAGCAGGAGCTGGGTGTGCAGCTTTTCCTGCGTTCGACGCGCGGCATCGCGCCGACCGACGCCGGGCAGAAGTTCTACGAGCACGCGATCCGCACGCTGGAGGAGGCCGACCTGGCGATCATGGCAGTCAAGGGCGAGAATGCGCCGCTGACGGGAAAGCTGCGTGTGAGCGGCACCATCACGTTCATGCGGCAGCACATCATCCCGAAGCTGCCGGCATTCATGGCGCAGCATCCGCGCCTCTGCGTCGACCTGCTCCTCGACGACGGCAACATCGGCCTCGTGGAAGAAGGTGTGGAAGTCGCCCTTCGCATGGGCAAGCTGGCCAGCTCCGGCCTTACGGCCCGCAAGATCGGCCAGTGCCGCCGCATCGTCGTCGCGACGCCTGGCTACCTGGAAAAACACGGCACGCCCATGGCGCCGGGCGATCTGATTGAGCATGCTGCCATCGTCCTGTCCCGCGGCGAGGGCGGCGACCAGATCACCTTTGCCAAGGACGGCATCCCGACCGAGGTGCTGCTTCGACCCAGGCTGCGCATCAGCGCATTGGAAGGGCTTCGGGCTGCGGTATTGGCGGGCATGGGCGTGGCCGTCGCCAGCGAATGGATCCTCGAGGAAGAGCTGGACAGCGGCCAGGTCGTGGAAGTCCTGGCCGGCTGGACCTTGCCGAGCCTCGACCTGTGGGCGGTGCTGACAGGCGGTGCACGCCATGCCAGCCCCCAGGCGCGCGCCTTCATCGCGTTTGTCGAGGAGCAGCTGGCGGCAACGAGGTACGGCGTGCGCTGAAGGATGAGCCAGGACATTCCGAACGGCCGGTGGGCATCAGAAGGTGAGGCCGATGGCGTTCAGGAACGTATCCATCCGATCGTCCAGATCGCGCCTGGTTTGTGCCCATGCCGGCACCGTCTCCAGCAGACGCTGCTGCCATGCCCAAAGATTGGGGAACTCGGCGAAGGGCGCCTTGGTCCGGAAGACCTGGGAGAACGGTGCCGCGATATCGATGTCGGCCAGCGTCAGTTCGTCGCCGACGATGAATTGCCGGTTCGCGAGATGAGCGTCGAGGACGGCAGCCGCCGACCGCATGTTCTTGAGCAGAAGACCGACGATGGCAGGGTCCTCGATCTGCGCCATGGCGCGGCCGGCGACCCGCTGGTCGAACAGCAGCGTGGCGAAGACGCGCCACTGCTCGCCGGACCAGAACATCCACTGCAGCACTTCGTAGCGCTCACGTGCACTCCTGCCCAGCAGCGGCGAGTTGGCCTTCTCGGCAAGGTAGATGTTGATTGCGGACGCTTCCCAGATGAGCGTGTCGCCATCCTGCAGCACCGGTGTCAGCCCATGGGGATTGAGCTTCAGGAACGCCGGCGTATGGCTTTCGCCCTTGAACAGATCGACATTCACGCGCTCGATATCGATGCCCATGATTTTTGCAGCCGCAGCGACGCGACGATAACTGCCGGAACCGAGGTCGCCGTAAATTTTGATGGTCATGGTATTACTCTTGAAAGTAGATGTTGGTTTCGTCAAATGAGCGTCACTGGTTGTGGCGCAGGACGAAAGATATCCGCCGGCGGGCTGCGGCAGAAGAGCCCTGCAGGGCATGACACTTATGCGAATGGAGAATGGGCGTGGGCATGCCGGCCGGGCGCCGGCCTAATCCGGCACGTGAATCTTTGCTTTCACGTGCTTCAGGGTCGCGACAATGGTGAACGTGACGACCGTCAGCCACTGACGGCATCGCTCACGGTTTCAGCATCACCTTGAAAATCTCGGTATCCGTGTTGTTCGGGATGCTGTCCTTGTCGCCCGCGGCGTCGCTGCTGGTCATCCACAAATTGCCGTCGATGGAGGGTTCCACCGTGCGCAGCCGGCCGTAGGTGCCGACGAAGAACTGGCGGACATTGGCCAGGCCGGTGCCGCGGATCTCGCTGCGATACAGGCGTTCGCCTGCCAGGCAGGCGATGTACAGCGAATCGCGAACGATTGCGATGCCGCTGCATGATCCGTCCGTATTGCGGTAGGTATATTTGGGCGCGATATAACCTGGCGTTGCACAGCCGGTGCCGGAGCGTGACAGGATGCCTTCGCAGGCGGGCCAGCCATAGTTGCCGCCTTTTATGATCAGGTTGGTTTCGTCCTGCGAATCGCCGAACTCCTGTTCCCACAAACGGCCGAGCGAGTCGAATGCCAATCCCTGCGGGTTGCGATGGCCGTAGCTCCACACATGGTTTCCAAACGGATTGTCGGCCGGGACGGTGCCGTCCGGATTGAGCCGCAGCACCTTGCCCGAGAGATGCTGAATGTCCTGCGCATAAGCGCCGTTCTGGGCGTCGCCCGTGGTGGCATACAGTTTGCCGTCCGGGCCGAAGCGCAGGCGCCCGCCATTGTGGAACTTGTTACGTCCCATGCCTTTCAGCAGTACCTGAAGGGATGCAGGATTCAGCGTGCCATCCTGGTAACGGACGCGGACGATGCGGTTGTCCGTCGGGCTGGTGTGATAGATGTACAACCAGGGGTCCTGGTCCGGGAATCCCGGCGGTATGGCCAGCCCGAGCAGCCCGCCTTCGCCATCGGTACCCTGGACATTCGGGATGACGCCCAGGCTTTCCCTGACGCCGGTAACCGGATTCAGCGCGATGATGTCCTGCGCATCGCGGCGGCTGTAAAGCACTGTGCCGTCCGGCAGGGCGACCAGGCCCCAGGGAATATCCGTATCGTTCGCCATCGACTCCGCCGAGCAGATCGCGTCGGTGCAGGCACTGCCGGAAGTCAGGGACAAGGCCGGCCCGCGGGGCGAGACATTGCCCTGCGCATCGCGTGCAGCAAGCGCGTACTGGTAGGTCGTGTTGGCGGCGAGCCCGGCGTCAGTGTAGCCGAGTGTGCCGGTCGTGCCGACCGGCGCGTTGTCGCGATAGATGTCGTAGGCCACCACTGCGACGTTGTCGGTGGCGGCAGTCCAGTTCAAGGTGGCCGTGGTGCCGGCAACCGTTCCACGCAAGCCCGTCGGCGTGGATGGTGGCTGCGTGTCTGCCTGGCATTGCGGTATGTTCACCCGCAGCGACGTGCTGGCCTGCGAGACATTGCCTGCAGCGTCGCGGGCGTTGACGTACACGCCCCAGCTTGCCCCCGGCACCAGCACGAGCTGGGCAGTGAGCGTGCTGCCGCCGACCGTGCCGAGTGCCTGCCCGTCGCGATAGATGTCGTAATAGGCCACGCCGACGTTGTCGGTCGATGCCGTCCAGCGCAGCGTGGCGGAGCGGCAGGCCAGCGCACTGATCGCGAGGTTGCGCGGCGGTGTCGGCGCTTGCGTATCGGCTGGCGGAGGCGCCGTCTCGCCCACGGACCATTGCTGGTGGGTCGTCCCTTCGCATGGCCACGTATCGATCCCTGTCAGGTTGGCCGTGCCTGCGCCCCGCACCGTCAGGCATAGACCGGAATTCGGATTGACGATGGTGTTATCCGGCCTCAGTGTCCATTTTTGATTCGGCCCCCCATGACAAGTATATGACTGGACGATCGCCTGCGGCCGGGTGCTCCCACCGGTAATGTCGAGGCAGCGGGTACCCCCCAGGGTGCGCAGTTCTCCGGCGGCAGTAAATTCCCATTGCTGGTTGGCTCCACCATGGCAGTCGTAGATGATCGCGGGAGTACGAGGCTCCGGGCTGCCCTTGCTGACGTCCAGGCAACGTTGTGAGCTGGCGCTGACGAGCGTTGCAGAAGGGGCCGCATGCACCGGCATGGCTGCCGCTGCGCCGAGGCCGACAATGGCATAAAGCGCCGGGTGACGGCTGGCATCGAGGGTTGCAGCAAGCCTGTCCGGGAAATATCGCATTGATTTGCCCTCATGACTTCGATGGGTACGACACGAGCGAGCAACGTTAGCACATTGTGAAGCAACATGTGGTTACGGTAGATTGAGCCCGTCAGCAGGCTGCTGGGCGCAATTAAATTGCGCAATAGGCAAGCTGTCGCGCAGCCCTGTGTCCGGCCTGCCTAATCCGGCACGTGAATCTTCGCTTTCACGTGCTTCAGGTTTGCGACGATCGTGAACGTCATGACCACCAGCAGCGACCACGCACTCCACTTGCTCACGTGGACGGCGGACCACGCGCCCAGCTGGTTCGGATAGCGCCACACGCCCATCAGCGTGCCGAGATTTTCCGCCAGCCAGATGAAGAAGCCGATCAGCACGAACGCCAGCAGCAACGGCATCTGCCGGTCGCGGTCCAGCGGGCGGAAGATCACCGTGGTGCGCGCATACAGCCCCAGCGCGCAGGCGGCCAGGTACCAGCGATAGTCGCCGATGTAGTGGTGGGTGTAGAAATTCGCGTAGATCAGGATCGCGATCAGCGCCGCCATCCAGTACGGCGGATGGTGCCGGATGCGCAGGTCGAACAGGCGCCATGCCTGGATGATGTAGCTGCCCACCGCCGCGTACATGAAGCCGGAAAACAGCGGCACGCCGAACAGCTTGGTGTAGCCGAAGTCCGGGTAGCTCCACGAGCCGATGTGGCCCGATGTCTTGAATGCTTCGAGCGCGAAGCCGATCACGTGGAACAGGCCGATGGACTTCACTTCGTCCCACGTTTCCAGTTTCGCGGCCAGCATCCAGGCCTGGATTGCCAGCGCGACGGCCAGCAGCACGTCGTAACGGGGCACGCCCAGCACGCCGGTGCGCGGCACGCAGAACACGGCCAGGAAGAACAGCCCGGCAAACAGGCAGGCGCGCGCTTCCTTGATGCCGAAGTACAGAAACTCGATGGCCGGCCGGTGCGCGGCGCGCAAGGCGCGCGGTTGCGCGTCGGTCAGGTGGGCATCCAGTGCGGCCAGCATCTTGGTGACGCAGCCTCAGTGGCGACGTTTTTCCTGCTGCACGATGATGAACGGGCTGACCACGCACGCCCACAGTGCAGCATCAATGGCCAGCCATTCCTGCGCCTGGCTGTCGGACACCTTGGCGATCTGGCCGGCGGCCATCCACTGGCTGACGCTGGCCTTGTCGTCGTGCGAGATGCGTACGGCCACTTCGACGAGGTCCAGCTCGTCCGCGACCCACACCACGTTGCCGGAGGCGAAATGGCGCACCAGCTCCGTCCATGGCAGGCGCGCCGTTTCGCGGTTGACCTTGGTGCGCAGGTCGGTGTCTTTGTCGGGATTCGTTTGCATTGCTTGCTATCTTTACTGGGTTGCGGGAATCGGCTCGACCAGCGGGGTCGGGCTGCCCTGCCATGTTAACCGATAGGCCGTGCCTTTGCGAACGTTGCCGACGAGGGCGGGGCGGAAGCACGCCAGGTTCGTCCCGCCGGGCCGCCGCACGCTGGGGAAGATGATGCCGGTGGCGCCGCCAGCCAGCAGCCGTTCGGCCAGCAGCTGCGATTCCACGTAGCTGTCCGGCGCCAGGCAGGGTGCAAAGGCAGGCAGGTCGCGAATGTCGTGGAACTGGGCCGTGAAATCGGCCAGCATGGCCTGGTAGCTGACGCTGTCGTCGAAGCGGTCGATTTCCGCGTATTCGACGGTTTTATGGAAGATGATCTCGGCCAGCGCCGTGTCGGCATCGAACGCGCAGTACCAGACGCCGCGGTCGCCGCCGTTGAAGCGGGCGCCTTCCGGGCGTGGATAAGTGAATGCGGCATTGACGATGCGGTAGTTCGGCACGTGGAACAGCAGCTCGTCGATGCCGATGCCGGTCGCGCGGCCCAGCTCCGCCTGCAGGCGCGCGTTGGTAGCGTTGTCCAGGTCGAACAGGTCGGCCAGCTCGGCTTCGTCATCGGCCAGCGGGGACAGTACGGAGTCTTCCACGTCGGCGAAGCGCGACTGGATCAGGCGGACGGTGTCGAACTGGCGCAGCAGGCGCAGCGGCGGTACGATGGACAGGCCCAACTACAGGCCCCCGCGGCGCGCATCGACCAGCTTGCGCACGGTCTGGATGCACAGCAGGCCGCCGGCCGCCATGTAGGCCAGCGGCGTGCGGCCGCCGAAAATCGCGTTGCGGTTGGGGAGGGATACCCATTCGTCGGCCAGCTGGTCGCCGTACAGGATGTGCAGGGATTTGTAGATGCCGAGCAGGTAGGAGATGCGGGTGATGCGGTCGACCTCGAGCACGCGGTCGGGGTTCTTCTTCCAGTCGTAGTAAGAACTGCTGGACAGGCCGCCCAGCAGTTCGCGGGCATCGTCGTCGCGGAGCTTCCAGGCGGCGGCCAGCTTGAAAAAACCTTTCAGCGCCGACTTCGACAGGCGCTCCCGTTCTTCCCTCGCGTTGAGGTCGACGGGCAGCGAGACTTCAAAACGGCTTTTCGGGTAGGCAAAGGCGGGATGCATGATTCCTCCGGTTTTGGATTATTTATACTCCGTTTTCGAATTCATTGCAAGCGGCCCGCGCCAGGCAAAGCGCCGCTCCATGCTACGGCTCGCCTGCGGTGCGCCGCCGCTGCCGCGTCGGCCTAGAATCCGGGAACGCGATCCCGAATCGCCATTCACGCCAAAGAATGTCATGAAAGCAAACCCCATCGCACCGGCGGGCGTTCCCGTCGTCGAGCAGAAGACCGTCCCGAAAGCCGCCGAAGCCGCTGACAGCGCGGCACAAGCAACGCCGGCCGGCGATTCGGTCAGCCTGTCCGGATATGCTCTGATGCTGTCCCGGCTGTACGGCGGCGCCGATCCCAGCTCGATGATCGCTTCGTTCGACGGCGGCCCGGTCGCTGCCCATCTCACCGGCGAAGATCGCGCGCTGCTGGCAAGGATGTACGACTACAGCGTGCAGAACGGCATCGATCTGCAGCACGTGGATGCGCTGGCGACCGATCTGGGGTCTTATCGCGCGTCGCCAGACACGGTGCGGGGCGCGGATTTATACGATCTCAGCGGACGGAAGATCCATGTGGCCTTCTCGGATACCGACCAAGCGCTTGCCGGGCGCATCGCGGCAGCAGCTTCTACCTCCGAGCTCGACCAGGGTTATCTGCAGTCGCGGCTGATCCCCGGCGGCCGCTTCGCCAATTTCGACTTCCTCGAACGGATGGTCAAGACGTTTTCCAGCACGCCGCAGGACGATCATGGTGTCATCGGTGCCTATGACCCCGCGAAGAACCGCGCTGTCGTGACTGTGGAGGACGAGATCACCATGCCCGTTCCCGTTGCCCACTTCGAGAGCGACGAAACAGGCCGGTCGTGGAAGCAGAAGGATGCCTCGAGCGATGTGGATACGGCGAACGCGGAGATATTGAAGCGGTTGAACAGCAATGGCGGCGCAAACAGGGACCTCGTGACGTTTCTGCTGGGGTTCGCCCGGCACGAAGGAACGCCAGCGAACAGCTTCCTGCATCTGTTGTCGGCCATCCCGCCAACCGATACCGAACGCTGATCCGCTAACATCCGCTGCACATCCTCAGGCCGGCTCGGCATGCTCCACCAGCAGCTGCACCCGCGTAGTGCCGTTGTATTCGTTCGCATCGAGCCGGAACGCCACGCGCGCCCGCTCGCCCAGCGAGTCGGTGTGGCCAAACCAGATGGCGTCGTAGCGGGCGCCGTTCTTTTCCAGCTGCAGTTTCAGGTGGCGCTCCTTCAGGATGCGCTGGCTCACCACGCGGAACTCGTCGCAGAACACGGGCGGCGCGAAGCCCTGGCCCCACACGATGCCGTCCATCAGTTCGATGAACTGGGTGGTGTAGTAGGCATCTTCCAGCGGACCGTCCGTCTCCACCACGCGTTCCAGCTGGTGTTCGGACAGCCAGGCCTGGCCGACGGCCTCGAACGCCTGCGCGAACGCGTCGAACGCATCGGCGCGGATCGACAGGCCTGCCGCCATCGCATGGCCGCCGAACTTGTCGATCAGGCTGGGCGCCCGTTTCGACACGAGGTCCAGCGCATCGCGCAGGTGAAAACCGGCGATCGAGCGGCCGGAACCCTTGATCCAGCCGTCGCCGGCCGGGGCGAACGTGATCGTGGGGCGGTAGAACTTCTCTTTCAGGCGCGAGGCAACGATGCCGATCACGCCCTGGTGCCACGATTCGTCGAAGACGGCGATGGTGCTGCTTTGCGTCGGCTGGAAGTCGTCCAGGTGCAGCAGCGCCGTATCCTGCATTTCCGCTTCGATTTCGCGGCGTTTCAGGTTGATCTCGTTGAGCTGCTGGGCCAGTGCCCAGGCGCGGCCTTCGTCGTCGGTGACGAGGCATTCGATCCCCAGCGACATGTCCTGCAGCCGGCCGGCGGCATTCAGCCGCGGCCCGACAGCAAAGCCCAGGTCGAACGGCGTGGCGCTGCGCGCTTCCCGGCCGGCCACGCGGAACAGCGCGGCCACGCCGGCGTGCATGCGGCCCGCGCGCATCCGCTTCAGGCCCTGCGCCACGAGGATGCGGTTGTTCGTGTCCAGTTTGACGACGTCGGCCACGGTGCCCAGCGCAACGAGGTCGAGCAGCGCATCGAGCTTCGGCTGCGTCTGCGCATCGAACACGCCGCGGCGGCGCAGTTCCGCGCGCAGGGCCAGCAGCACGTAGAACACCACGCCCACGCCGGCCAGGTTCTTCGACGGGAAGCCGCAGGCCGGCTGGTTCGGGTTGACGATCACGCGCGCATCGGGCAGCCGGTCGCCCGGCAGGTGGTGGTCGGTGACGACCACTTCGATGCCGCGGCGCTTGGCTTCCTCGACGCCGTCGATGCTGGCGATGCCGTTATCGACGGTGATGATGATGTCCGGGTTTTTTTCGCGGGCGGTCAGCGCAACGATTTCCGGCGTCAGCCCGTAGCCGTATTCGAAGCGGTTGGGGACGATGAAGTCCACGTCCGCACCCATCGAGCGCAGGCCGCGCAGCGCCGTGGCGCAGGCCGTGGCGCCGTCGCAGTCGTAGTCGGCCACGATGACCATGCGCTTGTTCGCGGCGATCGCATCGGCGAGGAAGGTGGCGGCCGCGTCGATATGCAGCAGGCCGGGCGGCGGGATCAGCGCCGCCAGCTCGGACGACAGGTCCTTCGGATCGGTGAGCCCGCGGGCGGCAAACAGCCGCGCCAGCACGGGATGGATGCCGCCCTGGCGCAGCATTTCCGATTCGCGGAAAGGGCAGGGACGGTTGGCGATACGGGTCATGTCAGCAACTTCATGTTAGCAAATTCGTCAGGGTTGGCGGGCGCCAGAACTTATGCAGCGCCATTTTGTTCGTGTGCGTGGCGGTCCAGCCGCGGCGGTTCGTCAGCACGATGGTGGCGTCCTTTACCGTGCCGGATTTCAAACCGGCCAGCAGCGGCGCGAACCATTGTTCTTCCAGCTGCTGCAGGCGCTGCAGCCAGGTGCCCCAGTCCTCGGCGAGGCCGGCGGAGACGAGCTGGCCGGCGACAGCCAGGCGATGAGGAGCGTTTTTCGTCCCCCCATCGGCCAGCCATTGGATCGCGGTGGTGTCGCGCAGTTCCGGCTGCGCCAGTGCGTCGAGCCAGCCGGGCGCGCCTCTGGTGGCCAGCGGCACGTCGATGCGGGGCTGGTCGGCGGCGGCGCCGGCCCAGATCCAGAACGAATTGACGGGTGCCTTGCGCGGCTCGTTGACGGGGTGGCTGTGCCACAGCATCTGCACCTCGTTCTGCAGCCGGCGGAAGTCGCGGGCCGCGGCGCCGGCCGGCATCCATGTGTGCAGGTTGTCGCCGGTGGCCGCGTCCGGCGACGCCGTGGCCAGGTCGGCCCAGTCGTCCGCGCGCAGGAACCAGGTGCGGGCGTCGCCATACACGAGCGCCATGCCAGGCGCATCGAATAGCGGCTGGGCCGCTTCGAACAGCGTGCGCGACTCGGCGTCCGTCAGCTGCAGGTTGCGCAGGTCCGGCATCATCAGGTGCGTGCCGACCTGCACGTGCACCGGGTGGCAGATGAACCAGTGGCCCGCGTCCGGCTGCAGGCCGAAGCCGCGCATCACGGCCGGCGCAAACGGCGCGGCCGGCTGGATGGCCGGATCGCCCGCCAGGCCGCAGGCATGCGCCAGCCAGGCTTCGTGCGGCAGCAGGCGCGTGTCGGGATCGAACGCATGCGCAGCGTGGGTTGTATTGCGAGAAAGTAAAGTCGCCAGCGACGGGGCCTGCAGGGAGCGGATGAGGTCCGGCGCCATTTCGGCCGGCGGAAGACCAAACGGTACGACGAGGGTGGTGGAATGCATGCGGCATTATATTGGATCGCGGAGGTGCCGGCATGGCGCAGTTGTCGCGGCACTTAACTCAGCAGTAAGCCATCGAATGCTGTTTATATGGCAAACTGCTCACTTTCGCGTCCTTTCGTCACCCGATTCATCATCCAATTCGTCACCAATTCATGAGTTTCATGCACAAGATGCCGTTCGAGCTGCTGGTCGGGCTGCGTTACACGCGCGCCGGCAAGCGCAGCGGCCGCAACAGCTTCATCTCGTTCATCTCCGCCATTTCGATGGCCGGCATCGGCCTGGGCGTGGCCGCGCTGATCATCGTGCTGTCCGTGTATAACGGCTTTCAGAAGGAAGTCACGGCGCGCATGCTGTCCGTGCTGGGCCATATCGAGATCTACCAGATGGGCGGCCCTATGCCCGACTGGCACGCGACCGCCCGCAATGCCTTCGCCAATCCGGAAGTGAAGGGCGCCGCGCCGTTCGTCGAGCTGCAGGCGCTGCTGGCGCATGGCGGCGACGTGCTGCGGCCGGCAGTCGTGCGCGGCATCCTGCCGGAAGAAGAGGGCAAGGTGTCCGAAGTGCCGCAGCAGGTCAAGCAGGGCAGCCTGGCCGACTTGCGCCCCGGCGCGTTCAATATCGTGCTGGGCGTCGAACTGGCCAAGGCACTGGAAGTGAAGGTGGGCGGCAAGGTGGCGATGGCGCTGGCCGAAGGTGGCATGGCGGGCGGCGCGCCGGCGATGCGCACGTTCACCGTGGTCGGTATTTTCGAAGTGGGCCACAACGATTTCGATTCGTCGTTGGCTTATGTGCACCTGGAGGACGGACAGCGCTTGCTCAATCTCCCCGGTCCGTTCGGCCTGCGGCTGCGCGTGGCGGACGTGCAGGAAGCGCCGCGCGTGGCGTTCGAGCTGAAACAGACGATGGGCGGCGACCTGCTGATCCGCGACTGGTCGAAGCTGAACACCAACTGGTTCGCCGCCGTGCAGACGCAGAAGCGCATGATGTTCATCATCCTCACGCTGATCATCGCGGTGGCCGCGTTCAACCTCGTGGCCACGCTGGTGATGACGGTGACCGACAAGCAGGCCGACATCGCCATCCTGCGCACGCTGGGCGCATCCCCCGGGTCGATCATGAAGATCTTCATGGTGCAGGGCGCGCTTGTCGGCGTCATCGGCACGGCGCTGGGCATCGCCGGCGGCGTGCTGATCGCGCTGAATGTCGGCGTGATCGTGCCGGCCATCGAGACGCTGCTGGGCATGAAATTCCTCGCCAAGGACATCTACTTCATCAGCGCCGTGCCGTCCGACCTGCGCTGGCCGGACGTGGCCGCGATCGGCGCCACCGCCGTGGGGCTGGCTTTCGTGGCCACGCTGTACCCTAGCTGGTGGGCTGCGCGCGTAAAACCTGCCGAGGCGCTGCGCTATGAATAAGGGGCTGCGTCTGCATGGTTTGTGGCACACTGCGGCCTCACGATTTTCGGAATCCCAATGAGTCTCATCAAGAACCTGCCGTTTGAATGGCTGGTCGGCCTGCGCTACACGCGCGCCGGCAAGCGCAGCGGCCGCAATGGCTTCATCTCGTTCATCTCGCTGATCTCGATGAGCGGCATCGCGCTGGGCGTGGGCGCGCTGATCGTCGTGCTGTCCGTGATGAACGGTTTTCAGAAGGACGTGACGGACCGCATGCTGTCCGTGCTGGCGCACGTGGAAGTGTTCGACGCGCAGGCCGGCATGCCGGACTGGCAGGAGCAGGCCAAGAACGCGCTGCGCCATCCCGAGGTCAAGGGCGCGGCACCATTCTCCGAAACGCAGGCGGGCCTGATGAACGGGGGCGAAGCGCTGCGCCCGGCGATGGTGCGCGGCGTGCTGCCCGAGGAAGAGCCGGCCGTGTCGGATGTCGCCAAGCACATCAAGCTTGGCAGCTTTGCTGCGCTGAAGCCGGGCGAATTCAATATCGTGCTGGGTGTGGATCTGGCGCGGGCCCTGGGCGTGGACATCGGTGGCAAGGTCACCATGGTCCTCCCGCAGGGGACCGTGACGCCGGCCGGCCTCGTGCCGCGCATGCGCTCGTTCACCGTCGTCGGCATCTTCTCTGCGCAGCACCAGGAATTCGATGCGGGCATGGCCTTCATTCATTTGCAGGATGCGCAGCGGATGCTGCGCATGGCCGCGCCGTCCGGCCTGCGCCTGCGCCTGGCGGACATGCACCGCGCGCCGCAAGTGGCTGAAGAGTTGAAGAAAATGCTGCCGGCGCATCTGACGGTGCGCGACTGGTCGAAGCTGAACGCCAACTGGTTCGCCGCCGTACAGACGGAAAAACGCATGATGTTCATCATCCTCACGTTGATCGTTGCGGTGGCTGCCTTCAACCTCGTGTCGACGCTGGTGATGACGGTGACCGACAAGCAGCCGGACATCGCCATCCTGCGCACACTGGGCGCGTCGCCCGCATCGATCATGAAGATCTTCGTCATCCAGGGCGCGCTGGTGGGCCTGCTGGGCACCGCCATCGGCGTGACCGGCGGCGTGCTGGTGGCGCAGAACATCGACGTGATCGTACCGTTTATCGAACATTTATTGGGAGTGCAGTTCTTGTCGAAGGATATCTACTACATCACCACCGTGCCGTCGGACATGCGCTGGCCGGACGTGACGAAGATCGGCGCGATCGCCGTCGTGCTGGCCTTCGTGGCCACGCTGTACCCGAGCCGCTGGGCGGCCAAGGTGAAACCGGCGGAGGCGCTGCGCTATGAGTGATGCAGTCCTTTCGTGCCGTAACCTCGGCAAGACGTTCACCCAGGGCAGCTACTCCGTCAAGGTGCTGGCCGGGATCGACTTCGAAGTGCGGCGCGGCGAACGCGTAGCCATCATCGGCGCCTCCGGCTCCGGCAAGTCCACGCTGCTGCACCTGCTGGGCGGGCTCGATACGCCGACCACGGGCAACGTGACGCTGCAGGGCAAGGACTTCGCCCAGCTGTCGGAAACGGCGCGCGGCGATCTGCGCAACCAGGCGCTGGGCTTCGTCTACCAGTTCCACCACCTGCTGCCGGAATTCTCCGCGCTGGACAATGTGGCGATGCCGCTGATGATCCGCCGCCTGAAGCGCGCGCTGGCCCAGGAACAGGCGCAGCAGATGCTGGCCCGCGTCAATCTGGCCAAGCGCGTGACGCACGTGCCGGGCGAACTGTCCGGCGGCGAGCGGCAGCGCGTGGCGCTGGCTCGAGCACTCGTCACGCAGCCGGCCTGCGTGCTGGCCGACGAACCGACCGGCAACCTCGATCACAGCACGGCCGAACAGATCTTCGACCTCATGCTGGAGCTGTCCCGCACGCTGGGTACCGCATTCGTGATCGTCACGCACGATCCGGAGCTGGCGCGCCGCTGCGACCGCGTGCTGCGGCTGACGGACGAAGGCCTGAAGCCGGAGTAAGCCATGTGGATCGACACCCACTGCCACCTGGATGCGCGCGAGTTCGGCGGCGATTCGCTGGGCGTTGCCGCGCGCGCGCTGGAAAAGGATGTGGGCATGATTGTCATTCCCGCCATCGACCGCGCCAACTGGCCGGCGGTGCGGGACCTGGCGGCCAATGCGCCGAACGCCTCCTACGCGATCGGCATCCATCCGATCTGCGTGCCGAAGGCCACCGACGACGACCTGGTGGCGATGCGTGAAGCCGTCCGCGCGGCGATGGACGATCCCCGTTTCGTCGCGATCGGCGAAGTGGGGCTGGACTTCTTCCTCCCCGAACTGTGCGAGCCGGCGATGCGCGACAAGCAGATCCATTATTTTCGCGAGCAGCTGAAGATCGCCCGCGAATTCGGCCTGCCGATCCTGACGCACGTGCGCAAGTCGCAGGATCAGGTGCTGAAACACGTGCGGCAGATTCCGCCGGCCGGCGGCATCGCCCATGCCTTCAATGGCAGCTTCCAGCAGGCGCAGGGCTACATCGACATCGGCTTCAAGCTGGGCTTCGGCGGCAACCTGACCTTTACGCGCGCCTTGCAGATACGGCGGCTGGCGGAGCAGTTGCCGCTGTCCGCCATCGTCATGGAAACGGATGCGCCGGACATTGCGCCGCAGTGGCTGCATCCCGGCGTCAACACGCCGGACCAAGTGCCGGGCATCGCCGAAGTGCTGGCACAACTGCGCGGTATCCCGCTTGAGGAACTGCAAAGCGCCACCACCGCGAATGCGCATAGTGTTATGCCTCGGCTGCGCGGGCTGATGCCGGGCTAGTTCACGGTACGCGCCGCCGATCTTCCTCGGGAGGACGGCATGCGCAGCGCGATTCTTGCCTTTGTGTGCGGTGCCGCGTTGCTGCAGACGCGGGCGTTTCTGCCTTCCTATTCCCTTTATATCTTGCTGGTGCTGGTGCTTTTGGCGCTCGTGGTGATTCGTACACGCGGGTGGCTGCGTCGTTCGCTGATGCTGGCTTGCAGTCTGGCGGCCGGCTTCTACTGGGCGGCCTTGCTGGCGTCGCACGCGCTGGCGCCGTCGCTCGCCAAAGCCGACGAGGGGCGCGATGTCATCATCGTCGGTGTCATCGACAATCTGCCGAACATTACGGCGCAAGGTACCCGGTTCAATCTGTCGGTTGAACAGGTTATCGCACCCGTTGACATGTTCGTGCCGCCGCGCGTGGCATTGTCCTGGTACTCGGGCTTTCGCGATCAGGTGGCGGTGGTGCCGGACCTGCGTCCGGGCGAGCGTTGGCGCCTGAAGGTGCGGCTGCAACGGCCGCATGGGAACGCGAATCCGCATGGCTTCGATTATGAGCTTTGGCTGCTGGAGCAGGGGGGTCGTGCTACCGGGTATGTCCGTGCCGAGGGAAAGAACGAGCGGCTGGACGGGTTCGTGTTCGGCATATCGAACATCGTCGAGCGCACGCGTTACGCCTTGCGTGCGAAAATTTTGCGCGCACTGGCCGGCCGCGAGTATGCGGGCGTGATCGTGGCGCTTGTCGTCGGCGACCAGCGTGCCATCGATCAGTCGGACTGGCAGGTGTTCAACCGCACGGGGATCAGTCATCTGGTGTCGATCTCGGGCCTGCATATCACGATGATTGCGGGCTTGGTGGCCTGGAGCGTGTCGGCGCTGTGGCGGCGGTCCTTCTTTGTCCGCCATGCGCAGCTGCCGCTGATGCTGCCGGCGCAGAAGGTCGCTGCGCTGGCCGGTATGCTGGCTGCGCTGCTGTATGTGCTGCTTGCCGGCTTCGGCGTACCTGCGCAGCGCACGCTGTACATGCTGTGCGTCGTCGCGCTGGCCACGTGGACGGATCGGCTGGCCAGCGTGTCGCACGTGCTGGCGCTGGCCGCGGGC
>DKJA01000173.1:15818-50414 GCA_002454505.1 Oxalobacteraceae bacterium UBA6704
TTGGGCCGTGATGTGGCCGGGGTTCTGGCTGTCGTTCGGCGCGGTGGCGATCATCCTGTATGCGTCGGTCGGCCGCACGGCGATCCACAAGCAGCCGGGCAATCCGGATGCTGACGATGAGGACGAGCGCCGCGGCAAGCCACTGACGCGTCGCCAGCGTTTTATTTTGGCCATGCATGCGGCGGTGAACACGCAATATGCCGTCACGCTTGGGCTTGTGCCATTGACGATGCTGCTGTTCTCGCAGGTGTCGATCGTCAGCCCGATCGCCAATGCAATTGCGATCCCGCTCGTCAGCCTGCTGGTGACGCCGCTGGCGCTGGCCGGCGGACTTCTGCCGGAAGTGCTTGGAACGCCTTTGCTTTTGCTGGCCCATGAGTTGATGCGATGGCTGGCGGAGTTGCTGCAGTGGTTCAGCGCTACCCGCCTCGCCATCTGGAGTGCACCGAAACCGCCGTGGTGGCTATTCGCGCTGGCGCTGGTCGGCACCGTGTGGCTGCTGGCGCCGCGTGGTTGGCCCACGCGCTGGCTGGGCGTGTTCACGTGGGTGCCTCTGCTTGGCGCGCAACCCGATACGCCGCCAGCTGGCACGCTGCGCCTCATCGCGTTCGACGTGGGGCAGGGGATGGCCGTGCTGGTCGAGACGTCCGGGCACCGGCTGCTGTACGACACCGGTCCTTCCTATGGCCTTGATTCCAACGCCGGCAGCCGCGTGATCCTGCCGTATCTGCGTGCGCGCGGCATCGACCAGCTGGATGGTCTCGTGATCAGTCACGGCGACAGCGACCATTCGGGCGGTGCACTGGCGGTGCTGGAGAACGTGCGCGTCGGTTGGACCTTATCCTCCCTCGGCTTGCATCATCCGATTGCGCTGGCGGCTTCGCCGCATGCTCACTGCGTTGCCGGCCAGCGCTGGGAGTGGGATGGCGTGCGGTTCGAGATGCTGCATCCAACGGCAGCGAGTTATGCATCCGCGTCGCTGAAGACCAACGCGCGAAGTTGTACGCTGCGGATCACCGCGCCGGGCGGGACTGTGCTGCTGCCTGGGGATATCGAGGCGCAGCAGGAGATGGAGTTATTGGCTCGGGAAGGGGAGCGGTTGAAGGCCGATGTGCTGCTGGTGCCGCATCATGGGAGCGGGACTTCTTCGACGCCGGCGTTTCTGGCGGCCGTGCAGCCGGAAATCGCTGTGTTCCAGGTCGGATACCGGAATCGGTATCGGCATCCGAAGGCGGAGGTGTTCGAGCGGTATGGGGAGCGGAGTGTTTCACGCTTCCGTACCGACGCATCCGGTGCGGTAACCATCCTGCTGGACGACGCAGTGGCAATTGAAGAGTATCGCCGGGAATATCCACGTTACTGGCATGCGCCTTAGTCGGCAGGACCTGCAACCTTTAATCTTGAACTAAGGCAACCTCTCGCTAAAGTCGGTTAAAATCACGGATTCGAGTTTTCCCTGGCGCCGCCTCCCGGACGCCGAGCACGATGAAACCGATATTGCATTTTTCGCACGCGAACAGTTATCCCGCGGGCACCTACCGCCAGCTCTTCGATCTGCTGGGCCGCGACTTCGACGTGCAGGCCCTCGACATGCACGCCCATAACCCGTCCTACCCCGTGCAGGACGGCTGGCAGGCGCTCGTCGACGAGCTGATCGCCGAGCTGGAGACGCGCTATCGCGGGGAGCCGGTGATTCTCGTCGGTCATTCGCTGGGCGGCATGCTGAGCGTGATGGCGGCGGCGCAGCGGCCCGAGCTGGCGCGCTGCGTCGTGCTGCTCGATTCGCCCATCGTGGCCGGCTGGCGCGCGCTGGCATGGCGGCTGCTGAAGCGCTTCAACGCGGGCGACCGTTACTCGCCGGCGCGCTTCTCTGTTCGCCGTCGGAACGTGTGGCCAGCCGAGGCGGACACCATGCGCCACTTCGCCAGCAAGGAGCTGTTCGCGGCCTGGGCACCGGGCGTACTGCAGGACTATCTGGATGCTGGCCTCAAACCGCATCCGGAAGGCGTGCAGCTGCGCTTTTCACGCGACGTGGAAACGGCTGTCTATCGCACCTTGCCGCATCACGTGGGCAAGCTGCTGGCGGCGGATTATCCCGTGCCCGTCGGTTACCTGGCCGGCCGCATCTCCGGCGAAAATCGCAGCGCCGGCCTGTCGGCGACGAAGGCGCTGGTCGGCCGTCACTACCGCGTGATGCCGGGCGGGCACCTGTTCCCGATGGAGTTTCCAGTGCTGACGGCGCAGGCGATCCGCGACATGGTGTGCGACCTGATGGGCCCCGAGCTGGCGCTGTGCGAAGGCGCCCGGCAGCGCCGCGCCTAGCATAAAAAGCTGCAAAGATTATCAAAGCCGTGCCCGGATCGCGTAAAATCGCTGCCAACCGGCCACTGGCCATTCACCACCAGATCACAGAACAGTACGATGACAATTAAAAGCGATAAATGGATACGCCGCATGGCGGAGGAAACCGGCATGATCGAGCCTTTCGAGCCGGGCCAGGTGCGGGAGCAGGACGGCCGCAAGGTGATCTCGTTCGGCACCTCGTCGTATGGCTACGATATCCGCTGCGCCGATGAATTCAAGGTCTTCACGAACATCAACAGCACGATCGTCGATCCGAAGAACTTCGATTCCAACTCGTTCGTGGACATCAAGAGCGACGTCTGCATCATCCCGCCGAATTCCTTCGCACTGGCTCGCACGATCGAGTACTTCCGCATCCCGCGCAATGTGCTGACCGTCTGCCTCGGCAAGTCGACGTACGCGCGTTGCGGCATCATCGTCAACGTCACGCCGTTCGAGCCGGAGTGGGAAGGCTATGTGACGCTGGAGTTCTCCAACACCACGCCGCTGCCGGCCAAGATCTACGCCGGCGAAGGCTGCGCGCAGGTGCTGTTCTTCGAGAGCGACGAGGTGTGCGATGTGTCGTACAAGGACCGCAACGGCAAATACCAGGGCCAGCACGGCGTGACCTTGCCGAAGGCTTGATGGAATAGGAAGAAAAAAACGGCGCCGCAAGGCGCCGTTTTGCGTTGCGGCGTGCCACCTCAGTCCAGCGGCAGCGCGATCTCCACGCACAGGCCGCCGCCGACGCGGTTGCTGGCGCTGATGGTGCCGCCGTGCTGCTGCACCACCTGCCGCGCGATCGCCAGGCCGAGGCCATGGCCTTCGACATCCTTGTCCGTGCCGCTGCTGCGGAAGAACGGCTCGAAGATGGCATCCAGGTCCGCCTCGGCCACGCCCGGGCCCCGATCGAGCACGCTGATGCGCAGGATGCCGCCCGGTGCGCTGCTGTCGACCACGATCGTGCCGCCTTCGGGGCTGTGCTTGATCGCGTTGCGCACCACGTTTTCGATGGCGCGCGCCAGCAGGTCCGGCTGGCCCAGCAGCACGACATCCGCCGCACCCTGTGCCGCCACCGTGCGATCCTGCGTGGCCGCCTCGAACTGTGCGTCGCCGACGATCTGGTGCAGCAGTTCGGCCACGTCGATTTCCTCCTTGGCGGCGGCCAGCGCGCCAGCCTCGAGGCGGGACAGCGTCAGCAGCTCGTCCACCAGTTTATCCATCCGCATGCTCTCGCGCTCGATGCGCTCCAGCGACATGCCGGTCCGCTCCGGGTTCTGGTGCGCGAGCCCGATGGCCGCCTGCAGCCGCGCCAGCGGCGAGCGCATCTCGTGCGACACATCGTGCAGCAGCCGAGTTTGCGCGTCCATCAGGCTGCGCAGGCGGGCCGTCATGCGGTCGAAGTCGCGGCCGAGGTCCGTGAGTTCGTCGTCGCGCTTGCCGGCAGCCTGCGCGAAGCGGGGCGCCAGGTCGCCTTGCGATGCCGCCTCGAAGGCCTGCCGCAGCGAACGGATCGGGCGCGAGAAGTACCAGGCCAGCAGCACTGCGAACAGCAGGCTGGCCAGCAGCGCGGCGGCAAGGGGGATGAAGGGTGTCAGCGGCTGGAAGCGGGGACCGCGCGGGCCGTCCGGTCCACCGGGGCCGGGACCAGGGCCGGATTGCCCCTCGGCGCCCGGGGGCGGCTGGCGCATGTCGCCCTGCGGCCGGGGGCCGCCGCGGAAACCGGGATCGCCCAGCGGCATGCCGGCGCCGGCCAGCAGCGGGCGCGCATCGCCGTCGTTCAATCCCCGCTGGCGGTCTTGCGCGGGCAGGAACAGCAGGTAGTGGCGTTCGTTCGGCAGCGTGAGGCGACGCACTACGCGGGTATCGCCCTTGTCGATCATGGCGCGCGCTTCCTTCACCATCGCCGGATCGACGATGCGGCCCAGCAGCTCCTTGCCATGCTGGTCGACGGCGAACACGCGGTGGCGGTCCATGTTTTCCAGCAGCCGGGTCAGCGCGGCCGGGCCACCGAATTCCAGCGTGGCGGCGGCCGATTCGATGGCCAGCGCGGCCGGCGGGCTGATGTCGATGTCGAGCGGGCGGGCCTGTTCGGCATTGCGGTTCTTCAGCCACACGGCACCGCCGATGGCCACCGTGGCCGCGATCTGCGCCAGCAGGATCGACAGGAAGAACTTCCAGAACAGGCGGCCCACGTCAGTCCTTGATCAGCTGGTAACCCATGCGGTACACCGTTTGCAGGCAGGAGCGGCCGTCGGCCAGCGTGCCCAGTTTGTGGCGCAGGCTGGACAGGTGGACGTCGATATTGCGGTCGAAGCGCGCCATCGGCCGGCCCAGGCCCTGCTCGGACAGCGTGTTCTTGTTGACCGCCTTGCCGGCATTGCGCGCGAGGACTTCCAGCAGGTTGAATTCGGTGCTGGTCAGTTCCAGCGCCGTGCCGGCCCACGTGGCGCGGCGCTGCTCGGGCCACATCGTCAGCTGGCCGACGACGAGCGGCGCGGACGCCAGCTGGTCCATCGGCGAACCCTGCGTGCGGCGCAGGATGGCGCGGATGCGGGCCGTCAGTTCGCGCGGCGTGCAGGGCTTGGTCACGTAGTCGTCGGCGCCGAGCTCCAGGCCGACGATGCGGTCCGTGTCGTCGCCGCGGCCGGTCAGCATCAGGATCGGCATGCGGCTGGCGGCGCGGATGCGGCGCAGCGTTTCCAGGCCGTTCATGCGGGGCATCATCACATCGAGGATGGCGATCGCGTACTGGCCCGTCAGCGCCGCGGCGCTGCCGGCCTCGCCGTCGTTGGCCGTCCTGACTTCGAAGCCTTCCTGTTCCAGGTATTCCTGGAACATGCCAACCAGTTCGATGTCGTCGTCTATCAGCAGAACCTTGCTCATTGCATCAGTCTAAAAATTCGATCCGGCCATGATAGCGCAGGATTACGCGCGGAAGGCGCCCATTTACCCCGATTTACAGGGGTGTCTTTACATGGATTTACATGCCGGTTACCGCGCTTTACACGGGGCGCCGGGAGAATGGCGGCTTCCAATCACAGGAGGACAGAACCCATGAAAACGAGAAAACAGAACCTGCAAGGCATCCTGCTGGCCGCCGCCATGGCACTGCCGCTGGCCGCCTACGCCGACGAGGCGCCTGCTGCGCCGGAGCAGGGCCCGCGTGCCGGCGGCCGTCCCGATCTGCCGCCTCCCGGCGCCCATGAAGGCCTGCGCGAAGGCGAGGATTTCGATGGCCCCGGCGGCCCTGGCCCACGTGGCCCCGGCTTCGGCCCGGGCTTCGGTCCCGGCTTCGATGGCGTACCGCCGCACTTCCGCGGCCTGGACCTGACGGAAGCCCAGCAGGACAAGATCTTCACCATCGTCCACGGCCAGGTGCCTTATCTGCGCGAGCAGTCCAAGGCACGCGAGAAAGCGGAGCGCGCACTGTTCGAACTGCACGGCGCGGCGAAGTACGACGACGCGGCAGCCGTCAAGCTGGTGCAGGCCGCGGCGCAGGCTTCGGCCAACCTGACGCTGTCCCACCTGCGCACCGAACAGAAGGTGCTGGCCGTGCTGACGGCCGAGCAGCGCAAGCAGCTGGATGAGCGCAAGGAGCGGCATGAGCGCGGCGGCCGTCCGCCGCGCCGCGAGCAGGCGCCGGCCGCGCAGTAATTCATCGGACAAGTCAACCACCAGCGAACAGGAGAAAACATGAGCATCAGTTCCCTCACGTCCAGCGCCGCCAGCCAGCTGACGTATGCCAGCCGTCTGTCTTCCACGTCGTCGACTTCCGGCACGCAGGAAACACGCGAGATGCCGCCACCGCCGCCGGACGATGGCGGTGGCCTGATCGGCGCGATCGCCGATGCGCTGAAATCGATCGGCGTGGCCGATACCGACGATACGTCCACGGATACCACGTCGACGGACAGCACGACGACCACGAACAATGCGGCGCAGTCGCTTGGCAGCTTCCTGGAAAGCCTGATGGGCGCGCTGCACGAGCAGAACGCCGAGACGGACACGCCGCCGGCCTACGGCGAAGCACCGCAGGGCGGCCCCGGCATGGGCGGCGGACCGGGCAAGCTGGCGTCGGACCTGCAAAGCCTGATCGCCAAACTGGGCGACGGCAGCACGACGGCGGAAGAGACGGACAGCACGGAGACGACGGACAGCACGGACACCAGCGTGTCGGCACTGGAAAGCTCGTTCAAGAATCTGCTGGCATCGCTGGGCAGCGACAGCAGCGATTCGACGGCGCAGCTGTCCAGCTTCCTGCAGGCGCTGTCGAGCAAGCTGCCGTCGGCCGGCAGTGCGGGCAATCTGATCAACACGTCGGCGTAAGCCGGCAACGAGCAACAGCAACAAGGAGCCAGCCATGGATCATCACGGGCACAGCCTGGAAGAAGACCTGCAAGCGATGCTGCACACTGTTACCGGCCGGCGCCAGTCGCTGCGCTGGCTGCTGGCCGGCGCGGCCACGCTGCCCATCCTCGGCTGCGGCGGCAGTTCGTCGGACGACACGACCGGCACGGCCACCACGACAACGAGCACGGGCAGTACCGGCAGCACCGGTACCGGTACGAGCACCGGCACCACCGACGCGAGCTGCTCGGTGATTCCCGAGGAAACCGGCGGACCGTATCCGGCCGACGGCACCAACAGCAGCAACGGCGGCGTCGTCAATGTGCTGACGCAGAGCGGCGTGGTGCGCAGCGATATACGTAGTAGTTTCGGCAGCTCGACCACTACCGCGGCCGGTGTGCCGCTGACGATCAAGCTGCACATCGTGAACGCGAACGCCAGCTGCGCGGTGGCGAATGCGTTTGCCGTCTACCTGTGGCACTGCGACCGCGACGGCAATTACTCGCTGTATTCGAGCGGCGTGACGAACGAGAACTACCTGCGCGGCGTGCAGGAAGCGGATGCCAACGGCGACATCACGTTCACGACGATCTTCCCCGGCTGCTACGACGGCCGCATGCCGCACGTGCACTTCGAGGTCTATCCAACGCTCGCCAAGGCCGCCAGCGCGGGCAACCGCATCAAGACGTCGCAGTTCACGTTCCCCCTGGCGACGCTGAACGAGGTGTACGCCACCACGGGTTACACCAGCAGCGTGCGCAACCTGGCCCGCATCAGCTACGCCACCGACAACGTCTTCTCCGACGGCTACTCGCTGCAGCTGGCCACGATGACGGGCAACGTCACCGACGGCTACGTCGCCACGCTGCCGGTCGCCATCGCGGCCTGATTCCCCTCCGGCGAAACCTCTTTCGCCGCTCTTCGCCCGGCCGCCGCGCCGGGCGAATCCGTTTTCGCTGATTGCTACTGTTCAGCCCGTGTCCAACCTTGGGGTCAACCCTTTTTTTGGACACGGCCTCAACTTTATTAAGCTTGAGCTCGTGTCCAGAAATGGGGTTGACCCCAAGGTTGGACACAGACTCGGCCGTAGCGCAGCAGCATCCGTTTTCTCTACGTGCGCCGCTACTGTCCAGCTCGTGTCCACCATGGGGGCGCAGCTGGGGTTTCGTAGGGCAAGCACTACGCCAGCGAAGCGGTAATGGCATGCATGCCATTACTCCTTTCAACCCTCTTTTTGGACACGAAGCCAGCAGTAATGGGCACCGCACACTTCCGCTGGCACGTCGCTTGCACTTACCCCGCCAGGCGTCGCATCCTGCCGCGCCGAGAACCGCCAGCCGGAGCGTGTCATGAACGAAGCCTTCATCCTGCCTGCCCCAACTCATGCTGATCGCCGCCTGCTGGACTACCGCCCGGAGCTTGAGTTGTTCGGTGCGCCGGAAGGCATGGCGGCGTGGCGCGACGAATACGGCGAAATGGATTTCGCCGCGCGGTTGCTCGAAGCGCAGTCGCCGGACGAGTTGCGGCCGGTGCTGGCCGACATCGTCGGCCAGGCCGGCAGCGGCAGGCCGGGCGCGCTGAATGCGCCCATCGTCGGCGTGCTCGATCGGGCCGCGCGGCTTGTCTTTCCCATCGATGCCAGCCGCGCGCCGGCGGACCTGAAACGCAAGGCGGCCGGCATCTTCGGCCTGGAGCTGGAAGGCCTGTCGCCCGAGGACAAGGAGTTCGAAGTGGCCCGCCGTTTCGTGCGGCTGGCCGGCGAGGCGGCGCAGCAGGCCTTTGCGCGCACGGCGCAGCCGCCGCAGCAGGCGCTGGCCGCGTCGGCGCGCCGCAATGCGCCCGGCCTGCGGCTGCAAGGCACGCAGCAAACGGGCCGGTGGCGCCGCAACGGCGCGCGGATCGAAGTACTGGATTGTTAGCCGGGCGGTGCGGCCGTTCCGGATTGTGTTTGACTTTCAACGGGAGCTCATCATGCACGACATCGATCGCACGACGCTGGAATTCGGCCAGGAGGCCAGTTTCGAAACGGAGCAGTACGAATTCGGCCAGGGAGAGTGGAGCGGCGAGGGCGGCGGCCTGCTGTCCGAGGCCGACGAGATGGAGCTGGCCAACGAACTGCTCTCCGTCAGCAACGAGCAGGAGCTGGACCAGTTCCTCGGCAGCTTCCTCAAAAAGGCCGCGTCGGTGGCCGGCAACGTGATCAGGTCGCCCGTCGGCCAGGCCATCGGCGGCGTGCTGAAAGGCGTGGCGAAGAAGGCGATCCCGCTGGCCGGCGGTGCGATCGGCGGTTACTTCGGCGGCCCGCTGGGCGCGAAGATCGGCAGCGGCCTGGCCTCGGCGGCCGGCAGCGCGCTGGGCCTGGAAGCGGAAGGCGAAATGAGCGGCGAGGACCGCGAGTTCGAAGGCGCCAAGACCTTCGTGAAGATCGCCGCCGACACGGTCAACCGTGCGGCGCAGGCCCGCGGCGGCGACCCGCGGCAGATCGCACAAGCCGCCGCCACTGCCGCCGCCCGCCAGTTCGCGCCGGCCTTGCTCGGGCAGGGCCAGGGACAAAGCCAGGGCCAGGGGCAGAACCGCGGCGCCCAGGGCCAGCAAGGCCGCACTGGCGCGAACGGCAGCCGCGGTGCACCGAGCGGCCGGTGGATGCGGCAGGGCCGCAAGATCGTCCTGTACGGCGCCTGACGGCCATGGCCATCGGTGCCCATGCCGCCTGGATGCTGGCCCAGGAGGCGCGCTCGCTGCTGAACCGGATCGACCGCATGCAGCCGTTCGCGCTGATCGAGCCGATGGTGCCGGCCGCCGCGCTGCCGCCGGCCGCGCAGGCGGCGATCGAACGGCACCTGACGCTGGGCCGGCGCGAGCTGCGCGCGATGGTGCGGCAGTTCCTCGCCTGGCTGCGCGGGCCGGCCGCACGGCGCGGATCGGCGGCCGATGCGCAGCGCCGCTTCACGTTCGTGCGGCTCAAATTCAACGCGGCGCTGACGCAGTTCGACCTGTTCATCGACGTCGTCACGCAGCGCAGCGAACATGGCAACGGCGTGTGGATCGCCGGGCTCGATGCCGTATCGGCCGATGCCCTGCGGCTGCCCGGCGGCTACTTCGATCCGCCGCCGCTGGTCTGCTACCTGGACCGGGGGCCCGGCGCGGCGATCCGGCGTGCCCGCACGCGGCTGCCGGGTGGCGGCGAGAATCCGGTCGCCATCATTCGCGTGCCGCGCGAACGGATGATCGGCAGCAGCATCGCGTCGTCGCTGGTCCACGAGGTGGGCCATCAGGGCGCCGCGCTGCTGGACCTGGTGGCATCGCTGCGGCCCGTGCTGCAGGCCTTGCAGCAGGGCGGCAGCGGTCCGCCGCAGGTGTGGCAGCTGTGGGAACGGTGGATCTCGGAAGTGGTGGCGGATTTCTGGTCGCTGGCCCGCGTGGGCGTGGTGGCGACGCTGGGGCTGATCGGCGTACTGAGCCTGCCCCGCGTGTTTGTCTTCCGCCTGAATACCGACGATCCGCACCCCGTGCCCTGGCTGCGCGTGAAGCTCAGTTGCGCGCTGGGCCGGCTGCTGTATCCGCACCCGCAGTGGACCCGCATCGAGCGTGTATGGGATGCCTACTATCCGCTGGCCGGCCTCGCGCTGCAGGAGCGGCGCCTGCTCGAAGCGCTGACGGCCAGCCTGCCGGCCATGGCGGGCCTGCTGGCGAACCACCGGCCCAGGCGGCTGCGCGGTGCATCGCTGATGGAGGCGATGGCCGTGCGCCAGCGGCAGCCGGCCGTGCTGGCGCGGCTGTTCCGCAGCTGGCACGCGGCGCCGCAACGCATGTATGACGGCGCACCGTCGCTGGTGCTGGCCGTGATCGGGCAGGCGCGCGCCGACGGCCTGCTGGCGCCGGAAGACGAGAGCGTGCTGCTGGAGCGGCTGCTGTCGCACTGGGCCATGCGCGCGACCCTGGAATCTTCGGCACGGTGATTGACCATTGAGGAGAACGACATGAGTACGAGGAAATTGACAAGGACGGCCGCGGCGCAGCTGGGCACCGTGCAGGTGACGGTGCGCGATACCGCCAGCGGCATTCCGCTGGTCGGCGCCGCGATTCGCCTGTACCGGGGCTACGATAGCGGCGGCGTGGCACTCACCACGTGCGGCGATGCGCAACTGGTGAACTGGGACCAGTCGCCGCACCAGGAGTGGGCGACCGGTTTCACGGGGCCGACCGGCAAGATCACGTTTTCCAACGTGGTGCCCGGCGTGCACTTCATCATGCTGGACAATGTGACGCCGTTCATCGACAACACGCTGCTGGTCCAGTGCATCAAGGTGACCGAGGGCAGCCTGCACGCGATCGGCTTCGAACTGGGGATCGACCCGGTGGTTGCGCTGTCCTTCGAACCGCCGGCGCAGGCCACCACGCGCACCGACGATGCGTTCGTCGGCAACCGGGCCATCGTCGACGTCACCTTCCATGGCATGGACAAGGCGATGGCGGGCGACGTGGTGCTGGAGGTGGACGAAGCCTGGCTGCCCCGTGCGGGCCAGAGCTGGTCCTGCGGCCAGCTGATACGCAAGCCGGGCCGGCACCGCTTCGACGGCCAGCTGGTGTTTGCGCGGCGGCCCGGCCAGGTGATCGTCACGCCCGGCCTGACGGCCGAGGAGGCCCTGGCCGGCGCCACGCTTGCACTGAGTGCCGTCTTCGATGCGGAAGAGCGCATGCCGCAGCCGATCTCCGGCAATATCGGCGTCTCTCTGTCACGCAGCGAGACCGAGGCAACGCCCGACCTGGCGCTGTGGACGCTGATCCGCAACAGCACGGAAGCGCTGTCGTTCAACAACTACATGGATTTTCTCGACCAGCTGTTCTGCACACCGTCCGGCGATGCGGGCGTCGCGCCGTTCGAGCGGGCCCGCTTCCCCGCCAAGAACGCCGCCTTCCAGGCCCTGAAGAGCCGCCGCGCGCTGCCGTTCACGGATGCCGAAGCGTACCGGGTGCTGAAGGCCGCCACCGAAGCCTTCGTGATGGTCAACTGCGGCGTGCTGCGCCCGCCGTTTGCGTTCGATCCCGTCAACGACAGCGCCTACCTCGACCGCCGCGACATCCCGGCCAGCGGCTCGCTGGAAGACACGCTGGTCAACGACTACCTGCAGTCGGTGGACGGCACGTCGATGCTGCCTTATCTGTCGGTCATCCGCCGCAAGCTGCCGGACGTGCCCATCATCGTGCGCGACGGCCAGGAACACGAGGCGGAACTGTGCTTCGGCATCATCCAGGAGCGGCTGGCGAATCCCTGCCTGATCGAACTGATCTGGAGCTACTGGCAGGAAGAGGGCATGCTGGTGCAGACGATGAACGTGATCACGCAGCGCTTCCAGAACCTGCGTTCGCCGACGATGATCAACGACCCGCTGGCCAACACGGAAATCGACATGCTGCGACCGCTGAACAATCTGCTGTGGGGCTATACGCAGGACGAGCAGCATCGCCTCACCGTCGTGCGCCGCAATTACGAGTACGACCACCATTACGGCGTGCGGCTGGACGGCAAGGCGGTGCGCAATCTGCGGCCGGCCGACAGCCGATCGAAATTCCTCGAGGCCTTCAATCACCTGCTGCGGCTGTTGACGAGCTTCTACAAGCAGGACGACGACACCACCGTGAAAGCCGATGCCTTCCCGATCCTGAACGCGCTGAAGGAAGTGCACCTGATCCTGTCGCAGGGCGCGCACAATCAGTATGGCGACCTGCCATCGACTGCCCGCATCGAAATGCTGATGCAGCAATGGCTGCTGGCGCGGCCGGAGTTCCGCGAGTTCCTGCCCACGCGCGTGATGGTGGCGTATCCGGAACCGTGGATGGACCGCGTCGATGCGATGAAGAAGGTACAGACGTGGAGCGACACCAGCGTGATGCACTTCCGGAACCTGGCGATCTTTGGCGAACAGCTGCTGCTGTCGATCCGCTTCGGCCACTGGAGCGATGTGTATGAAGCCACGCAGGCCTTCAACTGGGCGCGCTTCTGGCGGCCGCAGGCCCAGGGCTATATCCATGCCTACCGGGCGGCGACGGGCGTCGACCTGTCGCTCGACTCGGTCAGTCCGGGCGAGGAAGCCACGCTGCCGTCCGTGCTGCTGCGGCAGCGGCTCGCCCAGCAGCAGCGCAGCGGCGTGTGAAGCCGGTTGCAGACTTCACCAGTGCGCTGTACCTGGGCATGCGGCATCCGTCCGGTGTACTGGATAGCTGGCCGGCCCTGACGTTGGGAAAGCCGGCTGCGCTGGCGGAGGTGCCGGGCGCGCGGAATGTGGCGCTGGCGCTGGCTGCCTTGCAGGGCTGCCCTGCGGCGACGCTGCTGCCGTCCACGCTGCACCTGTTCTGGGACCTGTTCGGCATGCTGGCGCGCGAGCGGTTCGTTGTGTTGGTCGATGGCGCAGCGTATCCCGTGGCGCGCTGGGGCGTGGAACGGGCCGTCGGCCTTGGTCTGCCGCTGCGGGTATTCCGCCATGCCGACGTGCCGGCGTTACGGGCACTCATGGCGACGGTGCGTGCGGCGCGGCGCCGGCCGCTGGTGCTGGCGGATGGCTACAGCCCGGGCACTGGGCGTGCACCGCCGCTGGCCGATTATGCGGCGCTGGTGGCGCCCAGCGATGGCCTGCTGGTGCTGGACGATACGCAGGCGCTGGGCGTGATTGGCGCGCAGGGCGGCGGATCCGTCCGGGCGCATGGGCTGGCGGGCGCGCCGGTGCTGGCTGGCGCATCGCTGGCAAAAGGCTTCGGCGTGCCGCTGGCCGTGCTGGCCGGCGGCGCGGACCTGATCCGGCGCTTCGAGGCGGCCAGCGATACGCGGCTGCATGCAAGCCCGCCATCGGTGGCCGCGGTGGCCGCGGCACGCCATGCGCTGGCGCTGAACGCCGCTTGCGGCGATGCATTGCGGGCCACGCTGGCGGCGCACGTCGCCGGGTTTCGTGCTGCGCTGGCAGCCGATGACCTGGCCTGCGCGGGCGGCGCGTTTCCCGTGCAGGTGGTGCGCCTGCCTGGCTGGATGGACCTGGCTGCCGCGCATGCGGCCCTGCGCCGCGATGGCGTGCTGGCAGTACCGCAGTACAGGAAGGGGGCGGCGCTGCTGGCGTTCCTGCTGCGCGCCGATCACACGGCGGCCGACATCGGCAGGGCGGCCAGGGCATTGCGACATCTTGTGAAGGAGCTGGCATGAACGAGCAATTCGAAATGCTGCCGTTCGCGGCGGGCGAAATGGAAGAGGAACGGGGCCGCAACGGCGGCCGGCCGACGGGCCGGCCCGTCTACCGGGCCGGCGCGCGTCCAGGCAAGGGACCGGCGACACGTCCTGCGCCGCGGCCGCAGCCCCGGCCCGGCAAGCCGCGCTGGCCCCGCGGCCCATACTGGGGGCCGTTCTACGGCGGTGGCGGCGTGATGGTCAGCGAGCCGTTCGGCTATCCCGTGCCCATGCCCGTCGAGTCGCCGCCCGGCGACGATGCGGAACCGGGATTCGAGCCCGCGGACTTCCCGGCGCAGGACGAGCTGCCGCCGACCATCGCGGCAACCATCGGCCGGCTGCCGGCGGGCGACCGGCCGGCCTACGTGGCGCTGGGCCCGATCCTGACGGCGCGCCGCGATCCGCGCGCCACCGGGCCGGGCTTCTATCTGATCGAATTCACGGCGGACGGCCGCCAGCGCGCCTACAGCGGCCAGACGGACAACCTGCAGCGCCGGCTGCAGCAGCACATCCTGTGCGGCGCGATGATGGGCCTGCCGCTGGCGAACCACCGCGTGTACGTGGCGCAGTCCCGGCTGGCGGACGGCCCGCGGCGCGCCATCGAATACCGGATACACGACGATATGTTCCGCAACAGTCCCGGCGTGCTGACCAACCAGCGCCGCGAACTGGAACTCGAGGTTCTGGGCTGGTAGAGCAGCGTAAGAGGAGAAGACCATGTATGCGTCACAGTGCAAATGCGGGAACTGCGGGCGTTGCCGCGCCGCGCAGGCGTTCGAGATCCTGCCGTTCGCGGTAATGGCGGGCGAATACGAAAATACCTTTTCCGAAGCGGAGGAAATGGCGCTGGCGATGGAGCTGCTGTCCGTCGCCAGCGAGGCGGAGCTGGAGCAGTTCCTCGGCAGCGTGTTCAAGAAGGCCTGGAGCGGCATTAAGAAAGTGGGTTCTGTCGTCGCCAAGGTGGCGAAGCCGCTGGGCGGCGTGCTGAAAGGGATCGCCAAACAGGCGCTGCCTTTCGTCGGCGGCGCGCTGGGTTCGATGATACCGATACCCGGCGTCGGCACGATGATCGGTCGCGCGGCCGGCACGGCGTTGTCCAATGCGCTCGAGATGGAAGCGGAGGGCATGGACCCGGAGCAGGCCGAGTTCGAAATGGCCCGCAAGTTCGTGCGGATCGCCGGCACTGCCGCGCAACAGGCGGCGCAAGGTGCCGGTTCGCCGGACGACGTGCGCGAGGCCGTGCTGGCGGCGTTGCGTCAGCACGTGCCCGGCATCCGTTTGTGAGCGCGGTGATGATCGTCGATTGCCACTGCCATGCGGGCCCCGGCGACGGCCTGACGGGGCCATGGGACAGCGACCTGGCACTGGAACGCTACCAGCGCCGGGCGCAGGCCGCGGGCATCGGGCGCACGGCGCTGCTGGCCGCGTTCCACTCCGATTACGCGCGGGCCAATGCAGCTGTCGCCGACATCGTCGCCGCGGCGCCGGACCGTTACTACGGCTATGCCTTCGTCCATGCAGCGCGCGACCGGGGACGCATCGCGCTGCTGGTGCGCACGGCGGTGGAACGTTACGGCTTCATCGGCATCAAGGTGCACCGGGGCGATGCGCGTATCAGCGGCGAGATCTGCGACGCAGCGCGCATGTACGGCGTGCCGGTGCTGTACGACCCGATGGGGGAGGTGCAGGTGGCCGAACTGCTGGCCACGCAATACCCGGACGTGGACTTCATCCTGCCGCACCTGGGCAGTTTCGCGGACCAGTGGTCGGCGCAGCTTGCGCTGGTCGATCACCTGGTGCGGCATCCGAACATCTATACCGATACATCGGGCGTGCGCCGTTTCGACCTGCTGGTGGAGGCGGTGCGCCGCGCCGGGCCGCACAAGGTGCTGTTCGGCTCGGATGGCCCGTGGCTGCACCCCGGCATCGAGCTGCACAAGGTGCGCATGCTCGGGCTGGCGAAGGCGGATGAGGCGCTGGTATTGGGCGGTAATTTCCTGCGGCTGATCGGTAGGGAAAGCGACAAGGGATAAAGCACCGCATTGGACACTAACGTAAAAATGCAACTAACCGAAGGATGTCTCACATGCCACGTCAAAATCAGCCGCCATCGCGACGGGCCGCTTTCCGCCTGATCTGCAGGGCGCGGTCAGTGACGCCCAGGCGCTGGGCGGCCCGCTGGTTGTTATCGCCTTCCTGCGCCAGCACCGTGCGGATCGCCATGTCGGCGGCGGCCTGGCCGATACGGGCGAGGGTGATGCCGCGATCGACGGCATCGCGGATGGCGTCGCAAAACGGCAGGTCCGGCCACGGCGGTGCGGTGACGAGGCGCTCGTCCGGCGGCACGTCGCCGATGGTGATCGGGCCCGGCCCGGCATGGCGGTGCCAGATGCGGGCGACGGTCTGGCGCAGGTCGCGCACATTGCCCTTGTAGTCGCGCGTCTGCAGGTATTCGCGGACTGCCGGGTCCAACGGGCGGCCCTGGCCTTGCGGATCGAGCTGGCGCAGGAAGTGGGCGACGAGCGGCAGGATGTCGGCGCGGCGTTCACGCAATGGAGGAGGGCGGCAGCGCCAGGCAGCAATGCGGTAATACAGGTCGGCGCGGAAGCGGCCGGCGACAATCTCGGCCTCGAGGTCGCGATTCGTCGCGCAGACGAGCCGAAAGCGGCTGGGCTGCCAGATATTGCTGCCCACGCGCTTGTACTTCTGTTCCTGGATCACGCGCAGCAGTTGCGCCTGCAGGGGGAGCGGCAGTTCGCCCACTTCGTCAAGAAAGAGGATGCCGCCATCCGCCATCGCGAAGGCGCCGTCGCGCGCATTCGTTGCGCCCGTGAAGGCGCCCCGTTCGTGGCCGAACAGTTCGGAGCCGGCCAGTTCCGGCGACAGCGTCGTGCAGTCGAGTACTGTGAACTGGCCGGTGGCGCCGGACAATTGATGGATCAGCTGCGCGATCAGGTCCTTGCCCGTGCCCGTTTCGCCCGTGATGAGAACAGGGGACTGCGTGAACGCGGCCACCTCGACCACGCTGCGCACGAGCGCGCGCCAGATCGCGCTGGCGCCGACGAGCCAGCCCTGCACGGCTGCGGAGACCATCAGCTGTTGAATGGCATCCCAGCGGCGCAGGCGCGCCAGGATTTGCTGGCTGCACAGCTCGACGGAGGTCCACGCCAGCAGGTCGGCGGCGCCGGCATCGAGCATGCGCCACATGGCCGCCGTGGGCGGCGGCTCGGCCGAGCAGTCGACCGCAAGTACCGTACCCGACAGCGCGACAACCTGCAGCGCCTGCTCGGCAGCGGCACTGTCGCCACCGCAGAGCACGATGCCGAATGCGGACTCATGCTGCGGCGATTCCTGCACGGCGACGCCGGCCGCAGCAAGCGCTGCGCGCAGCGCGGCCGCGACATGCCCGCCGGCAGGCCCGACCGTCTGCATCCAGACCGACAACATCCCGTCCTGCGCCATGCTCATCCTCTTGCGGGAAGATCGTGCCCGTCTCCGTGGGCGCGCGCATCTTTCAATGTAGCAGTGGGAGGTGCTGCCGGCTTTAACTAAATAAAACCTGAGAGGGGAACTTGCGGTGGCGATGCGAATCGCGGGAGGAAATAGGACCGGCTGGGGACCGTCCCCGCAGGGGACTGTCCCCGGGGTTGCTGTTGATCTTCGCCTCAACCGCGCAGAAAGCAACCCCGGATCAAAGTCGCAGGTTACGCCAAAGTCAAACGCAACCCCGGGGACAGTCCCTTGCAGGGACAGTCCCCAGCCAACATCACTGCTGCACGCAGTCGACGAAGTAATCCCGCTTGCCGTTGACTTCGCGCTTGACCAGCCCGTGCACGTCCGTCTCGAAGCCGGGGAAGCGCTCGTTGAAGTCGCGCGCGAAGCGCAGGTAGTCGACGATCGTCTTGTTGAAGCGCTCGCCCGGGATCAACAGCGGAATGCCCGGCGGGTACGGCGTCAGCAGGATCGACGTGATGCGGCCTTCCAGGTCGTCGATCGCCACGCGTTCGATTTCGCGGTGCGCCATCTTGGCGAACGCGTCGGACGGCTTCATGGCCGGGATCATGTCGGACAGGTACATCTCCGTCGTCAGGCGCGCCACGTCGTAGGCTTTATAGAAATCGTGGATCTGCTGGCACAGGTCGCGCAGGCCCATCTTCTCGTAGCGCGGGTTCGCCGCCGAGAACTCCGGCAGGATGCGCCACAGCGGGGCGTTCTTGTCGTAGTCGTCCTTGAACTGCTGCAGCGCGGTCAGCAGCGTGTTCCAGCGGCCCTTCGTGATGCCGATCGTGAACATGATGAAGAACGAGTACAGGCCGCACTTCTCGACGATGACGCCGTGCTCCGCCAGATACTTGGTGACGATCGACGCAGGAATGCCGCTGTCGGCAAACTGGCCTTCCAGCGACAGGCCCGGATTGACGATCGTGGCCTTGATCGGGTCCAGCATGTTGAAGCCCGGAGCCAGCTTGCCGAAGCCGTGCCAGTCGTCCTCGGCGCGGATGATCCAGTCTTCGCGCGAGCCGATGCCTTCCTCGGCGAACGAGTTCGGGCCCCACACCTTGAACCACCAGTCGCTGCCGAATTCCTCGTCGATCTTCAGCATCGCGCGGCGGAAGTCCAGCGCTTCCAGGATCGATTCCTCGACCAGTGCCGTGCCGCCCGGCGCTTCCATCATGGCCGCGGCCACGTCGCACGAGGCGATGATCGAATACTGCGGCGACGTGGACGTGTGCATCAGGTAGGCCTCGTTGAACGCGTCCTTGTCCAGCTTGACGGATTCCGATTCGCGCACCAGCACCTGCGACGCCTGCGACAGGCCGGCCAGCAGTTTATGCGTCGACTGCGTGGAGAAGATCAGCGATTCCTTGGCGCGCGGACGGTCCTTGCCGATCGCGTGCATGTCCTTGTAGAAGTCGTGGAAGGTGGCGTGCGGCAGCCACGCTTCGTCGAAGTGCAGCGTGTCGATTTTCCCGTCCAGCATTTCGCGCAGCGTCTCGACGTTGTACACCACGCCGTCGTACGTGGACTGCGTGATCGTCAGGATGCGCGGCTTCTTGTTCTTCGCGTCGCGGGCAAACGGGTTGTTCTCGATCTTGCGCTGGATCGACTCCATCGTGAACTCTTCCAGCGGGATCGGGCCGATGATGCCCAGGTGATTCCGGGTCGGCATCAGGAACACGGGGATCGCGCCGCACATGATGATCGAGTGCAGGATCGACTTGTGGCAGTTGCGGTCGACGACGACGATGTCGCCCGGCGCAACCGTCGAGTGCCATACCATCTTGTTCGACGTGGACGTGCCGTTGGTAACGAAGTAGCAGTGGTCGGCGTTATAAATGCGCGCCGCGTTGCGCTCGGAAGCGGCGACGGGGCCCGTGTGGTCCAGCAGCTGGCCCAGTTCTTCAACCGCGTTGCAGACGTCCGCGCGCAGCATGTTCTCGCCGAAGAACTGGTGGAACATCTGGCCGATCGGCGACTTCAGGAAGGCGACGCCGCCCGAGTGGCCCGGGCAGTGCCAGGAGTACGAGCCGTCGTTCGCGTAGTGCACCAGCGCGCGGAAGAACGGCGGCGACAGGCCGTCCAGATAGCTCTTCGCTTCGCGGATGATGTGGCGCGCGACGAATTCCGGCGTGTCCTCGAACATGTGGATGAAGCCATGCAGCTCGCGCAGGATGTCGTTCGGGATGTGCCGCGACGTGCGGGTTTCGCCGTACAGGTAGATCGGGATGTCCGCGTTCTTGTAGCGGATCTCTTCGACGAAGGCGCGCAGCGATTTCAGGGCATGGTCGGTTTCTTCCTTGCTGCCGGCGCCGAATTCCTCGTCGTCGATCGACAGCACGAAGGCCGAGGCGCGCGACTGCTGCTGGGCGAACTGGGACAGGTCGCCGTAGCTGGTCACGCCCAGCACCTCCATGCCTTCCTTTTCCATGGCCGCTGCGAGGGCGCGAATGCCCAGGCCGGACGAATTTTCGGAGCGGAAGTCCTCGTCGATGATGACGATGGGGAAACGAAATTTCATGAAGTCTCCAAAAGAGGCAGGGGTGCCGGAAAAATAAGATCGGCAGAAAAAATAAGATCGGGATTCTCGCAGAAATCCCGCCGACCATGTAAAAAATTATGGGCTATTCAACAGTGCGGCGGCGCCACCGTGGCCGCGCCGCTCTTACGGTTTGCGCCGATAGGTGACGATGTCGTACTCAAGGCCGCCGGCGGACTGGTGATTCGTGCGCTCGGCTTCCTGCCAGACCGCCACGTCCAGCGCCGGAAAGAATGTGTCGCAGTCGAACACCTGGTGGATCTCGGTGACGATCAGCTGGTCGGCGATCTGCAGCGCTTCGGCGAAGATCTGCGCGCCGCCGATGACGAAGGCCGGCGCGTCGCCGACGAGCGCCACGGCTTCTTCCAGCGAGTGCACGGCTTCAACGCCTTCGTGTTGCCAGGCCTGGTCGCGCGTGATCACGATGCTGCGGCGGTTCGGCAGAGGGCGGCCAATGGAATCGAAGGTCTTGCGGCCCATCAGGATCGGGTGGCCCGTCGTCAGCCGCTTGAAATGCGCCAGATCTTCCGGCAGGTGCCACGGCAGCGTGTTGTTCACGCCGATGCCGCGCTTGCGGTCGATGGCGACGATGAGAGAAAGCTGTGTCATGCAGTGGTCATATAAAGGGCACTGGCGCGGCGGCCGGGGCGGGTATTGTAAGACCATTCACGCGAACGTGCAGGCAGGCCAACCGCAAATATTTGTGTGCAAAGTGACCTTTGGTGAGTTTTTTCGGCCGTCGGATATCGTATCGTTTCACATTGTTGCCAATTTGCAAGGAGCGTCGACGTGGACGAACAGCAGTACACCTATCTGATCCGCCGCCTGGAGCTGGATTCGCATGCGGAACCGGCCGCCTTCCGGCGCCGCGTGATGCTGGTCAGCGTCGGCGCCTACGCGGCCGTCTGCGGCACGGTGGTGTTGGCGGTGCTGCTGGTCGGCGCGGCGATCTGGCTGGCCATCACAGCCCACCTGGGCATCGTGGCCGTGAAACTGGCGTTCGTCGCGATGCTGCCGCTGGTCGCGATGCTGGCTGTGCTGCGTGTATTCTTCCGGCGCATTCCCGCACCGGAAGGCAGACGGCTGGAACGGCACGAGGCACCGGCCCTGTTCGACATGCTGGACCGCATGCGCAAGAAGCTGAACGGCCCGCGCATCGACCACGTGCTGGTCGACGACCGCTACAACGCGGCCATCGCGCAGTGCCCCCGTTTCGGCCTGGTCGGCTGGCACGTCAACTACCTGATCCTGGGCCTGCCTTACATGCTGGGCACGCCGACGAAGGAAATGCTGGCGACGATCGCGCACGAATACGGCCACCTGTGCGGCAGCCACGGCAAGCTGGGCGCCTGGGTGTACCGCCAACGGCGCGTCTTCGGCGCGCTGAGCGAGCAGATTCACGCGATGGCCGAGGACAGCGTGGTGCACCGGCTGCTGGCGCGCGTGCTGGACCTGGTGATGCCGCGCTATAACGCCTACACCTTTGTGATGTCGCGCCAGAACGAGTATGACGCCGACCGCACCGCCACGGAGCTGGTGGGCGCCGTATCGAACGCGCAGGGCCTGGTGCGCGACACGCTGCAGGGCCGCTGGATGCATGAGCACTTCTGGCCCACGCTGTTTCGCCACGCCGAGCTCGCGCCGCAGCCGCCGTTCATGCCGTATGCAGCGATGAAGACGGCCTTCCGCGCCGGCTACGTGCAGTGGGCGCAGCCGGAGCTGCTGGCCGCCGCGCTGGCACAGCGCTCCGACGTGCACGACACGCATCCCTGCCTGCGCGAGCGGCTGGAGGCGACGGGAGAAACGCCGGCGCTGCCGCGTCCCCTCGAAAGGGCTGCGGCCGAAACGCTGCTGCTGCCGGACACGCAGCGCGCCCTGGTCCGCGAATTCGACGAAGCATGGTGGACGCGCACGAGCCGCGACTGGACGGCGTATCACCGCCGCGCCGAAACGTCGCGCACGCGCATGGTCGAACTGGGGGGGCCAGCCGCTGGCGCAACTGAAGCTGGCGGACGTGCAGGAGCTGGCCTTGCTGAAGGCGGAATTCGAAACGGATGACGCGGCCAAGCCTGTGCTGCGGCATCTGCTGGCGCAACCGGGCGGCCCGTATCCGCTGGCGTCGTTCCATTACGGCCGCATCCTGCTGGGCGAAGGCGATGCGCAAGGACTGCGCTATCTGGAAGAAGCGGCCGCGTCGGACCGCACGCTGATCGAAGCGGCGGCCACGCAGGGCCATGGTTTCCTGCTGCGCACGCGCGACGAGCGGGCCGCGCAGCAGTGGCTGGAGGGGATGCTGCCGGTAGCGGCGTAGCGTTATACTGGCTTTCCCGCATATCGAGGAGCGCGCGATGAGGGTTTATCTGGTGGTGGTCGATACGATGGCCGACTGGGAGGTGGGCTACCTGACGGCGGAGCTGCACAGCCGGCGCTTCTTTGCCAATCCGCTGGCCGATTTCCAGCTGCTGAAGGCCGGCATCACGGCGGCCGAGGTCACCAGCATGGGCGGCATGCCGCTGCGGCCGGACGTCACGGTCGGCGAAATCCGGATGGAGCGGGGCGACCTGCTGGTGCTGCCGGGCGCCGAGGTATGGGACCAGCCGCAGGTATTGCCCGTGCTTGAGTTCGCGCGCGATGCCATCGCGGCGGGCCACAACGTGGCGGCGATCTGCGGCGCCACGATGGGCCTTGCCAGTGTCGGCGCGCTCGATGCGCTGGCGCACACCAGCAACGACCTGGGCGCCTTGCGCGACACCTGCCCGCTGTATCGGGGCGAAGCGCTGTACCGGCAGCAGCCGGCCGTGCGCGACGGGAACCTGGTCACCGCATCGGGCCTGGCGCCGCTGGAGTTTTCGTACGAAGTCCTGAAGCTGCTGGGCGTCTGGCGCGAAGAGACGGTGGAAGCGTGGTATCAGCTGCACAGGACGCGCGAGGAGCGGTGGTATCACGTGCTCGTGGCGTCAATGGCACCAGGGAGCTGATCAGCGCCAGTCGATACGCCGAAGTATCGGTCCGTAATCAAAGCTCACTTGTCTGGCGCTGCCGGCGATCAGCTGAATGTTGGTCACTGCATACAAGAGTCCGTAGGCATCTGTTACATCCAGCGAGAAGTACTCGTCCGGCTGCAAGTGTCGGCCGGCCCATTGACCGCCTGACGGACCGACCCTGATGATGCAGGTTTTGCCGGCGACGTGAATCATGTTCGGGCGACGTTGGGGCGGTACGGCCTTTTCGCTGCAATATTGATTCAGTGTTTTCAGCAGGCTGGCGGTACTGATGCCATCCGATGCAAAGATGACCTTGAATGGCCAGTCACCATAACCCAGTATCTCCAGGTTGGGTGGTTTCCTGTTGTCCAGCGGCTCCTTTTCCGGCAGGGTGCACAGGTTGTCCAGCGCATCAAGGAGTTCCGCCTTGTTCAGCCTGGATTTGACAGAGACCACGGCGACGGTTCCATCGATGCAGGCAAAAGTCTTCCCCGATCCCTGCCGGTTATGCAGATTGAACTGCGGGCAGATATCAGTGGTGACGATGATATCTATCTGCCGCGATTCGCTGCCGTCCATCCCGAAGGAGAAACCGCCAAACATGACATTGCAGTTGGTCGGCAGATGCTGCCGCAGGAACTCCGCATATACCGCCTCGCGGCTCGTGCCGATGTCGGTCGGATTCGGGAAAATCGACGAAGCATCGGCGACACCCTTCAATACCGCGTTTACCTGCTCGAAGTATTCTCGCAGGCGCGGAAAGAACGGGGCAGTCGTTGCCATCTGTGCGATCAAACCGCCATGGGTGCCTTGATGGCGGGGTGATGCTGATAGCCTTCCAGCGTGAAATCGGCGGGCGATATCAGGTCGAGCCATTCGGGCGCATAAATGCCGGTCCTGGCGAAGTCCGGCACCCGATCTGCAATTGCCAGCTGCGGGAGTGCGAAGGGTTGACGGGTAAGCTGCTCGCGTACCATGTCCAGGTGATTCTCGTAGATGTGGGCGTCGCCGATGAAGTAGGTAAACCACCGCGGCGCATACCCTGTCAGGCGCGCGACGAGGGATAGCAGCAACGCGCCTTCGGCAATGTTGAACGGAGCACCCAATCCGAGGTCGTTACTCCTGACATACAGACAGAGCGACAGCTCACGCGTCGTAGGATTCGGTATGAACTGGTAAAGCAGGTGACAGGCCGGAAGGGCAACTTCATCGAGTACCGCAGGATTCCAGGCGTGGAAAAGGATACGCCGACTGCCAGGCTGGTGAATGATCGTATCAAGGCATTCACGCAGCTGGTCGATCGCCTTATATAAGAGCACGATGCTGCTACCATTCTCATCGAAGCTGGACACGATGCCAAAACCATTCGCCAGCGCCGCCTCGATTCGTGCAGTCTGATCGGCCGGTATCACCTTGTAGCCGGGCCATTGCCGCCATTGAAAACCGTAGACGGGGCCAAGGTGACCCGGGCCGTCTCTGAATGGATTCTGCAACCAGGCGGGATTTTCGTCGGCATTCTGGTCCCACACGCCACAACCGAGTTCCCGGAACTGTGCGGCATTCGTGGAAGCTCGCAAAAAGGCGCAAAGTTCGCCTACCACAGACTTGAATGCAAGTCGCTTCGTCGTCACTGCAGGAAAACCTTCAGCGAGATCGAAACGCATCATCGCGCCCGGAATCGTCAATGTGCGGACGCCCGTGCGATTGTCCTGCCAGGAACCCTGGTCGAGAACGGTTTCGATCAATTGCTGGTACTGCTGCATGAAAAATCTCCGCTGGTGCTCGCGCTTGCGCGCTCAGCCTGCCATTTTATCATGTCAGTCGCGTTGCTTGCGGGTACCGCCCTTGGCCGTAGAGCCGGCGGCCGTTCGTGCGGCGGCCTTTGCTGCGGACTTGGCGCCGCGGCCACCGGTGACGACGATCACGCCTTTCGGCACGGTGCGGCCTTGCGGGGCCGGGCGAGGCTTGCGCGGTGCCGGTTTGCGGGCCTGCGGGGCGCTTTTCGCCGCAGGCTTCGGCGCCTCGCCGGTAGACGGCACGCGGTGACCGGCCTCGAAGCCCGGTTCCTCGTCGCGCGGCAGCACCTGCCTGATCACCGCTTCGATGGCGCGCAGCAGCTCCACTTCGTCGGCGCAGACCAGCGACACCGCCTCGCCTTCGGCACCGGCACGGCCCGTGCGGCCGATCCGGTGCACATAATCCTCGGCGACGGTCGGCAGGTCGTGGTTGACGACGAGCGGCAGGCCCTGGATGTCCAGTCCGCGGGCAGCGACGTCGGTGGCCACCAACACGTCTACCTCGCGTTTCTTGAAGCGATCGAGCGCGCGCAGGCGCGCCGGCTGCGGCTTGTCGCCGTGAATCGCGTCGGCGCGGATGCCTTCGGACTGCAGCAGCCCCACCAGCTGGTCGACACCTTTTTTCGTTTTCGCGAACACCAGCACCTGGCTCCAGCCGTGCTTGCGCAGCAGGTACAGGAACAGTTCCGGTTTCGATTTCTTGTCGGTCGTATAAACGAACTGGCGCACCGTTTTTGCTGCTGCGTTGGCTGGGCTGGCCTGCACGGAGACGGGATCGTTCAGCAGGCGCTGGGCCAGCGTGCGGATCGCTTCCGGGAACGTGGCGGAGAACAGCAGCGTCTGGCGTTGCGCGGGCAGTGCCATGAAGAGGCGGTCCAGGTCCGTCGCGAAGCCCAGGTCCAGCATGCGGTCGGCTTCGTCGAGAACGAGCGTCTGCAGCTGCGAGAACGTGACGGCGCCCTGGCCGTGCAGGTCCAGCAGGCGGCCCGGCGTGGCGACGAGCACGTCCAGACCCTTGCGCAGCTTGCTGATCTGCGGCTCGATGGGCACGCCGCCGTAGGCCAGGCCGAAGCGCAGCCCGACCTGGCGGCCATAGCGGCGGAAGCTTTCGTACACCTGCTCGGCCAGTTCGCGCGTCGGCGCCAGCACGAGGCAGCGCACATTGTGCGGTTCGACGACGCCTTCCAGCGTCAGCTTCTGCAGCAGCGGCAGCGCAAAACCGGCTGTCTTGCCGGTGCCGGTCTGCGCGGCCGCCATCAGGTCGCGGCCCGCCAGCACGGCGGGAATGGCCTGACGCTGGACCGGCGTCGGCGTGTCGTAACCCAGTTCTTCCAGTGTCCGCAGCAGCGGGTCGATCAGTTTCAGTGTCGCGAAGCTCATCGTGCGGCCTCCAGTGCGGCATGCCAGGTCTCGAGCGCGGCATGCACTTGTTCGTCGGGGAGGTCCAGCAGATGGTCGCCCACATACCATTCCGTGTAACTGGTGTTCGGCAGCATCGCGTGATAGACGGCGTTGTGCAGCCAGACGCCGTGCGACTGCGCGATGGCGTTGCGGATTTCCAGCGCGCGCTCGCGGCTCACCGGCAGATGCAGGTGCAGCATGTTCGCGTGTGGCGCGACGGGGTTCGGGCGGAGCAGCGGATAGGCCGCCAGCGCCTCGTACAGCCACTGCGTGCGGGCGAAATACGCCGGCATCGCGGCCAGCCGTTCATCGAGCTGCAGCGCGGCCGCCACCACGTAGGGCGAGCGATGGATGACGTTGCCGCCCTGGCGGCGGTACCACTCGGCGGCGCGCGCTACAAAAGCGTTCGAGCCGGCGAGGATCGCGCCACCCAAACCGCCAATGCCTTTATAGAGCGACACGTAAACGGTATCGAAGCCGTCGGCGATGTCGGCGTACGAACGGCCGTAGGCTGCGGCAGTTTCCCACAGCCGTGCGCCGTCCATGTGCATGTGGATGTTGCGCTCGCGGGCGTAGGCCTTGAACGCTTCCAGCTCGTCCCACGATGGACATTGCCCGCCGATTTCCCGCGCCGGCAGTTCCAGCGAGATGGCGCCGAGCGGATCGGGGATGGCCTGCAGCTCGTCCAGCGTGAAGGGACGGTGCGGGCTGCCGACCTGCAGCGCGGCAAAATGGTCGAACAACTGGTGGTTGCCCCGCTCGTGGCGCAGGATGTGCGCCGTCGGATGCAGCGCCACCAGGCGGCTGCCGCGCTCGTCGCAGGCAAGCCGCAACGCTGTGGCCTGCGCCATCGTGCCGGTGATGCAGAACACGGCCGCTTCCTTGCCCAGCAGCGCGGCGACCTTGCGTTCCAGCGACTGGATCAGTTCACCGTCGCCGTACACGTCGTGGGCGATGCCGTTTTCCTCGCACCACGCGGCCATTGCCGCGTAAGTCTGCGCCGGTGTCTTCTGGGCATGGCCCGGCAGCACCGTGCGGCAGGCGCGGCGCAGTGCCGCTTCAATCATGGCCGTGCTCCACGTGCACGCTGTGGAACTGCAGCGCAGCCAGGTTGGCGTAGATGCCGCCCAGCGCGACAAGCGACTTGTGCGTGCCCGTTTCGACGATGCGGCCGTCTTCCATGACGATGATGCGGTCGGCCCGCTGCACGGTGGCGAGACGGTGCGCGATGATCACGGTGGTGCGGCCCACCATCGCCGCTTCCAGCGCGGACTGCACGAGGCGTTCCGATTCCGCATCCAGCGCGCTGGTGGCTTCGTCCAGCAGCAGCAGCGGGGGATTCTTCAGCAGCGCGCGGGCGATCGCGATGCGCTGCCGCTGGCCGCCGGACAGGCGCACGCCGCGCTCGCCCAGGAACGATTTATAACCGTTCGGCAGCCGCTCGATGAATTCGTGGGCGGCGGCCAGTTTCGCGGCCTGGATCACTTCCTCGTCGGTGGCATCGGCACGGCCATAGCGGATGTTTTCCATCGCGTCGGCGGCAAAGATCACCGTATCCTGCGGCACGATGCCGATCGCGCCACGCAATGCCTGCAGGCCGATCTGGCGGATATCGACGCCATCCAGCCGGATCGTGCCCTGCTGCGGATCGTAGAAGCGCAGGAACAGCTGGAACAGCGTGGTCTTGCCGGCGCCGGACGGGCCGACAACGGCCACCGTTTCGCCGGGCCGGATGTCCAGCGACAGGTGCGACAGCGACGGCGACTCCGGCCGCGACGGATAGGCAAACGTGACGTCGGTCAGCGACAGCGCGGCGCCCGTGGCAGCCCGCGGCGGCAGCGCCAGCGGCTGCGCCGGCGACTGGATGTCCGACTTCGCGGCCATCAGTTCCAGCAGCCGTTCGGTGGCGCCGGCGGCGCGCTGCGCCTCGCCCATCACTTCGGACAGGGCGCCGATGGCACCCGCCACGATCGATGCATACAGGATGAACTGACCGAGGTCGCCGCCGGACATCGTGCCGTCGATGACGGCATGGGCGCCCAGCCACAGCACGAACACGATGGCGCCGAACACCAGCACGATGGCGATCAGCGTCAGGAAGGCGCGGGCGCGGATACGGTGCATCGCCGTGGCGAACGCGCTGTCCACGGAGCCGGCAAAGCGGCGCGTTTCGATGTCTTCGTGCGTGAATGCCTGCACGGTCGGCATCGCGTTGAGGATTTCGCCGGCCATCGCGGAGGCGTCGGCGATGCGGTCCTGCGAATCGCGCGACAGCTTGCGCACGCGGCGGCCGAAGATCACGATGGGCACCACGGTCAGCACCAGCAGCCCGATGATGATGGCGGACAGCCGCGGGCTCGTCACGAACAGCATCACCAGGCCGCCGAGGAACAGCAGCACATTGCGCAGCGCGACCGAGATGCTGGTGCCGACGACGGCCTGGATCAGCGTCGTGTCGGTGGTGATGCGCGACAGTACTTCGCCCGTCTGCGTGGTCTCGAAGAAGGCCGGGCTTTGCTGCACCACGTGGCGGTAGACGGCACTGCGGATATCCGCAGTGACCCGTTCGCCCAGCCACGACACCGTGTAGAAGCGGGCCGCCGTGGCCACCGCCAGCACGGCGGCAACGCCGAACAGCGCAAGGAACACAAGGTTGACGTGCTGGATGCTGCGCGCGCCGGCATGCGCGCCGAAGCCCAGGTCGATCATCTGCTTGAACGCGGCAGGGATCGCCAGCGTGGCGGCGGCCGCCACGATCAGCGCGATGCCGGCCATGAAGAACTGCTTGCGGTAGGGGCGCAGGAACGGGAACAGTCCGCGGAAGGCGGCCAGGCTGCCTTTCGTCAGTTCGCGGGCTTGCTTGGGGGTGTCGGCTTGCGTGCTGTTGCTGCTGCCAGCGCTGCTGCTGGTTCCGTCGGTGCTGTTGCTCATTATGGTGGCAGTATCTTTTGTTCTCTTACAGTTTCATCGGCCGGACATAGCCCGTCAGTTCCAGGTAGCCCCGTCCCGCGGGCTGCCCGTCGCGGCGGACCGTCACCGCGCCTTCCCAGTACACGGAGCCCGTCGAGCGGCGCGAATCCAGTTCCTGGTCGCTCTGCAGCGGGTCGAGGTGCCAGATGGTGCCGCCGGTATCGATCGACAAGGCCACTGGATACTCGGCGCCGGTGCGCGGTGAGCGCCAGCGCTGTTGCGGCGTAAACGTGACCTGGTCCGGACCATAGTGCGTGATCTTACCGGATGCATCGCGCCACGTGGCGTGGCCCCATAGTTTACCACCCCGCCTGTCGCGGATGCGGAAGGCCATCAGCGCGCCGCCGTCGTCCAGGTTCGCGCCCACCCAGTCCCACCCCGACGCGGCCGGATCCAGTACCTGGCTGGACCACTCGTGGTCGAGCCACGTCACGCCCGTCACCGCGATGGCCTTGCCGCCTTTTTCGCGGATCGTGCCGCTTGTCTTCAGTTGCGGCTTGCTGTAGTAATAACTGGCCTGTTCGGGACGCGGGCCCTTTTGAGAATAGCCCTTGTCGCCCTGCAGCAGCGGGGCCTGCGTGGGCTCCAGCACGAGTTCCAGCGCGAATTCGGCGCCGGGGATGGTGACGGTGTAGCGGCCATCGGCGCCCCGTTTCATGCGCCAGTCGTCCAGCCTGACGTCGGTATCGCCTTCGCGCGCATAGGCCAGGCCGAAGCCGGCGCGCGCGCTGCGCTGGTCGTGCAGCAGCTGTTTCTGCGCCGGGTCGGACAGCGCCGCGTGGCCGATGATCAGCTGCTTCGGCGCGAAGGCGCTGGGATTGCCGGTATCCACGTCGGTGGCGCTGCGGAAGAAGGTCACCTGGTAGCCGACCGAACGGCCGTCCTGCGTCGTCAGCCAGCCGGTGGCGTACCACCATTCCGTCTTGAAGCCGGGATGCGAGCCGAAGTCGCGCGGGAACTGCAGCGTCGTGCCGGGAACGACGGGCGTATAAACGGGCGGTGCGGCGAACAGCGGGCCGCACAACGCCAGTAATAGTATCAAGAGAAAACGCATCACCAGTCCTCCCGCACGGCGCGGATCGGTGCGCCGCTCAGTGCCTGGCGTCCCGATGCCAGCGCCGTCAACATGCTGGCAACCAGCAGCGCACCGGCCACGGCGGCCAGCAGCGGCCACGGGAAGTGCATCTGCATCGTCCAGTGGAAGGACTGCGGATTGACGACATGGACGAGAATCAGGCTGATCGCCCAGCCCAGCACGAAACCGGTGGAGATGCCGAGGCCCGTCAGCGCGCCCCCTTCCAGCGCGAGGATGCCGAGGATCTGGCGGCGCGTGACGCCGATGTGCCGCAGCATGCCGAATTCCTTCGAGCGGGCCAGCGTTTGCGCCGAGAACGTGGCGGCCACGCCGAACAGGCCGATGACGATGGCGATCGCTTCCAGCAGATAGGTGACGGCGAAGCTGCGGTCGAAGATGCGCAGCGACAGCGCGCGGATGGCCGACGGCGCCGTGACGTCCAGCGCGGCGCCGAACGGCAGCCGTTTCAATGTGGCCTGTACGGCATCGCCGTCCGCGCCCTTGGCCAGCCAGATGGCCGCATCGCTGACATCCGCATCGCCCGTAATGCGCAGGTAATCGGCGCGGTCGATCAGCACGGCGCCGGACACGCGCGCATAATCGCGCCACACGCCGGCCACGAAAAACGGCCGTGCCGTGCCGCCCACCGGCAGGTCCAGGGTCTGGCCGGGCGCGATGCTGTACAGATCCGCCATCGCTTCGGACACCCACGCGCGCGGCAAAGCGCCGCTCGGCTGCGCGGCTTGCGCGCCGATCAGCACCATCGACTTCTCTGGATGCGCGGCATCGATGTCGCGCGCCAGCAAGGCCACGTTCGGGCGGTCCGGCAGCAGCGACAGCGAACGCAGGCGCAGGAAGTCGATGCGTGCGACGCCCGGCGCGGCCTGCATGGCCCGCTGTTCCACCGGCGTCAGCCCTGTGGTGGCGCCGCCGCTGGCGGTGCGTGCATACAGGTCGGCCGGCAGCACCTGCAGGATCCAGTCGTCCACCGACACGCGGAAGCTTGCCACCATGATCGCCATCGCCACCATCAGCGAAAAGCTGGACAGCACGCCGCCCAGCGCGATGCCGGCCTGGCCGGATGCGTTGGCCAGCCGCGCCAGCGTCAGCGTGGGTACGGCCGGGATGGCAGTACGGCCGGCGGTCAGCGCAGTCCACCGGCGATGGGCGAGGCGGAAGGCGGTGGCGGCGATGCGGGGCATCAGCGCGATGCCGCCGACCAGCAGCAATGCGATCGACAGATAGCCGAAAATCGGCAGCTCGAACAGGGGCGGCAGCTGCGACATCAGTGCAGCGACGAGCAGGCAGGTCAGCGCCGGCCACGGCCGGGCGAGGCGCGAGAGTGCCACTTCGTCGGCACCGGATTTGAGCGCGATGGCCGGCGCCGCGCGCGCCGCTTCCCATGCCGGCGTGACGCAGCCGAGCAGGGCGACGCCCACGCCCAGCGTGAAATAGACAGCGGCGGCGACCGGCGTGAACTGCACCTGTGGCTGCACGCCCGTGAAATAGCCGGCACCCAGGTCGCCACCGAAGAAGTGCAGCGCGGCGGCGGCGATCGCGTAGCCGCCGGCGATGCCGAGCAGCGCACCGACAATGCCCAGGCTCGCGCCTTCGATCAATACCTGTCGCAGCAGGTGGCTGCGTTCCATGCCGAGCACGCGCAGCAGCGCGAACTGGCTGCGGCGCCGCATCACGGACAGCGCCTGCGTGGAGAACACGAGGAAGGCGCCGGTGAACAGCGCCACCAGCGCGAGCACGCTGAGGTTGACGCGGTAGGCGCGACTGAGGTTGCTGTTGCGGCTTTCCTGGTTGGCGTCGTTCGGCTGGCCGACGCGGAAGCGGCCGGGAAAATCGCGCTGCAGCTCGCGTGCCAGCGCGGCCTGGAAGGCATTGCGGTCCACGCCGTCGCGCAGCTTGAGGTCCACGCGGGACAGCTTGCCGAGACGGTTGAAGCGCCACTGCGCAGCGCCGATGTCCATCACGCCGAGGCGCTGGCCCACGCGGGCCCGTTGCAGCGAGCCGGCCACGCGCAGCGGCACCGCTTGCGTACCCGCCTGGAAGGTCAGTTGGGCGTCCGGCTGGACGTCCAGCCATTGCTGCGCGGCGGGCGACAGGAAGATGGCGTCATCGGCCAGCGTATCGGCTGCTTCGCCATTGGCCGGTGCGCCGACCAGGTCTGGCGCGATGAAGCCGGCGCGGAACACGTCCAGCGCGACGATGTGCAGCGCGCCTTTCTCGCCGGGCAGCGAGGCATCGAATTCCAGCACGGGCGAGGCGACGGCAACCTCGGGCCGGTCCGCCAGCCGGGGATAGATGGTTTCGTCGAACGTGGCTTCCGTGCCGGCGACCTGCACGTCGGCCTGGCCGGACAGGCTTTGCACGGCGGCGGAGAACTCGTTGAAGGCGGCCGCGTTGATCAGATGGATCGCGAAACCCAGCGCAACGCCGATGGCGATCGCCATCACGGCGGTGAAGGCGCGCACGGGATGCGCGCGCCATTCGCCCAGCAGCAGCCATCTGGACAAAATGTGCCGAGACGACATCCTCAACCGCATTCGGCTGCGTAGCGCTCACCGGCGCGGCGGGCCTTCAGCTTCGCCGCTTCGGCGGACTGGGGCGCGGCGCGGCGGGCATCTTCGGCGGCCCAGCGGACATCCAGCTGCAGTTTGCTGCACTTCTGGCGCCGCGCGGCGGCCAGCCGGTCCAGCCGGGCGTCTTCGCGGCGCTGCAGGTTGTCGCGGGCCGTGCGTTCCTTCTGCAGCAGCGCCGATTCCTTCTGCATCCGCGCGAGATCCTTCTTCGTGACGGGATCGGCAGCGGGCGCCTGCGGCGGCGGCAGTACGACGGCGGTGCCGTGCTGGCAGGGATGTTCGCTGTACGTCACCTTGCCGTCCACGGTGCATTTGTGCACCTGCGCATGCGCCAGCGGCGCGGCAAAGAACAACACGAGCAGCCAGGTCTTCACAGGATTTTCCCGGGATTCATGATGCCGAGCGGGTCCAGCGCGGCCTTGATGGCCCGCATCAGGTCCAGTTCGACGGGCGATTTGTAGCGGGCCAGTTCGTCGCGTTTCAGTGCGCCGATGCCGTGTTCCGCGGAGATCGAGCCGCCGAATCCGGCCACCGCATCGTGCACCACGCGGTTCACTTGTTCCTGGTTGGCGAGGAAGGCTTCATTGGCGATGCCTGCCGGCGGCGCCACATTGAAATGCAGGTTGCCGTCGCCCAGGTGGCCGAAGCACACCAGCCGGCAACCGGGGAAAGCCTGCTGCAGCAAGGGTTCCGTGTGCGCGACAAAGTCGGCGATGGACGACACGGGCAGCGAGATATCGTGCTTGATGTTCTTGCCGTCCGCCGCCTGCGCCAGCGGGATGTGCTCGCGGATCTGCCACAGCCCGCGCGATTGCGCGACGGACGTGGCCACCACCGCATCCTCGATGATGCCGGTCTCGAACGCCGCGCCGATGCCGTTTTCCAGCAGCGCCACCGCATGCGCTGCCGATTCGCTGCTGGAAAGCTCCAGCAGCACATACTGCGGATGCGGCTGCGAGAACGGCTGCGGCAACTGCGGGAAGTGCTTGTGCACCAGCTGCAGGCAGAACGCCGACATCAGTTCGAAGCCGGTCAGGCTGGCGCCGGCGCGGTCCTGCATCAGCGACAGCAGCCGCAGCGCGTGGGCCGGCGAGGGCAGGGCGGCCAGCGCGGTGATCGACGCCTTTGGTGCCGGATGCAGTTTCAGCACGGCGCCGGTGATGATGCCCAGCGTGCCTTCGGCGCCGATGTACAGGTCGCGCAGGTGGTAGCCGGTATTGTCCTTGCGCAGGCCCGTCAGGCCGGACCACAGCTCGCCCTGCGGCGTGACCACTTCCAGGCCCAGGCACAGCTCGCGCGTGTTCCCGTAGCGGAGCACGCCCGTGCCGCCCGCATTGGTGGCCAGGTTGCCGCCGATCGTGCAACTGCCTTCGGCCGCCAGCGACAGCGGGAACAGGCAGCCTGCTTCAGCGGCCGCCTCCTGCACCTGCTGCAGGATGCAGCCCGCATCGACGGTCATCGTGCGGTTGACGGGATCCACGGCACGGATGCGGTTCAGCCGCGCCAGCGACAGCACGACGGCCGTGCCGCTGGCATCGGGCACGCTGCCCAGCACGAGGCCTGTATTCCCCCCTTGCGGCACCACCGGCACGCGCGCGGCGGCGCAGGCTTTGACGAGCTGTGCGACTTCGTCCACGGAACCGGGCCTGAGCACGGCCAGCGCCGCGCCGGTGAAGCGCCCGCGCCAGTCGCGCAGAAACGGCGCCATGTCGGCCGGCTGGTCCAGCACGAATGGCGCGCCGACGACGCTGCGGCACTGGTCGAGGAACTGGCTCATCGTGTGGTTTATTTCTGACCGTTGTGAGAACGCGCCACTTTATCCAGCAGCTCGCGCGC